>NZ_JAAQWY010000014.1:0-121509 GCF_012985765.1 Pseudomonas sp. WS 5071 | reverse complement strand
TGGATGCGCAGCATGGTTTCCAGAGGATAGGGTTTTCTACCGCCGCCGGCCTTGGGGTAGAACGGTTCGATCAGCTCCAGCAGGCCTGCCCAGGGCACCACCTGATCCATTTCGGCGAGGAAGCGCTCTCGGCGGGTTTGCTTGCGCTTGCCGGCGTACTCAAAGTCGGAAAAGCTCATCTGGCTCATGGGCGGCTCGGATCAGGTGTTGCGGGGATTCTCGCATAACTGAAGGCTTGTTCGGAGATTCCCTAGGGCCGTGTGGTGAGCTGATACCAAGTCCAGACGGTAGCCCGTTTTGTTTATGAAGCGCATGTGTATAGACATCGTATCGTCAGGGTGCCTGTTCATAGAGTGAACTCCTGTTGTTGTGGCTTAGGCAGTGATGAGGTGTTTGTTAGTTGGAGTATGGTGAGTTTTTCAGATATGTGGGCTGAAGTTTATATGGTGTAACACACCGGTGTTCACTCCGCTTAAGCAGGTACATTACATAAGGGGGCACGAGCTGGTTCGTCAGGTTTGGTTGAATATTGTCGGTAAATTTACTGTGTGTGGTAAGGCGTATCTATTTATAAGGTGGTCGTGTGCGTGAGTATCAGGCGGATGCTTAGCTTTTATTTTTAATAGCTAAAAGAGTTTACTATGTTGACGCCAGCATTAATGACGACGTTATTCCCCAAAAGCGCCCCCTTCCTGAATGACTACCTGCCATTTTTACTTCGGGTGGCGGAGCAGCGTGAGATCAACACCCCGCGCCGTATGGCGGCTTTTTTGTCCCAGGTGGGTCATGAGAGTGGAGGTTTTACGGTGTTGGTTGAGAACCTTAATTACAGTGCGGGTGGTTTGGCCGCAACGTGGGGTTCACGTTTTGCCGAGAAAAATGCCGAGGGCGCGTACGTAACGGTCATGGAGGGTGGTCGTTTACGACGTGTTCCCAATAGTGAGGCGCAGACGTTGCATCGCAAGCCTGAAGCCATTGCAAACCGGGTATACAGCAATCGTCTGGGTAATGGGGATGAGGCGTCAGGAGAGGGTTGGCTTTACCGCGGCAGGGGGCTGATTCAAATGACCGGCAAGAGTAACTATCAACGATGCAGCTTGGGCCTGTTTGGGGATGAACGTTTACTGACCACGCCACAATTGCTAGAACAATGGCGCTGGGCAGTAGAGTCGGCAGGTTGGTATTGGAGTTCTCGACACCTCAATGAGCTGGCAGATGGCGATGATTTTGAGCGTGTGACACGCGCTATTAATGGGGGACTTAACGGGCACGCTCAGCGCGTAGCGTTATATGAACAAGCCCTGGACCTGATGAGTCAGGCCCCCGGACGTTAACGTGAGTTATAAAAGGGGCGAACGCTCAGCTCGGCCGGGTTAGGTGCCATAATGCGCGCCTGTTTTCCAGCCATGCAGGGGTATTTAAACCGTGATGTTTGAAATCAAGCCGATGAGTCCCGAGGCTTATCGTCAGCAAACCCGGCGCAGCATGCTTTATATCGCATTACTGTTTGCCCTGTTGGCGCTGGTGATTTCTGGCCTGGCGGTGATGCTGGCAGGCGTACCGGGCGGGGATAACTTCAGGTTGAATCTGGCCGGGGTAATCGCCGCACTGATCGTCACCTTAATGCTGGTACGTTACGTGTTCTGGTCACAACCCTGGATGGCGGCTGCGGTATACGGGTGGCAACTCAAACGCAGCCTCATGCGGGTCACAAACGCCATGCATCACGTGACGGCGGGTGTCATGGCCGGGGATGTCAGCGCGCTCAAACTGTTGCGCTTCTATCACTTGGGGATCACCCAGATGTATCAGCTGGATGCTAATTCCAGTGCGTTGAGCCAGATGGTGCGGGAGATTGACCTGCATAAGGCGCGGCTTGAAGCGTTGAGCATCGACACTGAGCAAACGCGATTGGACCCTGCGTGGATCAAGCAGGTTAAAACGTTCACGCCGTTGAAATAAGACAGTAAGGCCAGCCAGGCCATGGGTGCCGCCGTGTGCACCTTTAGCCCGGCCAGCCATGACGCCGTGGGTTAGCTCACCACGCGATAACACGGCACATACGCTGCGCCACCGGGGAGTTTCATGCGGTGTTGCTCTACGAAAGCCTGCAACAATTTGTCCAGCGGCTTCATCACGGCCGCATCGCCATGAATCTCGTAAGGGCCATGTTGCTCAATCAGATGAATGCCTTTTTCTTTCACGTTACCGGCCACAATGCCTGAAAAAGCCTGCCGCAGGTTGATGGCCAATTCGTGGGGTGGCAGGTCCTTGCGCAATTGCAGGCTGGCCATGTTGGCATGGGTCGGATCAAACGGGCGCTGAAAACCCTCATCAATCTTCAGTAGCCAGTTGAAGTGGAACGCGTCGTTGCGTTCGCGACGGAACTGTTTGACCTCTTTGAGACCGGCCGTCATCTGGCGAGCCACTTCGGCCGGGTTATCGATGATGATCTGGTAGTGCTTTTGCGCCGCTTCGCCCAGTGTGGCGCCCACAAACTCGTGGAGTTGTTGCAGGTAAGGTTCGGCTTCTTTAGGACCGGTCAAAATCACCGGGAACGGTACGTCGCTGTTGTCCGGATGCATCAGAATGCCGAGCAAATAAAGGAATTCTTCTGCCGTGCCTGCGCCACCCGGGAAGATGATGATGCCGTGGCCTACGCGCACAAAGGCTTCAAGGCGTTTTTCGATGTCCGGCAAGATCACCAGTTCGTTAACGATCGGGTTGGGTGCTTCGGCAGCAATGATCCCGGGCTCGGTCAGCCCGAGATACCGGCCGCCCGTAAGGCGTTGTTTGGCGTGGGAAATCGTGGCCCCTTTCATTGGGCCTTTCATGACGCCAGGACCGCAACCGGTGCAGATGTCCAGCAGCCGCAAACCCAATTCGTGACCGACTTTCTTGGTGTATTTGTACTCTTCGGTATTGATCGAGTGGCCGCCCCAGCACACCACGATTTTGGGCTCTACGCCGGGGCGCAAAGTGCGCGCATTGCGCAGCAGGTGGAACACATAGTCGGTAATGCCTGCGGAGGTGCTCAGGTCCATGCGCGGGCTGTCGAGACCACTTTGGGTATACACGATGTCACGCAGGGCGCTGAACAGCATTTCACGCGTGCTGGCGATCATTTCGCCATCCACGAACGCATCTGCCGGAGCGTTCAACAGCTCAAGGCGAACACCACGGTCTTGCTGATGAATACGGACTTCGAAGTCTTTATAAGCTTCAAGGATGGTTTTGGCATTGTCGACATGAGCGCCGGTGTTGAGAATGGCCAACACACATTGGCGGAACAGGGTGTAACTGGTGCCTGAGCCCACTTCGCTCAGTTGCTGCACTTCACGTTGCGATAACGTCTCCAGGCTGCCTTTGGGGCTGACCGAAGCATTGATGACGTGTCTTTGGACCATTGAGAACTTCCTTGAGCGGGTCAAAAAATTACCTGACGCAGTTTTTACCTTCAAACCTACCAGCGCGGGGTGCATGTCCTTTTTCATGCCGGCTGTTTTTCAGTCGGCCTCTACAGTAACACTGCTTGCTCATAAGACCAGAGCTGCAGGGGAGTGATGATGAACCCGGTTGTGTCCTCATGGTCTGAGGTAACCTGTCCTTCGATGAGGCCTGCTGTACGACCTCACATGCCCTAAGGAAGTTTTAATGATCATTACCACCACTCACCGAATTGAAGGCCGTCAAATTACGGAGTATCTGGGTGTAGTCAGTGCGGAGTCCGTACACGGTATCAACGTGGTGCGGGATTTTTTTACCGGTATGCGGGATTTTTTCGGCGGGCGTTCGCAGACCCTGGAACGTGCATTGAAAGAAGCCCGGGCAGAAGTCACGGACGAAATTCGTGAGCGTGCGGGCGTGCTGCGGGCCGATGCGATTGTGGGATTGAATTTTGAAATCAGTATGCCGTCAGGTCGCGGGGGGATGCTGGTGGTATTTGCTACCGGTACTGCCGTGCGCTTGAACTGAAACTGCGCTAAACCTGTGGCACTTATCACGCCGTAAGGTTTTGGGAATAAGAAGGAGCTACCGGATGACTGGATTTTTAAACCGTGTGTTGTTGGGCTTAGTTGTGGCGGGTATTGCAACGGGCGTCTGCGCTGAAAGCCGTCTGCCTGAGCTGACAACGCAAGCACCTTATAAAAAGGCATATCAGGCCATGCTGGCTTACCCGCAGTGGGTGACAACCGGTCAGGGCACAGCGGCCCCCGTAGAGAAGGTGGTCATGGACGGCAAAACCTACACCGTCGGCCAGATGTGTAAACCCCACGATTGTGCAGCCAATCAGTTGAATGTGGTGTTTAGTCCCGATGGTAAACAGGCGTGGGGTTTGCTCTCAGTTCGCGCCGAAAACGCTGAAGAGTTTGATCAGCAGTTTCTGGGCATGCCGGATGAAACGATTAAAAAGCTGCTCAATAAATCGTTTGCGGACAACAACCCCACCGATTGAGGTGGGCCCAAACCGTTCGACCGCCCTGTGAGGCGGTCGATTGAGCGGCTGGCTGGCTTTACGACTTCGTCAGGCTGGTTTGAGAGAGTGCAGCCTGAAGCTTTTCTTCTTGTTCGGGCGAAAGAGAAGTGCGTAATACTTTGCCCTTGAAGTTTGAATCTTCAAGTTCCTTCAACACTTTCTCTGGCTGGAACTTACGCAACAGCACGAACAAGGCTGAAGAGTTATTGGGAATGGTTTCGCTCAGCGACTTGATGAAATCGTCATCAATACCGTAATCACTCAACGACCCCGATAGCGCGCCTGTGCCCGCACCGAGCGCGCCGCCGATGGCAAAGCCTGCCAGCGGGTTGAGAAACAACAGCCCAACCAGAGCGCCCCACAAACCGCCTGTGACCAGACCGGAAGTCGCGCCAAGGGCGGTGAGATTGACGCTCTGCTTGATGTGTACCTTGCCCTCGTTGTTGCGCACAACAATGACCGCATCTTCCAGTTCCACCAGATGCTCTTTGCTCAACGACACCATTTTGGTCAAGGCGCGGTCAGCTTTTTCAGTATCGTCAAATCCCACTACGATTAAATCAGACATGTCTTTCATTCCTTGACTGTACAGTTCCAACCCGGAGGGGGCTGAATCAAGAGGTATGCCTCAAGGCGTGACTACACGGTTAACACCTTGTTACGCAGCGATGCAGCAGTTCATCAGCAGCTGCGAGCAATGAGCGTGGTCGCAGACCTCGAAACCGTCAAGTCGATACACCGTTCAGGTTGTCGCAGGAGGGCGCAGCAGGGGATTAACGAAGGGGTGAACAAGGTGTGTGAGAAAGGAAAGAGGAGGGCTGGCTGAGCAGCCCTGACACTTACTCCAAGGGCTGATACCTCGGAGATTTATTGCTGATCGTTCTTGTCCGAAGCTGTCAGGCCTGCCTGGATACGCTGGTAAATTTCTTCACGGTGAACGGCTACGTCTTTGGGTGCATTGATGCCAATTCTGACCTGTTGGCCGCTGACACCTAAAATAGTGATCGTAATATCGTCACCGATGTTTATGCTTTCACCAACTTTACGGGTGAGTATCAGCATTTTTTTCTCCTTGATGGCTTTGTATGGCACGTCTCTGAGACGGTGCGGCTTCGTTCATGGCTACAGAATACTGCTAACTGCATATAAATGCGCCGCTCATTACAGACGTCATAGCCAGAGGGGCAATTCCCTGTACGAGGAAAGCTCTCGCCTATGTGTCTTAGATAAGGGCAGATTGGATTTGTTCAAGGAGAGCAAAGGCCGCTGTCCCAGTGATAAAATCGACCCACTCAAAAAGATAGGGGATACGCAGTGCGTAAAGTCATCGTAATGACAGCAATATTGGCCCTGACGGCTTGCGGTCAGGAGTCTAACGATAAAATTCAACGGGCTAAAGCAGCTTCTGAAACATCGACTGTCCAGGCGCCGATGGCTCAATGGGCGGTTGAGGTCAAATTGGGCGAGACTCAAGCGCTCAGTGATCTGACAGCCAGGCTGTTGGAACATGGTTATAGCTCTTATATTGCGGTCATTGATGGCGTTCAGCGCGTCCTGCTCGGACCTTTCAACACCCGGGATGAGGCGCAGGCGATGTTGACCCGATTGACCACTAAACTCGACAACCTGCAAGCCAAGGTTATCGAGTTGCCAGCCGATCAACTCACCCATTAACGAATCAGTGCGCTGCTTTGCTGCCTAAGCGTAGCGTCAACCAGCGGACTTGGACGGCACCGTGCAATTATTTTTTTTGCAGCGGCGCCGTTATGCGTTTTGCCTTGTGTCAACGCCTGCCCCAGCCTCCACCCAATGATGTCAACAGCGCCACGCTGGCCTGCAATTGGCGGGTGCGCAGCGCCTGTACCTGACGTTGCGTTTGCAACGCAGCGGTTTGCGCGGTGACGACATCCAGATAACTGACCGCCCCCGCTTCATAGCTGTGCACGGCCAGCGCCTGGGTGTTCTGTGCCGCATTGGCAGCGGCCTGTTCGTCCAATTGTTGCTGGCGCAGGTCGCGCAACTGAGCCAGGTTGTCTTCCACCTCCCGTACAGCGTGCAGTACCGTGCTGCGGTACAACGCGCTGGCTTCTTCGAATTCTGCCCTGGCCTGACGCGCCTGAGCATCCAGACGGCCGCCGTCAAAAATGGGCAAGTTGACCAACGGCCCTAGCGCCCAAAATCGGTTGCTGGCCGCTAACAGGTTGCCAGCGCCCTGGGTTTGCCCGCCGATCAATCCGCTCAAGCTGAAGTCGGGGTACCACGCCGCTTTCGCTACGCCGATCTGTGCATTGGCGGCAAATACCCGGCGCTCCGCCGCGGCGATGTCGGGGCGACGTTGCAGCAGTGCGCCAGGCAAGGTGTCGGGTTGCTCCGGCAGGCACAGGGTCGGCTCGCGGGCGGCCAGTTCAAACGTGCTGGCGGGTTCGCCCACCAGTTCGCCAATGGCGTGCTCAGTCAGGTTGCGTTGCCCGCGCACCTCATCCAGTTGCGCCTGTGCCTCGGCCAGTTGGGTCTGAGCGCGGGTGAGGTCAACTTCTGAGGCAATCTGGCCCTGATAACGGGCACGGGTCAGTTGCAGGGCCTGGCTGTAATCTTGCAGCGAGCGGGACAAAATGCGCTGTTGTGCATCCAGACCGTCGAGCTGCACATACAAATCGGTCAACTGCCGTTGCAAACTCAAGCGCGCGACCGCCAGATCATCGGCCGCCGCCTGCGCTTGTGCATCACCGGCCGCCACCTGATTGCGGATTTTGCCCCACAAATCGAGGTCGACATTCAGCGCGAAGCCAGCCGTATTGCTGTTGTACACCGACGGTTGAGTCGCACCCCGCAACGGGCGGTTCTCTGATTGACGTTCACGCAACGGTTGGGCGCTGGCCGTGAGTTGTGGGAACAGTCCGGCGTGCAGTTGGCTGGCATACGCCTGGGCCGCATCAAAATGCGCTAGCGCCGCTGCCAGATCGGGATTGGCGTTCAATAATTGTTGTTGCAGGGCGTTCAGGCGTGCGTCCTGATACACCCACCACCACTGCCGCGGGCGTTGATCTGCAGGGCGCGCAGGATGCCAGGGGCCAACACGGCTTTGTTCTCGATAGTGTGCGGGCAGTGCGATCGTCGGCACGCTGTAGGTGGGTGCCAACGAACAGCCCTGCAACACCAGGACCCCCAGTAATAGCGCGAACTTAAGCCTTGGCAGCATGGGACGCCCCCTGGTTCGCGAGCCTTACGGCATCACCCTCGCGCAAGGCGTCCGGTGGGTTGTCGATGACAGCGTCGGTACGTTTCAACCCTTGATCGACCACCAACCTATCACCCAGGTCCAGGCCGATGTGGATGGTGCGCAAGTGCACGTGCTGCGTGGCATCCAGCAGCGCCACTTGCGTACCTTGAGCGCGAAAAATCAGCGCGCTGGCGGGAATGCTGACGCCCTGGGTGTCAGGCGCAACTGCCAGAACGGCTTCGGCATAGTCGCCGGGCATCAGCGCGCCGTTGAGATTGGGTACAACAAATTGCGCCAGCAGCGTGCCCGAGCGCGGGTCAACCGAGGTTGAGTTGCCAATCAGACGCGCGCTGAAAGTGTGCCCCGGGTGTTCCGGCACCGAAAGTTGAGCTTGCATGCCAGGGCGGATCACGCTGGCGTAATTCTGCGGCACCGGTACGTACAGGCGTAGTTGGTGGGTGTCAGCGATGTCAAACAGTTCGGTGTCGCTGTCCGTATCGGCCTTGATCAACTGGCCAATGTCCGTATGGCGCGCAGTGATGGTACCGGCGAAAGGCGCGCGAATGGTCTTGTAGGCCTCCAGTGAGCAAAGCCGTGCGAAATCAGCTTCGGCCGCTTGCGCATTGGCCTGGGCGGCGGCCGCATTCGATTGCTTTTCATCGGCTTCCTGACGCGAGACCGAATGCGACGCCAGCAAGTGTTGCCAGCGCGCGGCGGTAGTCGCCGCCAGCCTGGCATTGGCGTGCGCTTGCAGCATATGGGCGCGGGTTTGGGCCAATTGCTGGTCCAGGTCGGGGCTGTCGATCAGCGCCAGCACCTGACCGGCTTGCACTTTGCTGCCGATATCGGTTTGCCAACTGTTCAAGTAGCCGTTCACGCGGGCATGAATGGGCGCCTTGCTCCAGGCCTCAAGGTGGGCGGGCAAGCGCAGGGTGTCGCCCCGGGCGTTTTGCTGGGGCTGCAACACGCTCACTACCGGCAGGGCAGCCGCTTCTGTCCACTGGCTGACCGCGTGCTCATGCCGGCTGCGGGTCGCCAGCCCGTTGGCTACCAGCAGGGCGACGAGCGCAAGGCCGCCGATGCCCAGGTACATCAAGCGCTTGTGCGAGGGGTTTTGATCAGACGACATGGGGCGTTTCTCCAGCAGCGCGAGTGTTGTTACGACCGTGTACCAGGCTAAACACCACGGGCACGAATAACAGGGTGGCAACGGTGGCCAACATCAGGCCGCCAATCACGGCGCGGCCCAGCGGCGCGTTTTGTTCTTCCGAGAGCGCCAGCGGCAGCATCCCGAACATCATGGCCAGCGCCGTCATGCAGACGGGACGGAATCGGCTGTAGCCTGCTTCCAGCGCAGCCTTCAACGCGTCGCCATGCTCAGCCAGGCGTTCGCGACAGAAGCTCACCACCAGAATCGAGTTGGCGGTCGCCACCCCCATGCACAAGATGGCGCCGGTCAGTGCGGGTACAGACAATGAGGTGCCGCTCAGGAAGAGCATCCACACGATCCCGGCCAGCGCCGCGGGCAGGGCGGTGATGATGACGAACGGGTCCAGCCAGGACTGAAAGTTGACGACGATCAGCAGGTAAATCAGCACCACCGCGCCCAGCAATCCATAGCTCAAACCGCTAAAGGCTTCATGCAAGGCGTCGATCTGCCCGTGCAGGCGGATAACCGCGCCTTTGGGCCGCAGGTCGGCGGCGCCATCAATAACCTTTTGCACGTCGCTGGCCACGGCGCCCAAATCGCGCCCCTGAAGGTTGGCGTACAGGTCCAGTGTCGGCTGAATGTTGTAGTGCGTCACCACCGCCGGGCTTTGCACGCGGCGGATAGTCGCCAGGCCACCAAGGACGTGTGACTGGCCGTTACTCCCTGTTACTGGCAGCGCTTGCAGAGCCGGCAGGCTGTCCAGGCGGTATTGTGGCGTGGCCGCGACCACCCCGTAGGAGACGCCGTTCTGCGGGTTAAGCCAGAACGTTGGCGCCACCTGCGAACTGCCCGCAAGGGATGCCACCATGCTATTGGTCACATCGCGCTCGGTAATTCCCAACCCGTTGGCGCGTTGACGGTCCACCTTCACTTGCAAAGAGGGATACCCCTGCGACTGCTGAATGCGCAGGTCAGCGATGCCCGGCACATGCTGTAAACGGCGCATCAATACCTGGGCATAGGCGCGATTGGCCGTGTCATCACGCCCGGAAATCTTCACGTCCAGCGGCGCGGGGGCGCCAAAGTTAAGGATCTGGCTGCTGATGTCGGCGGGCATAAACGCAAATTGGCTGCCGGGGAAACTGTCGGGCAGGGTTTCGCGCAATGTTTTCACGTACCCCGCCGTTGGCCCATGACGGGCATTGAGGGTGACCTGAATATCGCCGTCCTGCGGCCCGATGGTGCCGCTGCTGCTGTAGGCCATGTCGATCCCGCTCAGCGCAATGCCGATGTTGTCGATAATGCTGTCGACTTGATCTGCCGGGATCACCTCGCGGATGCGCGACTCGATGCGGTCGAACGCTGCAGCACTTTCCTCAATGCGTGTGCCCAGCGGCAAGCGCACGTGCAAGGCCAGCGCGCCCGCATCGGTAGCGGGGAAAAAGTCTTGCCCAAGGCTGGGCAGCAACGCGAACGAGGCCAATACACCCCCCATAAACACCAGCAGGAATCCCTTGCGCCACGTCAGCGCCAGCGTCAGCAACCCGTAGTAGCCGTCGCGCACAGCAGAAAAGCGGCGCTCAAACCCTTGCTGAAAACGCAGCAACGCCCGCAGGGGCGGCGAATGTGGCTGCGCGTGCTGTTGGCCTTCGTGATGATTGATGTAGCGGTCTTCGGGATGATGGCCGAGGCCTTGCTCAGGCACGTGGGGTTTAAGCAGAAACATCGCCAGCGTCGGCACCAGCGTGCGCGACAGAAGAAAGGAGCTGCCCATGGCGAACATCACCGCCAGCGCCATCGGGCGGAACAGGTAACCGGCAATGCCTTGCAGCATGAACATCGGCACAAACACGATGCAGATGCACAGCAGCGAAATAAACGCAGGGCCGACGATCTGTTTCGCACCGTCCAGAATCGCATCGCGCACCGATTTGCCCTGTTCAAGGTGCCAGTTGATGTTCTCGATGGTGACCGTGGCGTCGTCTACCAGAATCCCCACCGCAAGGGCCAGCCCACCCAGTGTCATCACGTTCAGGGTTTGCCCGCTCAGGGCCAGCAAGGCAATGGCCGACAGCACCGCCAGCGGGATGGATACCGCAATGATCAGCGTCGAACGCCAACTGCCGAGAAACAGCAGAATCATGGCGCTGGTCAGCAAGGCTGCAATCACACCTTCCTGCGCCACGCTGCCCACCGACTGTTTGACGAACACCGAGGCGTCGCCCAGCAACGAGGTTTTGAGTGACGGCGGCAGGGTTTCATTGATGCGCGGCAGCATCGCGCGAATGCCGTCGACAATCGAAAGGGTCGAAATGTTGCCGTTTTTCAGCGCTGGCATCAGCACCGCACGGTGGCCATCGACCCGCACGATATTGGTTTGCGGCGGCGATCCGTCACGCACGTGGGCCACTTGGCCAATGGTGATTAGCGCGCCGTTCACGGTCTTGATCGGCAAGTCGTTGAGTGCGTCGATAGCCTTGGGGCTGTTGTTGAGCATCACCGTGTATTCATAGCTGCCGAGCTTTGCCGTACCCACGGGGATGATCTGATTTTGTGCCGCCAGCGCATTGCCCACGTCCTGTGCCGACAGGCCTTTGGCGGCCAGCGCTTGCGGATCAAGGTCGAGGGTTATCTGGCGCTGTTTGCCGCCCATGGGCGTCGGCATGGCCAGACCGGGCAGGGCGCTGAGGGGCAAGCGGATGCTGTTCTGCACCAGGTCGCGAATGTGCGCTTCGGACAGCGTGGGGCTGGAGAATGCCAACTGCAAAATCGGCACGGTGGAGGCGCTGTAGTTAAGGATCAGCGGCGGCGTAATGCCGGGCGGCATTTGTTTGAGCACGGTCTGGGATACTGCGGTGACTTGCGCATTGGCCGTACGAATATCAACGCCGGGCTGGAAGAAAATTTTCACAATGCCCATGCCCGGCAGTGACTGCGACTCGATGTGTTCGATGTCATTCACGGTCGTACTGAGTGAGCGCTCATAGGTGTAAATCACCCGTCCCGCCATGTCGGCGGGTGCCAGCCCGGTGTATTGCCACACCACGGCGACCACCGGAATACCGATGTCCGGGAACACGTCCGTGGGCGTTCGCACAGCAGCCAGAGGGCCAATGATGCAGATGAAAATCGCCAACACGATAAACGTGTAGGGCTTGTGCAGTGCGGTCTTTACCAGCCCGAGCATGCCTGAACCTCCGGGGAGTGGAATTGCAAACCCCGGCAGTTTTGCCGCTGGCACCTAACGCTGCGCTTTCAGGCACATGAAGAATCCTTTAAGTAACGGCTGAAAATCCCTTCATTGACCTTCATTTGGCGCTGTGTTCGAAGGCGGCCAAGCTGAAGGCCTGTTCGACGGGAGAAGGTCAGCCCCGTCATTTCGATGGTCTGTTTTGCGAGGCACGTTGCGATGATTTTCAAACCCTTGCTGTTGATTCCGGGCCTGAGCCTTGCCCTGTTCCTGTCGGCCTGTGCCGGGCCAATGCCCAGACAAGACCCGAGCGAGGCATGGATTGGCCTCAAGGAAGAGGGCAGCAACGACCTGATGGCCGAACGTGTGGATGGCAAGAACACCCGTGATGGGCGTTTTTTTGAGGTGACACCGGGCGCGCACCGGCTGGACGTCACGTTGTTTGAAGGGGCAAGCGGTGATCAAAATCAGATTGATTGCCAAGGTGACGTCAGCTACCAGGGCTTCGAGGCTGGCGCCCGTTACCAACTGATCGAGTCGAGCCTGGGCTCGCACATCAAGGCCCGGCTGGTGGATGGGCAGGGCAAGGAAGTGGCACACACGGCGGACTTCACCTGCATGCCGGGATAGCGTGACGCCTCGGTTGGCGGGAGCGCTAAAACGAGCGCACGATTTTCCCCAAGGTTTCCATGGCCTTTTCACTCGCTTCATCCCACGGGCTGCCATAGTTGAGGCGGATGCAATTGCGGAACCGCTGGGTCGCTGAGAAGATCGGGCCCGGTGCGATGCTGATGCCTTGCGCCAGCGCCATCTGGAACAGTTTGAGCGAGTCCATTTGTTCGGGCAGTTCCAGCCACAGGAAGTAACCGCCCGTTGGCTGGCTGACACGGGTTTGAGCCGGGAAGTAACGGCCAATCGCGGCCAGCATGGCGCTTTGCTGTTCCTCCAGCGCGTAACGCAATTTGCGCAGGTGGCGATCGTAACCGCCATGCTGCAGGTAGTCAGCGATGGCGGCCTGGGCTGGCATGGAAGCGCACAACGAGGTCATCAGTTTCAGGCGTTCGACTTTTTGCGCGTAGCGGCCCGCTGCCACCCAGCCGATCCGGTAGCCGGGCGCCAGGCTTTTGGCAAACGAGCCGCAGTGCATCACCAACCCCTCGGTATCAAACGCTTTGGCCGGTTTAGGGGCGTGTTGGCCGTAATACAGTTCGGCGTACACGTCATCCTCGATCAATGGCACTTGATGGGTGCGCAACAGGTCGACCAGTGCCTGTTTCTTGGCATCCGGCATGCTCGCGCCAATCGGGTTCTGGAAGGTAGTCATGCACCAGACTGCTTTGATCGGATGGCGTTCCAGGGTTTGTGCGAGCACGCCCAGGTCAATGCCTTCGCGCGGGTGCACGGGGATTTCCACTGCCTTGAGCTTGAGCCGCTCAAGCACTTGCAGGCAGGCGTAAAACGCGGGCGCTTCAATGGCCACCAGATCGCCGGGTTCGGTCACCGCTTGCAGGCACAGGTTCAAGGCTTCCAGCGCACCGTTGGTAATCAGCAACTCCTCCATGGGCAGCATCAGCCCGCCCACCATGTAACGCAGCGCAATTTGCCGCCTGAGTTGCGGGTTGCCGGGGGACATGTCGGTTACCACCATGCGCGGGTCCATTTCGCGGCTGGCAGTGGCCATGGAACGGGCCAGGCGCTGCAGGGGGAATAACGTCGGGCTCGGGAACGCCGAGCCAAAGGGCACGGTGTGCGGGTCTTTGATCGAGTCGAGCACCGAAAACACCAGTGCGCTGACGTCCACTTCCGTGGATTCGGTGACGTGGCTGCTGAACGCCGGTTCACAAAACGGGCTGGGTGTATGGGCGTTTACAAAGTACCCGGAGCGCGGCTTGGCACGAATCAAACCGCGGCGCTCCAGCAGGTAATACGCTTGAAACACGGTGGACGGGCTCACGCCGTACGTCTGGCTGGCGTAGCGCACCGAAGGCACCCGTTGGCCGGGGCCGAGCACCCCGGAGCGGATCAGTTCGGCAATATCGTCGGCAAATTTTTCGTAACGTTTCATCTAGGCAAGGCTCGGTCCGGCATTATTCAAAAAGTTTCAGCGCCGACACTCTACCTGTCGCCGCCGGTTATCGCAGCGCAAACAGGGCCGGTGTGCACTCAGCGGGTAACCCTCAGCGATTGAGCGGCGCCACGAAACGGCTATCAGCGACGCCGCGCACGCTGGGCTGATCGGTGTCAGTGACCACGAACGTTATGGTTTGCGAGCTGCTGGTCGGGCGATCGGCCAGCAGGGCCACCGACACCGGCAGGTCGGTGATTTCCCCGGGAGCAAGCGTCAACTCGGTTTTGCCTTGCAACTGGTAACCGTCGCCGTCCTTGAGCGACACCCGATAGTGCTGGGTCTCCTGGGTTTTGTTGATGATTTTCAGGCTGTAGATGTTTTCGATCTGGCCCTGACTGTTCTCACGGAACAGGCCCCGGTCCTTGATCACATCCAGTGACACCATGCTGCGTTGGTTCAACGCCACCACCAGCGCGCCGATCATCGCCAGCAGCACCACGGCATAGCCAATCAGGCGCGGGCGCAGCATGTGGGTCTTGCCACCCTGCAACTCGTGTTCGGAGGTATAGCGCACCAGCCCGCGGTCATAGCCCATTTTGTCCATGACCGAATCACAGGCGTCGATACAGGCTGCACAGCCAATACATTCCATCTGCAAGCCGTCGCGAATGTCGATGCCCGTCGGGCACACCTGCACGCACATATGGCAATCGATGCAATCGCCCAGCCCGGCCTGTTTGGGATCGGCGCCGCGTTTGCGCGGTCCACGGGCTTCGCCACGGGCCACGTCATAGGAAATAGCCAGTGTGTCCTTGTCGAACATCACGCTCTGGAACCGCGCATACGGGCACATGTGCATGCACACGGCTTCACGCAACCACCCGGCGTTGAGGTAAGTGGCACCGGTGAAAAACAGCACCCAGAACAAACTGACGCCAGCCATCTCGAGGGTCAGCAGTTCAGTGGCCAGCGGACGAATCGGCGTGAAATAACCGACAAAGGTCAAGGCTGTCATCACGCTGATAGACAGCCACAGCGCATGTTTGGCGGTGCGGCGCGCGATTTTGTTGATGCCCCAGGGCGCGGCTTTGAGCTTGATGCGCTGGTTGCGGTCGCCTTCGGTGACCTTTTCGCACCACATGAAAAGCCACGTCCAGGTGCTTTGCGGGCAGGTGTAGCCGCACCACACACGTCCGGCAAACACAGTAATAGTGAACAAACCGAACGCGGCGATAATCAATAGCCCTGACAGCAAAATGAAGTCTTGAGGCCAAAAGGTTGCGCCGAAAATGTGAAACTTGCTTTCAGACAGGTCCCACAGCACTGCTTGGCGTCCGTCCCAACTGAGCCAGACAGTGCCGAAGAACAGTAGAAACAGAAAACCGGCGCCGACTAATCTCAGGGTTCGAAACAGCCCGGTAAAGCTGCGGGTATGGATTGCGTTATCACGGTGTGTGGATTTGACTGTTGCGGCTTTGGGTCGAGAAGCCTCAAAGGATTCAATTATCTGGACGGGAATATGTTCGCTCATGGTCTATCGCTCATCAGCCTCCATCAGGCCCGTGCACTATGACCAGCGAACTGTTTGCATAACAGGCTCAGCTATCTGTTTTAAAAGCGTATCAGATGCCATATTTCAAACACCTGCGACAACCTGCTGCACCGGGTAACGGCGTTGTATTTATTGGGTCGCGACTTGTAACTCATTGTGTCTTGGCAGATGCTGACAAGGATCAATGAAACAGCGACTCACCTGATGAGTGAGTCCGGATTGCAACCGGACATTTGCGCAAACACATGATTGAAGTGGGGTTACTTTAGATGGCCGCTGGGGCAAGGTTTGAGCCAGATTCAGGTGCTGAAAGATCCGCATTCGGCATGGAAACACCGCGAATCGTGATTGAAAAGGTTATGCCAGTAGTCAGTTACGGCCATAAGCCGGCCAAAGCGATTGTCGGCCAATTGTTCAAGGTCACGAGCAACGTCTATTGCCTCACCTCCGGGCCATTGGCCGTCATTGTCCGATGGCGGCACGTTGACAGCTGCGATGGCGAGAGTCAGTACATGCATACGCTGGGTAACCGTGTGTGGTACGGGCAGATTCTGTTCGCACAACCCGGGCCACATGTGTTTTGTATTGACGCATGGATTGACAGTTACGCCGGGTATTGCCTGACGCTGGAGAAAGCGTTGCAGGCAGACACATCGCCCGCCGAGCTGATCGACCTGGGGCTGGCTCACATTTTTCGGGCGTATGAACACTGTGACGAGTCGCGGCAACAGCCATTGATCGAACTTCACCAGCGACTGAGCCTTTTGCCGCCGCCAGCGCAAATCACGTTGTTAATGAGTGAAACCACCAAAGCGCTGATGCGTGACACCCAATTGCGCACTTGCCTGACCCTGAGCCCGGAATACCCGCTGTACGTAGTCCGTTGACAGCTGCGGTGAGCGTCGCCTTAACGTCGCTCACCGTGCGCATGGCTTATATGGGTGAGCCGTCGGTGGTGGCATGCAGCATCTCTCGTTGATCGATCGCGCCAGCGCTGACCAACTCCTCCGCTTGTTCCTCGGTAACTGCAATTTTCTCTTCCCCCACCAACGCCTGTGACAGGCCAGAAGGGTCACTGTTAATAATGACGACCTTGGGCAGGTCTACCTGCAGCGTGCCGGCGGGCAAGGTAAAGACACAGGTGCTATGGGTTCGGTCAATAACTAAGCTCATGGGGCAATCTCCTGAATGAGCAGGTCAAAGGATGGCTGACGCTTTAATTGGCGGGACTTTAGTGGGTGGATCGCCCATTGGCTCTGGAGCCTCGGGCAAAGGATCCTGCTCGGGGATGGGCGGTGTATCAGTGGGTGGGATCACCGGATCATCAATGTTCGGGTCCGGTGTGTGTGCAGGCATCGGAATCGTCATCAGTGGGCCTCTCGATTGGCTAGCGCCGCGGCTTAACGGCAGGTCTTCAAGACGGTTGACCCCGTACCCCGGTAAAAAACTCCCGCATTACGACCAGCGGGTCGTCGCAAAACAGTCTGAACTTTTAAACCGGATGCTGCCTCCCAAGCTAAGTGCCCGGTGCCAATGCCGGAAAGTGCTTCAAAACGACACACGTTAGCGTCCATGGGCGTGAGGAGTGATGCTCGATGACTGCTGATTTCCCGGATTCAGATTCAACCGCTGTATTGCCTCTGTCCCATGCGTTGTTGCTGCCGCGCATCGTCATTGAAAGCACCTCCCCGGTGCTGGATAACGGCCAGTTCGCCGTCAAGGCGACCCAAGGGCGGACGGTTGAGGTCACCACCAACGTCTTTACCGATGGACACGATCAACTGGCCGTGAGGCTGCATTGGCGTCGGGCCGAAGAGGACGTGTGGTCAACCACGCCCATGACATTTCTTGGCAATGATAGCTGGCGGGGTCAGTTCGGCGTGCCATTGCAAGGGCGCTATGTGTTCTGCATTGAAGCCTGGATTGATCGCTTTGCCAGCTTTTGCCATGAACTGGAGAAAAAGCATCAGGCCGGGGTCCCCGTCAGCCTTGAGCTGCAAGAAGGACGGGTGCTGGTCCAACAAGCGATCGAGCGCACGCAGGATGCGCTTAAGGCGCAGTTGCAGGCTTTATTGGTTCAACTCGCCGGCTTGCTTGAAACCGAACAAGTGGCGCTGTTCCTCCATGAAAGCAGCGCCCATCTCATGGCGCAGGCGCAATACCATGCCTACGTCAGCCTCAGCCCTGAGTACCCGGTGGACGTGGAGCGCCCGTTGGCCGAGTTTGCCAGCTGGTACGAACTGTTCCCGCGTTCGATGACCAACGATCCCGCCCGGCACGGAACGTTTAATGACGTGATTGATCGGCTGCCGATGATCCACGACATGGGCTTTGACGTGCTGTATTTTCCGCCGATCCACCCCATCGGCCGCCGTCATCGCAAGGGGCCGAACAATGCCCTGCAAGCCGGCCCCGACGACCCTGGCAGTCCGTATGCCATCGGCAGCGAAGAGGGCGGGCACGATGCGATTCACCCGCAATTGGGCACGCGTGAGGATTTTCGCCGTCTGGTGCAGGCCGCCGCTTCACACGGGCTGGAGATTGCGCTGGATTTCGCCATCCAGTGTTCGCAGGACCATCCGTGGCTTACCCAGCATCCCGGCTGGTTTAATTGGCGCCCCGACGGCACGATTCGCTACGCGCAGAACCCGCCGAAGAAATACCAGGACATCGTCAACGTCGATTTTTATGCCCCGGATGCGATCCCGTCACTGTGGCTGGCATTGCGTGACATCGTGCTGGGCTGGGTTGAAGAGGGGGTCAAGCTGTTCCGTGTGGACAACCCGCACACCAAGCCGCTGCCATTCTGGCAATGGCTGATTGCCGACATCAGAAGCACCTACCCCGACGTGATTTTTCTGGCTGAAGCCTTTACCACCCCGGCGATGATGGCGCGGCTGGGCAAGGTGGGTTATTCCCAGAGCTACACCTATTTCACCTGGCGCAACACCAAGGCCGAACTGACCCAGTACTTTACCGAGCTCAACCAGAGCCCGTTGCGCGAGTGCTTTCGCCCGAATTTTTTCGTTAACACCCCGGACATCAACCCACGCTTTTTACAAGAGTCAGGGCGCGCCGGGTTCCTCATCCGTGCCGCGCTGGCAACCATGGGCTCGGGTTTGTGGGGCATGTATTCGGGGTTTGAATTGTGCGAATCCGCGGCCTTGCCGGGGCGCGAGGAATATCTCGACTCCGAGAAATACCAGATTCGACCACGGGATTTCACGGCGCCCGACAACATCGTGCCCGAGATCGCGCAACTCAATCGCATCCGCCGCCAAAACCCGGCCTTGCACACGCATTTGGGCCTGACGTTCTACAACGCCTGGAACGACAACATTCTGTATTTCGGCAAGCGCAGCGCCGATGGCAGCAACTTTGTGCTGGTGGCGATCAATCTCGACCCGCACCACGTGCAGGAAGCCCACTTTGAATTGCCCTTGTGGGAACTGGGCTTGCCCGACGATGCCGCGACCGCAGGTGAAGACCTGATGAGTGGCCACCGCTGGACCTGGCACGGGAAAACCCAGTGGACCCGCCTCGACCCTCAGGTTCAGCCCTTCGGCATCTGGCGCATCAAACCTCTTTAACCGAGCCTTGAGCCGCTGCTCAGGCGGCCTCGCGCGTGCGAATCAGCAGGTATTACCCATGGCAAAGAACGCCGCAACCGCAAGTTTTATCAACGACCCGCTCTGGTACAAAGACGCGGTGATTTATCAGGTCCACGTGAAATCGTTTTTCGACTCCAACAATGACGGTATCGGGGATTTTCCGGGCCTGATCAGCAAGCTCGATTACATCGCGGAGCTGGGGGTCAATACCCTGTGGCTTTTGCCGTTCTACCCGTCACCCCGCCGCGACGATGGCTACGACATCGCTGATTATCGCGGCGTACACCCGGATTACGGCACCCTGGCCGATGTGAAGCGCTTCATCGCCGAAGCCCACAAACGCGGCCTGCGGGTCATCACCGAGCTGGTCATCAACCACACGTCCGACCAACACCCCTGGTTTCAAAAAGCGCGGCACGCCAAAGCCGGCTCCAAGGCCCGGGATTATTACGTGTGGTCTGATACCGATCAGAAGTACGATGGCACGCGCATCATCTTTCTCGACACCGAAAGCTCCAACTGGACGTGGGACCCGGTTGCTGGTCAGTACTACTGGCACCGTTTCTATTCCCATCAACCCGACCTCAACTTCGACAATCCGCAGGTGATGAAAGAAGTGTTGTCGGTGATGCGCTACTGGCTGGACATGGGCATCGACGGCCTGCGCCTGGATGCCATTCCGTACTTGATCGAACGCGACGGCACCAACAACGAAAACCTGCCCGAAACCCATCAGATACTGAAACAGATTCGTGCCGAAATTGACGCCCATTACCCGGACCGCATGCTGCTGGCCGAAGCCAACCAATGGCCGGAAGACACCCAACAGTATTTCGGTGACAGCGACGGCATCAATGGCGACGAATGCCATATGGCGTTTCATTTCCCCCTGATGCCGCGCATGTACATGGCGTTGGCACAGGAAGATCGTTTCCCGATCACCGACATTCTTCGCCAGACCCCAGAAATTCCGGCCAATTGCCAGTGGGCGATTTTTTTGCGCAACCACGATGAGCTGACCCTGGAAATGGTCACCGACAAAGAGCGTGATTACCTGTGGAATTACTACGCTGCGGACCGCCGCGCGCGCATCAACCTGGGCATTCGTCGGCGTCTGGCGCCCTTGATGGAACGCGACCGTCGGCGCATTGAACTGCTCAACAGTTTGTTGCTGTCGATGCCCGGTACGCCCACGTTGTATTACGGCGACGAAATCGGCATGGGTGACAACATCTACCTGGGCGATCGTGACGGCGTGCGCACCCCCATGCAGTGGTCGATTGACCGCAACGGCGGTTTTTCACGTGCCAACCCGGCCAGCCTGGTGCTGCCGCCGATCATGGACCCGCTCTACGGCTACCCGTCCGTCAACGTGGAGGCCCAGTCCGGTGACCCGCATTCGTTGCTCAACTGGACCCGCCGGTTGTTGGCCGTGCGCAAGCAACAGCAAGCGTTCGGCCGCGGTAGCCTGAAAATGCTGTCACCGAGCAACCGCAGGGTGCTGGCCTATATTCGCGACTACACCGACAGCGAAGGTAAGAACGAAACCATTCTTTGCGTGGCCAACGTGTCGCGCAGCGCACAGGCCGTGGAGCTGGACCTGTCCGAGTACGGTGGGCGGGTGCCTGTGGAAATGCTGGGCGGCAATGCCTTCCCGCCGGTTGGCCAGTTGCCGTTCATGCTGACGCTGGCGCCATATGGCTTCTACTGGTTCCTGCTGGCACCTGAAAGCCAAATGCCGGGCTGGCACGCCGAGCCCGTACAAAGCTTGCCCGAGCTGGTCACGCTGGTGATCAAAAAAAGCCTCGAAGATGTGCTGCACGAACCCGCACGCACCACACTGGAGCGCGTGACCTTGCCGGCCTGGCTGCCCAAGCAGCGCTGGTTCGGGCAAAAAGGCGCGCCGATCGAACAGGTGGAGTGGCTGTATGGCACACGCTTGGGGCACGCCGATACGCCGATGTTGCTGACGGAGGTGCTGGTCACCGCAGGCGGCCAGCAGTACCGCTACCAACTGCCGCTCGGGGTTGTGGGTGAAGACCAGCCCGTCAGCGCGTTGGCTCAGCAATTGGTACTGTGCCGGGCGCGACGGGTGCGTCAGGTGGGCTTTATCACGGATGCCTTCAGCCTTGAACCCTTTGTGCGCGCTGTGCTGGGTCACTTACACGCGGGCACGGCGCTGGACAGCAGCGCAGGGCCCATTCGTTTCACCCCGACCGCGCAACTGGCCGAACTGGGGCTGGATGAAAACAGCGAGATTCGTTACCTGTCGGCCGAGCAATCCAACAGTTCGGTGGTGGTCGGCGGCACCCTGGTGCTCAAACTCATTCGTCAGCTCAGCAGCGGCATCCACCCCGAGCTGGAAATGGGCGCTTACCTGACGGCCGCGGGCTACCCCAATATTTCCCCCTTGCTGGGCGCCGTGGAGCGTCATGGCAGCGACGGCGAAAGCACGCTGCTGATGATTGCCCAAGGCTATCTGAGCAATCAGGGCGATGCCTGGACCTGGACCCAAAACAACCTGGAACGTGCCATTCGCGACGAACTGGCAGATGCCATGTCCGAACACGATCAGCACTACAACGCACTGGGTGAGCTGGCTGACTTTGCCGCTGTGCTGGGCCGCCGCCTGGGTGAGCTGCATCAGGTGCTGGCCAGCGAGACCGACAACCCGGATTTCACCCCGCAGACCACCAGCGCGAAAGACGTGCGCCATTGGTCGACGGTCATCAGTCGGCAGGTCAACGCGGCGTTGCAGCAACTCCACGGGCACCTGTCGCTGTTGTCGGTTGACGATCAGGCGCAGGTCAAACACTGGCTCAAGCACGGGCGTGACATCAGCGCTTACATCAAGGCGCTGGCCGACCGCACCCTCGGCGGCCCACGGATCCGCGTGCATGGCGACCTCCACCTGGGGCAGGTGCTGGTGGTACAGGGCGATGCCTATTTCATCGACTTCGAAGGAGAACCGGCGCGGCCCTTGCAAGAGAGACGCAGCCGCCACAGCCCTTACAAAGACCTCAGCGGGCTGCTGCGTTCCTTTGATTACGCCGCAGCCATGGCGGTGGCGCAGGTGCAACAGACGGACCATTCGCCCGAGGCCGATGTGGCCCGTCAACGTGTGGTGGAGCGTTACCTAGAGGAAGCCCGCGGTGCCTTGACGCAGGCGTATTCCCATGCAACGGCTACGCTGGCTTCAGGCTGGGAAGTGGAGAGTGGCCCGCAGGCTGCACTGACCCTCTTCAGTCTGGAAAAGGCGGCCTATGAAGTGATCTATGAAGCGGCCAACCGACCTGCCTGGTTACAGGTTCCACTGCGCGGGCTGAGCGCCTTGCTCAGTCAGGTGCCGGGCATGTCCAAGCCTTTGAACGGAGAGAAACAATGAGTGCTGGCAAGGATCTGGGTGAAGGACGTGGTGGTTTATTGCCCACTCGGCAAGACATTGAAGCGTTGATTAACGCCGAGCACCGCGATCCCTTTTCGGTGTTGGGCCCCCATGCGGACGGCCAGGGCGGGCAATACATTCGGGCGTTTCTGCCACAGGCGTTGAGCGTCAGCGTAATCGCACGCGACACCGGCGATGTGCTGGGGCCGTTGTCGTGTCCCGACGTACCGGGGTTGTTTGTCGGCCATTTTGCCGAGCCGCGTGCCTACGCACTGCGCATCCAGTGGGCCGGGGGTGAGCAAACCAGCGAAGACCCCTATAGCTTTGGTCCGCTACTGGGTGAAATGGACCTGTACCTGTTTGCCGAAGGCAATCACCGAGACCTCAGCCATTGCCTGGGCGCACAGGTGATGAGCGTGGACGGCGTGCCCGGCGTGCGCTTTGCCGTGTGGGCCCCCAATGCCCGACGCGTGTCGGTGGTCGGCGATTTCAATATCTGGGACGGTCGCCGCCACCCGATGCGCCTGCGCCACCCGAGCGGGGTGTGGGAAATCTTCATTCCGCGTCTACAGGCGGGTGAAGCCTACAAGTACGAGATTCTCGGTGAACACGGGATTTTGCCGCTTAAGGCCGACCCCATGGCGCTGGCCACGCAGCTGCCGCCGCTGACCGCGTCCAAAGTGGCCTCGCCGCTGGCGGTGGACTGGCAGGACCAGCAGTGGATGCAGGAACGCGGCCACGTGCAACGCCCTGATGCGCCGCTGTCGATCTACGAGTTGCACGTGGGGTCGTGGCAGTGCGAAGTGGACGAGGTGGGCGAAGTGGCCCGTCAATACACGTGGCAGGAACTGGCGCAACGGCTCATCCCCTATGTAAAAGAAATGGGCTTCACCCACATCGAACTGATGCCGATCATGGAGCACCCGTTCGGGGGGTCGTGGGGCTATCAGCCGCTGTCGCAATTCGCCCCGAGTGCGCGCTATGGCTCGCCGGATGATTTCGCCGCGTTTGTTAACGCCTGTCACGTCGCGCACATCGGCGTCATTCTGGACTGGGTGCCTGCGCATTTCCCCAATGACGAGCACGGTCTGGCCCAGTTTGATGGCACGGCGCTGTATGAATACGCCAACCCGCTGGAAGGCTTCCACAAAGACTGGAATACCCTGATCTACAACCTGGGCCGCACAGAAGTCCACGGTTTCATGCTGGCGTCAGCCTTGCACTGGCTCAAAGATTTCCACATCGACGGGCTGCGGGTCGATGCGGTGGCGTCCATGTTGTACCGCGATTACTCGCGCCAACCCGGTGAGTGGATTCCGAACCGGCATGGCGGGCGGGAGAACCTCGAAGCCATCGACTTTTTGCGCCACCTCAACGATGTGGTTGCACTGCAAGCCCCTGGCGCGCTGATGATTGCCGAAGAGTCCACCGCCTGGCCGGGCGTCAGCCAGCGCACCGATGAAGGCGGGTTGGGCTTTGCCTACAAATGGAACATGGGCTGGATGCATGATTCGCTGCATTACATTCAGCAAGACCCGGTGTACCGGGCGCACCACCATAACGAACTGAGTTTCGGGCTGGTCTATGCATGGACCGAGCGCTTCATCCTGCCGATTTCCCACGACGAAGTGGTGCACGGCAAACACTCGCTGATCGACAAAATGCCCGGCGATCGCTGGCAGAAATTTGCCAACTTGCGGGCCTACTTGAGCTTCATGTGGACCCATCCAGGCAAAAAGCTGCTGTTCATGGGCTGTGAGTTTGGCCAATGGCGCGAGTGGAACCACGATCAGCAGTTGGACTGGTACTTGCTCCAATACCCGGAACACAAGGGCGTGCAGACGCTGGTGGGCGACCTGAACCGCCTGTACCGCGATTACCCGGCTTTGCACGATCAGGATGATGTGCCCCAAGGCTTTCAATGGCTGATCGGCGATGACGCCACCAACAGCGTGTTCGCGTGGTTGCGCTGGAGCAAGGACGGCCAACCGCTGCTGGTGGTCGCCAACTTTACCCCCGTCCCGCGTGAGGGATACCGGATTGGCGTGCCGTCTGCGGGCACTTGGCAGGAGGTGCTCAACAGCGATGCCGACACCTACGAGGGCTCCAATTACGGCAACGGCGGAGGCGTGGACACCGACCCGCTGCCCAGCCACGGGCAAACCCATTCACTGGCGCTGAACCTGCCGCCGTTGGGGGTTTTGATCCTTAAACCGAACTGACCTGCCACTGCCGGGGTGCGCCTGGGCAGTGACTACAAATGCACATCGACGGCTAAGGGCAAATGGTCCGAGAGGTGGGTCCAGGGCTTGCCGTCGAGGATTTTCGGGTTGCGACTGCCGGCATTGCGCAAATAGATCCGGTCCAGCCTCAGCAATGGCCAGCGCGCCGGGTAGGTTTTCGCCAGCTTGCCGTGATGGCGCTCGAAGGCCTCATGCAGGTCATCGCGCTGCCTGAGGGCGGCGTTGCCTTGCAGTTTCCAGTCGTTGAAGTCCCCGGCGATGATCACCGGGTCTTGTGGCGGCAAGGATTTGAGCAATTGGTTGAGCAACACGATCTGTAGCTGGCGATGACTTTCCAGCAGGCTCAAATGCACGCAGATCGCATGCACCTGTTCATGACCGGGTACGTCCAGCACACAATGCAGCAGCCCGCGCCGCTCGGGGCCGGTGATGGAAACGTCGAGGTTGCGCCACGATTTGATCGGGTATTTGGACAACACGGCATTGCCGTGGTGGCCGTCCGGGTAGACCGCATTACGGCCGTAGGCAAAATCATTCCACATGCTGTCGGCCAAAAACTCGTACTGCGACATGGCCGGCCACTTGTCGTAGCGCGAAGCGTGTTTTTCATGCTCACCGAGCACTTCCTGCAAAAACACCAGATCGGCCCCGGTGCTGCGCACCGCTTCGCGCAGTTCCGGCAGAATGAAACGTCGATTGAAGGCGGTGAACCCCTTGTGCGTGTTGACAGTCAGCACCTTCATCCGGTGCACGGCGGGCGCGGCGACCGGGGCAGGGGGCTCAAGGTTGTTACCGGCTATATCGAGGCTCATGGTCTCTCCTGTGCGTGGGGTCACGTGGGTTCGACGCATGCCGAGACAGCGCGTTCAGTATCGGCACTGCCTTTTTTATAGCGCGTCGGGGCGTGATCCCCCTTGATGTTGGTCATGTTCGGCCACGCTAAGCAGTGACCTTAAGTAATCACCAAAGCCACCAGAGGCGCGGCAGTCGAGCCGGGCGCTGGTGATGACCTGTGGGCGGTGGCTCCAGGCGATAGACGCGCCGCAGGCCTCCAGTTGCTTCACCAGGTGCACGTCTTCGTGGCAAGCCAGCGGCTGAAAGCCCCCGGCACGGCGGTAGGCTTTGGCGCTGAAGCCAAGGTTGGCACCGTGGATATGCCGGTGGCCGTCCCGTGCTTCGTAGGCCGCCTGGTAACGGGAGCGGGCGGCTTCATCAATGCCGTTGCCCCAGTCGTCGACGGTCACCGTGCCGCACACGGCGTCTTTGCCCAACGCCAATTGCGCCACCAGCCAATCCTCGGCCACGCGGCTGTCGGCATCGGTGCACGAGATCCAGCGCGCCCCGCGTTCCAGCAACCATTGCGCCCCGGCGCCACGGGCAGCGCCCACGTTGCGGGCATTGATCGCCAGCACGTCGACGTCGTATTGCGCAGCAATGTCGGCTGACAGGTCGTCGCAACTGTCGAGCACCACCAGCACGCGCACCGGCTCTGCCTTAAGCTGCGGATGACGGCTGGCGCTGAGCACGGCATGCAGGCAGTGGGCAATCAGCGCCTCTTCGTTATGTGCGGGAATCAGCACGCCGATCATCGCAATCCCTCCAGGCTGGCTACAGAAATAGGGTCGCGGCCCCACACTTCAAGGATGAAATCGTCTTCCAGGTGCCGTACCAGACGCGGCCAGCCCAAGGTGTCGTGCACCCGCGCGTGCACCTCGTCGCCGGTCAGGGCACAGCCTTCGATAGCCGGTCGCCAGTGGCACGCGAGCAACTGGCCATCAGGGGCCAGGCTAAGCAGCGCCAGTTCGAGCATTTCTTCCAGCGCTTTGGGGTCCAGGTAATAAGCCACCTCGCTGATGACAATCAGGTCGAAGCTACGCTCGGGCCATTGTTCCGGCACGCGGTTTTGCCGCACCTCCACGTTGGTGCAGTCGCTCAGCCGCTGGCGTGCCAGTTGCACGGCCTTGGCTGAGGTGTCACAGGCCAGTAGCCAATCGGTTCGCTGGGCGAGCCCGGCGCTTAATTCGCCATTGGCGCAGCCCACTTCAAAAATCGCCGGGTAATGCTGGCGCGGCAGGCTGGCCAGGGTAATGGCCCGTTTGCGCTGTTCGTACCAGCGTTCGCGAAAGGCCCACGGATCGTTGTTGTGGGCGTAGAGCTGATCAAAAAAAGCAGTCGAGACACTCATGATTCATCCCTGTACAAAAACAACTTCATAGGGTTGTAGCAACCGTTCCAGCGCGTGTTCGCTGAGCACCGGTTCGGCACCCGTGCTTGGGTCGTTATGGATCTGGCTGGTGAAGGCCTTGGCTGCATAGCGTTTGCGTGCCACCGCCTGGGCGCTGAGGTCGATGCGCCGGGCGCGCGCCCACGGCACGCGCGGGTCGTCATCGTGGGCCCAGTGCCACGTCCAGATCGGCAGTTCGTGCACGCGGGCGCCCACGTTCGCAGCCGCCTTGACGCTGGCGCGGCCGACGGCGTCGTGATCGCAGTGACCATCGCGGCACCAAGTACTGAACACCACGTCGCCGGGCTTGAGGTGCTGTTCGATGAAGGCCGTGAGTAGCGCTTCATCGGCAGCCACCTGGCTGTCGAGGAAACCGCCCCTGACCCAGTGCAACTCAGGCACCGGCAGGCCGAGTCGGCTCAGGGCCTCTTCAGATTCGAGGGCGCGTTGATACGCCAAATCGCACGCTGGCCATAAGCTGGAGCCGGGGTGGCTGGCGGTGCCGTCAGTGACAGAGATCAACAACAGCGGGCGATTAAGGGTATTGATCAGTTGCAGCAAGCCGCCGGTACCCAGGACTTCGTCGTCCGGATGGGGGGCGACGATGACCGCACGTGAGCCTTCTGGCAGCAGCTCAGTGACGTCCACGGCCGGCAAGTTTGCCAGCCGTTGAGAGTCGCGCCAGTGTTGCAGCGGGGTGCCGCTGCCCACAATCAGGTTTTCTTTCATAGGGGCCAGTGCCTCCCGGGTGTTTGCGCGGCCCATTCGCCCAAGGCTTCGAGGTCGCGCTCAGCATGACTTTGGCGCAAATAAACCGGCAGGTCGGCGCTCAGGCGGGCAAAGTGCGGGTCTTTGCAAAAAGGCCCAGCGCCCAGTGCGCGGCCTACGTGGCGAAGCACCTGTTCGGCGCACTCTTCGATCTGGGCCCGGGTTTGTCGGGCCAGTGCCTGACGGTCGGCAGTGGGCGCTTCATCCAGCAGCCCTGCGCAGACGATCAGGGTATTGCGGGCCCCGAACAGCGCAGCCTGCGCCGCCCCCAAATGCGCCAGTGCATGGGGTTCGGCGCGCTTTGCGCATTGCTGTCGCAGGAACTCGGCCAGCCGGTACGCAGCGCCATACCAGCACGCGGCAATGCCAATCGCGCCTTGCCAAAAACCGGGGCGACGCAAATAGTCGCCGGGTTGGCCCACGCGGGTGCACGGTACGTGCTCAAACAGAATGTCGACGCTGGCCGTTGCGGCCATGCCCACCGCTTCCCAGCCTTCACGGGATACGCTGACCCCTGGCTGCTGCATGTCGACCGCCACCAGTTGCTGGCCGCCTTGTTCATCCCAAGCCGTGAGCAACCCGTGGCTGACCACGCCCGCACCCGAACACCAGGCTTTGCGCCCGCTAATGAGCGAGCGGCCGTCAACAACGCGCAGGAGAACCCGGGCGTTGGGCGGCTCGGCGGCCCACAGGCCCCAAGTACTGCCCGGCGGGACCGGTTTGGCGCCCAGCTCGCGCATCGTGGCCAGCGCATCGGTGTGGCCTTCGTACACCTTGCACAGCCCCAAGTCATGCCCGGCCACCAGTGCCAATTGTTGCCAGCGTTGCAGGGTCATCCCGCTGCCGGGCAACGGCAATTGATCCAGCCCGGCTTCGACCATGCGCTGCAAGCACTGGCCCAGCGCCTGCGGCGTGTTCACCGGCGATGCGCAGTCTTCAAGAAAATCATGCAGAGTCATGGTTAGCCCGCGTCCTTGTGATGCTCCAGTTCGAACAGCGCCACCGAGCGGCCATTCACCCCGTAGGTGCTGCCAAACGCCAAGGTGTGCGGGCTTTTGAAGTCCGGATCGAAGGTGTCGAACTTGCAGATCCAGCCAGTGCCTTCGGGCACTTGCGGCAGGATGAAGTCCACACCGTCATGCTGCGCGTTGAAGGCAATCAGCAAGGTGGCATCGGCGCCCGAACGCTGCACGCCGGAGACCTGCGCCCGGCCGTCAAGCAGCATGCCGAAACTGCGGCTTTGCGGGTCTTCCCACTGTTCGATGGACATTTCGCTGCCATCAGGCGCCAGCCAGGTCACGTCCTTGACCCCCAGCTCCTCGTTGTAATGCCCCACCAGGAAGCGCCCGCGCCGAAGGATCGGGTAGTTGTTGCGCAGTTTGATCAGGCGCTTGACGAACTTGAGCAGCGATTTGCCATCCTCGTCCAGGTCCCAGTTGATCCAGCCGATTTCGCTGTCCTGGCAGTAGGCGTTGTTATTGCCGTGCTGGGTGCGGGCGAATTCATCCCCGGCGACGATCATCGGCGTGCCTTGAGCCAGCAGCAGGGTGGCAAAGAAGTTGCGCATCTGGCGCAAGCGCAGGGCATTGATTTGAGGGTCGTCGGTCGGGCCTTCGACGCCGTGGTTCCACGACAGGTTGTTGTTGCTGCCGTCCTGATTGTTCTCGTCGTTGGCTTCATTGTGCTTGTCGTTGTAGGACACCAGGTCGTGCAACGTGAAGCCATCGTGGGCGGTAATGAAATTGACTGAGGAATAAGGCCGCCGCCCGCGCTGGTTGTACAGCTCGCCCGAGCCGGTCATGCGCGCCGCAAAGTCGGCCAGTTGCCCGTCATCGCCTTTCCAGAAAGCGCGTACGGTGTCGCGAAACCGGTCGTTCCACTCGGCCCAGCCCGGCGGGAAGCCCCCCACCTGATAGCCGCCGGGGCCGCAGTCCCAGGGTTCGGCAATCATTTTCACTTGGCGCAGCAGAGGGTCCTGACGGCAGGCCACGAGGAAGCTGTGGCGCTCGTTAAACCCTTCGTGGTAACGGCCCAGAATGGTGGCCAAGTCGAAACGGAAGCCGTCGACATGCATCTCGTGGGCCCAATAGCGCAGCGAGTCGGTGACCATTTGCAGCACGCAGGGGTGGCTCAGGTCCAGCGTGTTGCCGGTGCCTGAATCGTTGATGTAGTAGCGCTTGTCGTCAGGCATCAGGCGGTAGTAGGAGGCGTTGTCGATGCCACGCATGGACAGCGTCGGGCCTTGCTCATTGCCTTCGGCGGTGTGGTTGTAGACCACGTCCAGAATCACTTCCAGCCCGGCTTCGTGCAGGTGGGCGACCATTTCCTTGAACTCCGCGATCTTGCCGCTGGCCAGGTAGCGCGGGTCCGGGGCGAAGAACGCAATGCTGTTGTAGCCCCAGTAGTTGGTCATGCCTTTTTGCAGCAGGTGCTGGTCGTTGACGAACGCATGCACCGGCAGCAGCTCGACACTGGTCACCCCGAGTTTGCGAATGTGCTCGATGACCTCGTCCACCATCAGCCCGGCAAACGTGCCGCGCACGGCCTCCGGCACGTCGGGGTGGCGCATGCTGATGCCGCGTACGTGGGTTTCATAAAAGATGGTTTTGTCCCACGGCACGATCAGGCGGTGATCGTGGCCCCACGTATGGGCAGGGTCGATGACCTTGCATTTGGGCACGAACGGGGCGCTGTCGCGTTCATCGAAGCTCAAATCGCCGTCCGGGTGGCCGATGGTGTAACCGAACAGGGCTTCGGACCACTTCAGTTCACCGACCAATTGTTTGGCGTACGGGTCGATGAGCAATTTGTTGTGGTTAAAACGGTGGCCGTTTTGCGGGTCATACGGGCCGTACACCCGATAGCCATAAATCTGCCCCGGGTGCGCGTCGGGCAAATAGCCGTGGTACGTCTCGTCGGTGTACTCGGGCAATTCGATGCGTTCGAGCTCCACGTCACCTGTTTCATCAAACAGGCACAGCTCAACTTTGGTGGCGTTGGCCGAAAAAATCGCGAAGTTAACACCTAGCCCGTCCCAAGTGGCGCCGAGCGGGAAGGGCAGGCCCTCCCTCAGGCGCGAGGGTTCAACGTCCGGTGTAACGGGTGGGGCTGACTTGCGCTTGGTCATGGTGACTCCTGGCTGTATCGAAGGCCTTCACAAACGGCAGGCAAAGCGCGGCCGTCAGGCATTACTGTCCTGTTAAAAACGGTTTACGGTGCGGTGCGTCAGGGCGTGACGCACACGGGTGTCAAGAAGCGGGTTTGCGGGGTGCCCGGGGTTTTTTCGCCGCGGGCTCTTTGCTAGCCGGTTTACCGCTTGCAGCTGCGGCTGCCTTGGGTTTGGCTTTACTCGCGGCGGCTTTTTGGGGCGCCAGTGCTTCGGCCTGGGCCAGCTTGTGGGCCATTTCCCAGTGCCGGGCATCCTGGCCATCAGGTTTGCCTTCGGATTCCCAGATCTGGTAGGCAAATTCACGAATGCGTTTGTCGTCGTTATTCATCGCAAAGCTCCTGGAATCAAGTGGTGATCATGAGGTTGACGGGGAAGGAACCGAGAGCGTCGCTGACCCTTATCGTCTTATTGGTAATGACTACGGGCTGCGCAAAAAATCCATTTAATTTGCGCTGAGTTCCGTCGAACGGTAATTCGATGCGGGTATCTGCCCATATGAGTGGATCTATAAATGGCTGCCAACTTTTTTGAGTGAGTTTTGCGCTTAGGCGGGGCACCACCACCACGGCCCATTGGTCTTGCCAACGGCGTACGAAGGCCAGCACGTGACCGGCAAGCTCGCCCGTCACGTTCAACGGCTCATAGCTGCCGCGTGCAAACAGCAGGGGATGCTCGGCACGCCGGGCCAGGGCTTTGGCGACTAGGGCCTGCTTGATCGAGCCGCTGCGCCAGTCGTTGAGCAGGGCAGGTGCCTGTGCGTTGACGTCCAGGCATTGCTGACGCAGGGCGAAGTCCACGGCGCGTCGGTTATCCGGGTCCACCAGGCTGAAGTCCCAGAACTCGGTGCCCTGGTAGATGTCCGGCACTCCCGGTGTGGTGAGCTTGAGCAGGCATTGCGCCAGGCTGTTCAACGCGCCCGCCGGGGCCAGACGTTCACTGGCTGCATGAATGTCGGCCCGCAGGTCAGCACCGGCGGGGTCTAACAGCAGTTGCTCAATAAAATGCTGCACTGCGTGCTCGTATGCTTCATTGGGTGCGGCCCACTGGCTGTCGAGTTTGGCCTCACGCAGGGCCTTGAGCTGCCATTGCCACAGGCGTTCGTTGTAACGCGCCAACCCGGGTTGATCATCGAGCGTGAGCGCCAACGGCCAGGTGGAGAGCACAATCTGATACAGCAGCAGCTCATCGCCCGCTGAAGGCCCTTCGCGTTGGCCGCGCAGTTGACGGGCCAGCGGGCGCCAGCGGGCAATGCACTGCGCGTAGTCGTCGCTGCGCTCGCTGAGGACGGCCAATCGTGCGCGGCAGTCTTCGCCGCGCTTATGGTCGTGGGTCGCCGTGGCCAGCAGATTGTCCGGGAAATGCTGCAAGCGATCTGCGCAGGCTTGATGAAAAACCTGCGGTGGGGCGCTGAAGCGTTCGGCGTGGAAACCCACATCATTACGCGACAGCAGGGCCCCGTAGCGGTAGAAGGCTGTGTCTTCCACCGCCTTGGCAGCCGTAGGCGAGGTGAGCTGTTGAAACCGTATGCAGGCGCGCTTGAGTAATTTGCGCGAGCGACCGTAGGGCCGGGTGCGCCAGTTATCGCCACCCAACCAGCGTTGCAGGGAGTCGAGCACCGGCCAGTCGGCTTCGCTCAGGTCATTGCGTGCGCCCTCCATGGCGCGGCGAAACACCTCGTCATCTGCGGCACTGCGCCCGGCGGCGTTGATGTAGGTGCGGTACACACTGAAATGCACCACCAGCGCGTGCAACGCTCGGGTAATGGCACCCAGCGTCAGGTCGCGGGTCATCAGGTCATCACGGGCCACGTCACGCAGGGCCAGGGCGACGCGGTCGCAATCGCCCGCCAGCGAACCCTTGAGAATTTGTTGCCGGGCCAGCAGCGCTTGCTCGCGGAAGTCACCGGGCCGTTCGCTGTGCTCGGCCCAAAGGCTGGCCAGCGGCACGGCGCCAGCGGGGTCGTGTTGCAACAGCGACACCTGATCCATGAACTCGTAGCCGGTGGTGCCGTCTACGCGCCAGTCATCTGGCAGGGATTCGTGCGGGCCAAGGATTTTTTCGACATAAATCGGCAGGTGGCGATCCGGTGAGAGCGCGTCCACGCGGCGTCTTAACTTGCGGCAATAGCCCCTGGGATCGGCCAGACCGTCTACGTGGTCGATGCGCAGCCCGTCCACCAGCCCGTCGCGGATCAGCGCGAAGATTTTTTCATGGGTGGCTTCAAAAACGGTGGCCCGCTCGACACGCAGCCCGGCCAATTCGTTGACATCGAAAAACCGCCGCCAGTTGATGTCGTCGGCTGCCGTGCGCCAACTGGCCAGTCGATAGGACTGACGTTCGAGCAGCGCATGCAGGCGTTCCAGGCCGCTGGATTGGCGGGCGTCGAAACACGCCAGTTGCTGCTCGATGGCGGCCCGCACTTCAGGTTGGGCACTGAGCACGGCCAGCTCGGCATGCAGCGGCGCCGCCCGCTCCCGGGGGTTGGCCAAGGGTTGCAGCGCTGTGAACCGTTCACCGAGAAACTGCAGGTCGGGCTGGCCGCTGATCTGCAACAAAAAGCCGTAATCCAGCGGGCAAATCGGGAAGTGGTGATGGCCGTGCTCGGCGTAGAAGCGACCCTGTTGCGCGTCGAAGCGCAGGGGCAGCTCGCCGGCTTTTAACGTGGCGCCGTAGTCGTTACCTAAAAAGGGCAGCAGCAATTGCCCTTCGAGCAACGGGTCGGGCGAGTGCCACTGGATGTCGAAAAACTCGGCATACGGGCTGGCGCGGCCCCAGGCCAGCAGGTCGAGCCACCACGGGTTATCAGCGCCGCCCACGGCCATGTGATTGGACACCACATCCAGAATCAGGCCCATGCCATGGGTGCGCAAGTCGGCCACCAGACGCCGCAAGGCCGCCTCGCCGCCGAGCGCCGGGCTGACTTGTGTGGGGTCCACCACATCATAGCCGTGCATCGAACCTTCGCGGGCCGTGAGCAGCGGCGACGCGTACAGGTGGCTGATGCCCATCCGGGCAAAGTAAGGTACTTGCGCGCGCGCATCGTCCAGGGTGAAGCCCGCATGAAATTGCAGGCGCTGAGTGGCGCGCAAAACCGGGGAACTCAACGTCTGCATTCATCACGCTCCTGCGCTTGCAGGCGCGCACAGGCCAGCAGCTCAAGGCGGCGGGCAACTTCAGGACGGTCGAGCAGGGTCGAGCAGGGTATGTGCAAACGTCGCCGCCAGTTGGGGTGGGTGCTCACGGTGCCCGGCAGATTGGCCTGCTCGACCACCCCCAGCGCATCTTCCACGGGCAGCAACACCAAGGGCGAGCGGGTATGGCCGAGGAAGCGCGCACTGGCGTTGAGCACTTGATCGGCGCCCGTGGCTTCCTCCTGAAAATTTTGCGGATCCAGGCTCAGCGCCTGGTGCAGGCCGTTGCGCTCGTGGGCGCGGTTATCCCGCCAATGGTCTTCGGTTTCGGCGTCCACCAGCCCCAGCTGTGCATTCCAGTCGATATCGCGTTCCTGCCACCAGCCATTGAGGGTGGGCAGGTCGTGGGTACTGGTGGTGGCCAGCGCCGTGTCGGGCCACTCCAGCACCGGCCTGAAGCGGGCGCCATAATCTTGTTCGAACAACAGAATGCGCATACCGAGGATGGCGCGTTCGCTGAGTTTGTCGCGCAGCCCGTCAGGCACTGTGCCCAAGTCCTCACCCAAGACGATGGCGCGATGGCGCAGGGATTCGAGCGCCAGCAAGCGCAGCAGATCATCGACCGGGTAATACAAATAGGCGCCTTCGCTGGGTGACGCACCCCGCGGAATCACCCACAGCCGTTGCAGGCCCATCACGTGGTCGATGCGCAGGCCACCCGCATGGGCAAAGTTGGCGCGTAGCATTTCAATGAATGCGCGAAAGCCATTGCGCTTAAGGCCATCCGGTGAAAATGCCGAAATGCCCCAACCTTGACCTTTGCGGTTGAGCAGGTCGGGCGGCGCGCCGACGGTAAGCTGCGACAGCAACTCATCCTGTCGGCACCAGGCCTGGCTCCCCGCGCCGTCGGCACCGACTGCCAGGTCCGCGATCAGGCCAATGGCCATGCCTGCATCCCGTGCAGCTTTTTGGGCCTTGGCCAGGCAGCGGGCGATCAACCATTGGCAAAATGCGTAAAAGCCGATGTCGTGGCGGTGTTCTTCAGCAAACAGCAGCAGTGCCGGACTGTTGGGGTCACGCCACTGCTCAGGCCAGTCACGCCAGTCCTGGCTTAAGTGCTCGGTGCGGCGTTGAACCTGCAAGGCTTCAAACCGGCAATGGTTTTCCAGCGATTCGCCGCCGTTGTCGCAAAATTCGTTGAAATCCTCTCGCAACGGCTGTTCGCCGACCACGAAATCTTCGTAGAGGTTGCGCAGCAAGGTGTGCCGCACGCGGGTGGCAGCGGGCCAGTCGATCAGGGGCAACTGTTCCAGACGCTGCCATTCCTCGCGCAGGCCGCTGTCATCAATGGCCTGCTGCACCACGCTGTCGCCCAGCACGCTGGCCGGGGCGGCATATAAATAGTTGAGGAACAAACGGCTGGAGGGTGAATACGGGCTGTAGCGGTCTGGGTCGCAACTGAACATGGCGTGCATCGGGCTGATGGCCAGAGCGTCGGCCCCGCGTTCCCCGGCGGCCTTGGCGAAAGTTTCCAGCGCTTGCGTGTCTCCCAGCCCGCCGTCGCCCGGGCGGAACAGGCTGTACAGCTGCGCGCTTAAGCCCCAGGTGCGCGGCGTGTCGTTGTCCAGCGCATCGGCCATGCTGAAGCAGCGTGCAGGCGCGACCGCCAGTGTGAAATGCTGTTCGCCGACGTGGGCGCGGTGATAGCCCACCGGGATCATGCCGGGCAGGTAAGCATCGGCATCCAGTTCAATGTCCAGTGAACCCCCGGTTTCGAGGTGAACCATGCATTGACTGTGGGGGGAGAAATAGCGAGTCAGGTCCAGGCTTCTGCCCACGTCGGCGGTCAGCAGGGGCGGCAGGCGTTTGTTTTGTTGCTCCAGTTGCAGGTTCAGCAGGCTGGTCTCGATGGCCTCGTCGCTGTCGGCGGGCAAGCCCAACCCGGCGAGCACGGCTTGTAACACGTGGGGTGACACGCGCTGCGGGTTGCCGTTGGCATCCACCCAGTCCACGGCCAGTCCGGCACGGCTCGCCAGTATTTCCAGTTGCGCGTCACTCATAAGCGCTCTCCATCAAGGGCGAAAGGGTCGGTGGCGGCACCAGACTGACCAGCGCGCTGTAAGGCGCCAGCCGCTGATGCTGCTGCACGTCGAGGGTCATATCGGGTGGGGTCTGGAACAGGACAGGTTGGTCAGGGGCTGGCGCGAAGGGCACGTACTGCCCGCTCAGGTTCAGGGTGATGTGCAGGACACTGGCATCGCCCAGCCGCCAGCTGGCGGTGAAGGCGCCGTCGGCCAGCACTTTGCAGCCCAACGCCTGGGAACCTTCCAGGCGCGCAATGATCTGTTGGCGACGCACCGCGAGCAGGTGTTGGTACAGCGTGAGCATCTCGCGGCGCGGGCCATGTTCGGGCACACGCAAGTCCGGGCGCGAGCGGGCAAAGGTCTCGGGGTCATTTGGGTCGGCAATCAGCGAGTCCGCGTCTTGCGCGTTGAAGGTGCTGAATTCGGCAAATTCCTTGCGCCTGCCTTCACGCACGGCATCGGCCAATTCGCCGCGGTAATCGGTGAAAAACAGAAACGGCTCGGGCGCGGCACTTTCATCCCCCATGAACAACAAGGGGATCATCGGCGACAAGAGCAGCAAAACGGTGGCGGCCCGCAGGGCTTGCGGTGCACATAAATGGTGCAAGCGTTCGCCGTGTGCACGGTTACCGATCTGATCGTGGTTTTGCAGGAACAGCACAAAGGCGCTGGGCGGCAGATGTGCGCTGGGTTCGCCCCGCGCCGCGCCATGGCGATTGGCCTCGCCCTGAAACGCAAAACCCTCACTCAGGCAGCGCGCCAGCTTGTGCGTCGGGTTGTCAGCGAATTCGGCGTAATACGCGTCGGTTTCGCCAGTCAACAATACGTGCAAGGCGTTATGGGCATCATCATTCCACTGCGCGTCAAAGGATTTTTCCAGCAGGCTGGCCTGGTTGAATTCGTTCTCAAGGGTCAGCCATACATGGCGATCGGGGGCTGTGTGGCGCCGCACCTGATACGCGAGTTCATGCAGAAAGTCCGGGTCGCCAATGGCGTGTACGGCATCCAGACGCAAGCCATCAACGCGGTATTCGAGCAGCCACATCAACGCATTGTCGATAAAGAACTCGCGCACGGCCGGGCGCTCATAGTCAATGCTGGCGCCCCACGGGGTGTGGCTGTCCTTGCGAAAAAAAGAGCTGGCATAGTGCGACAGGAAATTGCCTTCAGGGCCGAAGTGGTTGTAGACCACGTCCAGAATCACCATCAACCCCAAGCCATGTGCCTCGTCAATTAGCTGCTTGAGCGCCTGCGGCGAGCCATAGGTGTCGTGCGGCGCATACAGCAGCGCGCCGTCATACCCCCAATTGCGTTCGCCCTGGCATTGCGCGAGCGGCATTAACTCAATGGCGGTAATTCCCATTTCAGCCAGTCGCGGCAGTTGCCGGGCGACGTGGGCATAACCGCCCAAGGCGCCGACATGCAGCTCGTAGATGACGGCTTCCTGCCATGGGCGTCCTTTCCAGTGAGGGTGGCGCCAGTGATAGGCCTGCGGATCGACCACCACGCTCCAGCCCGTCAAACCGCCGTCCTGGGCGCGTGAGGCCGGGTCGGGGACCTCAATATCACCATCTATGTTGAAGCGGTAACGGGTGCCAGCCGGGCACGCAACCTCCAGCGCGAACCAACCATCGGCCTGAGGAATCAATGGCAAAGAGCGTCCGTCGCGCAGCTCCAGGCTGACGTAAAAAGCATCGGGCGCCCACAGGGTGAAGCGCGTGTGGTGCGCGTCCAGTCGCTGAGCACCATGGGAGCCGTGTTCCACGGTTTTTAAGGGCATCGGTACAAGCCTCGGTTCAGGGTCTGCCGGCTCTGTTCAGGGATTTCACCACCAGTTGTTCATAAAGATGGGCATAGGGTTCCACGGCCTGGCACCAGTTGAAAGGCGCTGACATGGCGCGGCAGCGCATGGCGTTGAGCAGATCGGGGAAGGCGAACACTTTGAACGCGCGGCTCAATGCCTGCTCGTAGCTGTGCACAGTGGATTCGTTGAACAGAAAGCCGGTGATGCCATCTTCAATGGTGTCGGCCAACCCGCCGGTGTTGCGTGCCACGGGCAAGGAGCCATAGCGTTGTGCATACATTTGGCTCAGGCCGCAGGGTTCGTAGCGCGAAGGCATCAGCAGGAAGTCACTGCCGGCAAACATGCGCCGCGCATCGGTTTCATTGAAACCGATGCGCACGCCGATCTGGCCGGGGAAGCGCAGGGCCAGATCACGCATGGCTTGCTCTTCTTCGGGTTCGCCACGGCCAATGATTGCGATTTGCCCACCGTTGGCCACGATGTAGGCCGCCACGCCTTCGGTGAGGTCCAGGCCTTTTTGGTACACCAGTCGCGAGACCACGGCAAATAAAGGGCCTTTGGAAGGGTTCAGGCCGAAGAGTGTGCGCACGTGATCGGCGTTGGTCGCTTTGCCTTGCCATTCGCCAATGGCGAAAGGCGCCACCAGGTGCGGGTCGGTCGACGACTCCCAGCTTTCATCAATGCCATTGGGAATGCCGCTGAGCAGGCCTTGCTGGGTTTTGCTGTCCAGAAAGCCATCCAGCCCGCAGCCAAAGGCCGGGGTGGTGATTTCCTGGGCGTAGGTGGCGCTGACCGTGGTGATGTGGCTTGCATAGGCCATCCCGGCCTTGAGAAACGACAACTTGCCATAGAACTCCATGCCTTCCTGTTGCAAGGCGTGGGACGGGATGCCCAGTTCCGGGCAGCAAGCGAGGCTGACCACGCCCTGATAGGCGAGGTTGTGAATGGTGAACAGCGTCGGGGTACGCTGGCCGCGCCAATGCATGTACGCCGGGGCCAGACCGGCGGGCCAGTCGTGGGCATGCACCAGGTCGGGTTGCCAGTGGATCTGCGCCAGGTTGGCAGCGATGTCGGCAGCGGCCAGTCCCAGGCGCGCGAATCGGATGTGATTGTCCGGCCAGTCACGGCCATTGTTTGCGCCGTACGGGGTGCCTTCGCGCTCATAGAGTTCGGGGCAGATCAGGACGTAAATCACCAGCCCGTCCTTGAGGTCCATGCGCCCGATCTTGCAGGGCGGTAAGGCTGCATGGCCGCCCAGCTCGCCAATCACGTGGATCGGGTTGTCACTGTTCATCACCTGTGGGTAGCCCGGAATCAACACCCGTACATCGTGCAGGTGGCGCATGGCGCGGGGGAGCGCCGCTGAAACATCGCCCAGACCTCCAGTCTTGACCAAGTCGGCCAGCTCGGAGGTCACAAACAAGACTTTCTTTTTGTTCGGATTACTCGGGAGCGCTTGTGCGATCGGTACTGCTAGATTGCCAGCCGGTGTCCGGCCAGCACCGGTTATGACCTCATTGACCAGCGTATTCAGGCAATTCTGTGGGTTTGTCGCAGCAGCACTGATCATGGTGTTCTCCCGTTGTATTTATTGATCTGCCCGACCCATGGTCGGGCTCTTACTCACGTCCTGTGGGCAGGCACAACACTGCTTTGTTGATCGCGGGTTAATGCGCAAAGGGTGAGGAGGGCGTTGCAAGGAATGATCCAGAAATCAACGACCCTACTTTTAAGCTGACCCAGCGGTATCGCAGAAGGTTCGTTTTTTTTAAAAGCGACACTCCTGTACGGATTACCGACCTCAGAGTGTAGGAGAGAAGCTGAAAATAGGGCGGATGACTGCCTCATGCAGCGGGCGAAACTTCTCTCAAAAATCGGGCTCGCGACTATTGGGGCACAGGGCGAGCGCTAATCCTCAGGCAAGCAGGTGCAGGCCAACGGACATTCAAGGGGTGTTTAAGCGTGTATATGCCGGTCGATGGCGGCTGATCGCTGCCGATGCATGCAGCGTGTAACAGCCATGCGCCTATCGACTGTCGATAGATGCCGTTCTATCAAGGATCGTCGGTCGACGCCAAGCGCGGGTTAGAACGATTGGGTATTGCTCATAACCAGACGGTTTAAGCCGGTGCGCTAACCCCTCCGCCGGGTTCAGATGCCCGGGCAGGAGCGGGTTAGCGTGAGGAAGGTCAGTTGGCCGGGTAATCGGCCACGATCACATCCTGGCCTTGATGGTTCACGCCGATCACCTGATACGCGTCTTTGCGATCGCCCATTTCCATACCGGGAGAGCCTATGGGCATGCCCGGGACGGCAATGCCTTTGAGATCGTCGCGTTTGGTCAGTGCAATCACTTGGTCTGCGGGCACATGGCCTTCCACGAATTTTCCATCAATCACGCCGGTGTGGCAGGAAGCCAGGCGGGGCTGAACGCCGAGGCGCTGCTTGACGCTGCTCATGTCTGCTTCGACATGGTCATTGACCTTGAACCCGTGTTCTTGCAAATGAGAAATCCAGGTTTTGCAGCAGCCGCAATTGGCATCGCGGTGAACGTCAATGGTCAAAGGGTCGGCGGCGTGGGCCATGCCGCTCAGTAACAGGGCCGAGAGTGCGGCAACGCGCAGTGGGGTTTTCATTGGGGTCCTCTTCGCTTATTAAGGCGCACATGCAACCTTGAGAAAATGTCAGCCTGACCGGCACCTGCTGTCAGTCAACTGATGGCTGGATGACAGTTTTGTCAGGTTGGGGAGGGTTGCCAAGGATTCAAGGTGCAGTGGGGCGTTTATTGAGTGAAACGCAAGCTGCCGCGAATCCCCCGCACTTCTGGCTCGGTGGCTTTATAGCCCTCGGCGGGCCCTGCGTAAGACAGCGCGTAGGCGTGCGCTTCCCGGGTAGCGGCCACCAGGGTTTGGGTGATGACATGGTTGCCGTTCTGGGTGATTTTGCAGGTGGTTTCGAGCGCGTTCAGGCCCCCCAGCGTGCTGGGGTGGATCTTGTTGCAAGCGCTTTGATAGCCGCCCTTGGCGAAATTTTGCTGCAAGGTTTTGCGCATTTGCAGCAGAACGGCCTCCATATTGACCTGATGCTCGGGCGCCAATGTGGTCTGGGTCAGTTCCATCACCATCAGCGGGTCGCCGTTGGCGTCGTTTTTCACGGCGCGCTGGCGCTGGCCGTTGTCGTCCGGGGCAGGCGGCACGTCTTGAATCTCCCAGCCGGCGGGCCAGGTGATGAGCGTTGCATCGGCCAGGGCCATGGGCAGGGCGAGGGCGCAGAAGAGTCCGAGCAGTGCTGTGCAGCGGTGCGAGACAGTCATGGTGGACACACCTTATGGGCGTATGTTGGGTCGCCAGAGTGTATCAACAGGTGTCTGGACAGTGCGTTGGCATAGCAAATGTTTTTTACCTTTGCTCAGCTAAACCTTTGCTTCTTATGTCTAATCCCGGACAATCGCGCCCTTCTTATGGCTGGGGCGTTGTCTGTAAGGTGTGTTTTGTCCGCCCCGGCCGCGTGGTAACGACCGGCTAGCGGAGATTCGACCGGATGAATGACCAGGCTAATAGCGTCGACGTACGTTTCGACGAGACACCCGCGACGCTCACTCGCTGGAACCGCCAAGACACCACCTGGATGCTGGGCCTGTTCGGCACAGCGATTGGCGCAGGAACACTGTTTTTACCGATCAACGCCGGGCTGGGCGGTTTCTGGCCGTTGTTGATTCTGGCGTTGCTGGCATTCCCGATGACCTTTTACGCCCACCGGGGCTTGACCCGCTTCGTCCTCTCCGGGCACGAAGGTTCTGACATCACTGACGTGGTCGAGGAACATTTCGGTCTCAAGGCCGGTGCAGTGATTACGCTGCTGTACTTTCTGGCCATCTTCCCCATTTTGCTCATCTACAGCGTGGCGCTGACCAACACGGTCGGCAGTTTCATGCTCAATCAACTGTCTATCACGCCGCCTCCACGGGCGATTCTGTCGCTGGTGCTGATCCTCGGGCTGCTGGTAGTGGTCCGTTGCGGCGAGCAAGTGATCGTCAAGGCCATGAGCATGATGGTCTATCCCTTCATCGTGGCGCTGCTGTTTTTGGCGGTGTTCCTGATCCCGCACTGGAACGGAGGCATTCTCGCCACGGCGAGCACTGTGCCGCAGCCTTCGGCGTTCCTGCACACGCTGTGGCTGGCGATTCCGGTGATGGTGTTTTCGTTTAACCATTCACCGATCATCTCGGCGTTTGCGGTCGACCAGAAGCGCCGCTACGGCGACAACGCCGATGCGCGCAGCTCGCAGATTCTGTCCCGTGCGCACCTGCTGATGGTGGTCATGGTGCTGTTCTTTGTCTTTAGTTGCGTGCTGACCCTGTCCCCGGCGCAACTGGCCGAAGCCAAGGCGCAAAACCTGTCGATCCTGTCGTACCTGGCCAATCACTTCAGCAACCCGACCATTGCGTTCGCTGCGCCGTTGATTGCGTTTGTGGCCATTGCCAAGTCGTTCCTCGGGCACTACATCGGTGCCAGTGAAGGCTTGAAAGGCCTGGTGCTGAAAACCGGCAAGCGTCCCGCGGCCAAAACCCTGGACCGCATGACCGCAGCGTTCATGCTGATCGTGTGCTGGGCGGTGGCGACCCTTAACCCGAGCATCCTGGGGATGATCGAAACCATGGGCGGCCCTGTGATCGCGGCCATCCTGTTCCTGATGCCGATGTATGCCATCCGCCGCGTGCCAGCCATGCGTCAGTACTCGGGCAAGATCTCCAACGTATTTGTGACTGTTATCGGTCTGGTGGCCATCTCCTCGCTGGTCTATTCCCTGGCGCAAACCTTCCTCGCCTGACGGGCGCTGTTGTCACTGCGCCGGTGTGCAGTGACACCCCCTCGTGCACCGCGACGGCGCCTTCAGTGCGCCGTCGATCCCCTCGGGGTCTCAATGCTTGAAAGAGCCTTGACCCGCATCAATATCTGACCTGCAAAAACGCCTAGGCTGAAACCTTTCATGCATCGGCAGGAGGTCCTGGATGAGCATTATCGTGACCGGGGCTGCGGGTTTTATCGGCAGCAACCTGGTAAAGGCACTCAATGATCGCGGCGAGCGCGACATTATTGCGGTAGACGACCTGACTGACGGCGACAAGTGCCGCAATCTGGCCGACTGTGATATTGCGGACTACTTCGACAAACGTGATTTCGTGCAACGATTTGCGGACCGCCAGTTGGGCGAGATCCGTGCCGTTTTGCATCAGGGCGCGTGCTCCAGCACCGTGGAAAATGACGGTCGTTTCATGATGGAGAACAACTACCGCTACAGCTGCGCGTTATTGCAGGCCTGTCAGGACCAGTCGATCCCGTTGATCTACGCGTCATCGGCGGCAGTCTATGGCGCCCATCGGGATTTTCGCGAAGTGCGCGACTGCGAGCGGCCACTGAATGTCTATGGGTGGTCCAAAAGCCTGTTTGACCAGAACGTGCGGCAGTTACTGCCCAAAGTCCGCAGTCAAGTGGTGGGGTTGCGGTACTTCAATGTCTACGGCCCCCGCGAGCAGCATAAAGGCCGCATGGCGTCGATGGTCTGGCATTGCTTCAATCAGTACCGCGAGCGGGGCTACGTCGAGTTGTTCGGCGAGTATGGTGACTACCCGGCAGGCGGCCATTTGCGTGACTTTGTGTCTGTGGACGATGTGGTCAAGGTCAATCTTCACTGGCTGGATAACCCGCATGTCAGCGGTATTTTCAATGTGGGCACAGGGCAGGCCAGGGCATTTAATGCGTTGGCGCTAGCAACCATTAATGGCGTACGGGCGGCACAAGACCGTCCACCGCTGACGTTGGAGACGGCGTTACTGGAAGGGGTGATTCATTACTGTGAATTCCCGGACAGCTTGAAGGGCAAATACCAGGTGTACACCTGCGCCGACCTGACTCAACTGCGTGAGGCGGGATACCGCGAGCCAATGCTGGGACTGGAGGAGGGCGTGGGCCGCTATGTTCAGGCATTGCTGACACCCTAGCGTCCGGTTGCCCCGGGCTGCGGAACAGCGACTGCATGCGCGTGCACCTAAGGTGCAGGGTCAGTCGTCGCTGCCGCACGCCGGGAGCGGGAGCAGCCGCGGGTTATTTACCCGACAACAGGGCTTCCAGTTTTTCCTGATCGCGGGCGAACTGACGGATGCCCTCGGCCAGTTTCTCGGTGGCCATGGCGTCTTCGTTGGATGCCCAGCGGAATTGCGCTTCGTTGAGGATCTGGCGCGGCTCGCCGGGGTTGCCAGGGCTCAGTTTGCGCTCCAGCGTGCCGTGTTCCTGGGCAAGCTTTTCAATCAGCTCAGGGCTGATGGTCAAACGGTCGCAACCGGCCAATTGTTCGATCTGGTTCAGGTTGCGGAAGCTGGCACCCATGACCACGGTGTCGTAATCATTGGCTTTGTAGTAGTTGTAGATGCGGGTCACGGACTGAACGCCCGGATCTTCGGCGCCGGTGTAGTCGATGCCGGTGGATTTTTTGTACCAGTCATAGATCCGGCCCACGAATGGTGAGATCAGAAACACCCCCGCGTCAGCACACGCTGCCGCCTGGGCGAACGAGAACAGCAGGGTCAGGTTGGTTTGGATCCCGGCTTTCTCCAGTTTTTCAGCGGCGCGGATGCCTTCCCATGTCGATGCCAGCTTGATCAGTACGCGGTCGCGGCTCACGCCGGCCTTGTCATACAGTTCGATCAACTGGTTGGCTTTTTGCAGCAGTGCAGGTTCATCGAATGACAGGCGGGCATCGACTTCAGTCGAAATACGGCCCGGAATCACTTTCAAGATACCGCTACCCACAGACACCGAAAACTGGTCGCAGGCCAGGCCGACATCACCCTTGGCGTAGCTGACGGCGTTTTGCAAGAGTTCGGCATAGCCCGGCATCGCGGCTGCTTTGAGCAGCAGGGACGGGTTGGTGGTGGCGTCTACGGGTTTAAGGCGGGTAATCGCGTCGAGGTCGCCGGTGTCTGCGACCACGGTGGTGAACTGCTTGAGTTGTTCCAGCTTGGAAGTCATGAGCGTGCTCTGTCCGAAAAAGTGTAATGGCTGTGCAGATTGAGTGCGTCGTCGATCAAAAGTTCGCAAAACATCAGGTCTGGCAGAATGCCGCCGATGACCCGGGTTATGCAACCGATGTCTGCGCTCAAGCGCCTTTACAGGTGTTCGCAACCCCCGTTTTAGAGCTTCATTGTGCCCCAGCCTGGTGGGCGTGCTGATTCGTCGCTGACCTGTACCGTCTGAATGGTTTTGCCTGTGGCCTGTTCGACCCGGCGCGCGACCTCCGGGTCGTCGGCGAACGGGATCAAGCTGGCGTCGTCGATATCACGCTCAGTCTGATGCTTCAGGCATCCGCTGATGGCGAAGTAAAGGCCGGTTACCGCCAGCATGTTCAGGGCTATTTCTATCATCGTCACCGCTCCGTGCTTGGTGCAGCGCACACCCGCAGGTGTGCGCTGCGTAGGTCAGGCGATTTGTGCCGAGAGCTCGGCTTTTTTGAAGTCAGGGACACGAACGGTGCGCCACACGTTGTAAGCCATCAGCAGCATGCCCGTAAGGAAGAATATTCCGCCCACCAGCCGCACCACGAAGCCCGGGTGGCTGGCTTGCAGCGACTCCACAAACGAGTAGGTCAAGGTGCCGTCATCGTTGATTGCCCGCCACATCAGCCCCTGGGTAATGCCGTTGACCCACATCGAGGCGATGTACAGCACGGTGCCGATGGTGGCCAGCCAGAAGTGCAGGTTGATCAGCGCCACGCTGTGCATCTGCTCGCGGCCGTAGAGTTTGGGGATCATGTGGTAGACCGCGCCAAAGGTGATCATTGCCACCCAGCCCAAGGCCCCGGCGTGCACGTGGCCGATGGTCCAGTCAGTGTAGTGAGAGAGGGCGTTGACGGTCTTGATCGCCATCATCGGCCCCTCAAACGTCGACATGCCGTAGAACGCCAGTGACAGCACCAGAAAACGCAGGATCGGGTCGGTGCGCAATTTATGCCAGGCACCCGACAAGGTCATCATGCCGTTGATCATGCCGCCCCAGCTCGGAGCCAGCAGAATAATCGACATCGCCATGCCCAGCGATTGAGCCCAGTCCGGCAGGGCGGTGTAGTGCAAGTGGTGTGGGCCCGCCCAGATATAAAGCGTAATCAGTGCCCAGAAATGCACGATAGACAGGCGATAAGAGTAGATAGGGCGCCCGACCTGTTTCGGAACGAAGTAGTACATCATCCCGAGGAACCCGGTTGTCAGGAAGAAGCCTACGGCGTTATGTCCATACCACCACTGCACCATGGCGTCTGTGGCACCGGCATACACGGGGTAAGACTTGAACCAGTCCACGGGGATGGCCAGGTGGTTGACCACGTGCAGCATGGCGATCACCAGGATGAAGGCGCCAAAGAACCAGTTGCCGACATAAATATGTTTGGTTTTGCGCTGCACTACCGTGGTGAAAAACACGATGGCGTAAGCCACCCACACCACCGTCATCCACACCGCGCCGGTGAACTCGATCTCGGCATACTCCTTGGTCGTGGTGTAACCCAGCGGCAGGGTGACCAGCATGATCACGATCACCGACTGCCAGCCCCAAAACGTGAAGGCCGCGAGTTTGTCGGAGAACAGCCGTACCTGACAGGTGCGCTGCACGGCGTAGTAGCTGGCGGCAAACTGCGCGCTGCCGGCAAAGCCGAAAATCACCAGGCTGGTGTGCAGCGGTCGCAAGCGGCCGAAAGTGGTCCAGGGCAGGTCGAGGTTCATGGCGGGCCAGGCCAGTTGCGACGCGATCCATACGCCCATGGCCATGCCGATGACGCCCCACACCACGGTCATGATGGTGAACTGGCGCACGACCTTATAGTTATAGGCCTGCCCGTTTAGTGCTGTGCTCATGCTCAAGTCTTCCACGGTTCAAAGTCCTGCCAGACCCCGTGGTCTGGCGCAGGGTGAACTGTAGGAACCCGACGCAGAACAAAACAGATCCAGAAAAAGTTAAATATTACGGATCAGATTAAAAGGCGTTTTATTGGGCTTGAGTGCGCATCTGATCTGTTTTTTTGCACTTGGCGGTTTTTATCCTGCGTCTGCGCTGTATTGACGCAGGCAAGGCCGTGGTAAGGTTTTTGGAGGCCTGATGACCGCTGTCATGCAAATACGTACGAATGAATGACGGTTTTGCGCGGGTTGGCTATACCTAAAACACCGTGCGCATGCGGTGGAGATTTCTACAGGAGTTTCACCATGAAATTCGGCTTAATGATCGGTACGTTGTGCCTTGCCTCAATCGGGCTGCTCGGTTGTTCAAGCAATGTGACCCAACCGGATGAGTACTCCGGTTTTTTGAAGGACTACAGTCGCCTCAAGCAAGCCAAATCGCCGTCGGGTGCGGACGTGATGCGTTGGGTTGATCCTCATTTGAAGGCGGGTCAGTACCGCAGCGTGTATATCGAGCCAAGCCAGTTCTACCCGGCCCCCAAGCCCAGTGCGAAGATCCCTCAAAGCACCCTCACGGCCATTACCCAGTATTACGATCAGGCACTCAAGCGTGAGCTGGGCAAGTCGTTGCCGCTGGCCAGCGCCCCAGGCCCGGGTGTGATTGTGGTACGTCCGGCGATTACCGCGGTCAGCAGCCAGACCCAAAGCCTTAAGCCCTACGAGTACATCCCGGTCGCGTTAGTCGCGGCAGCGGTGAGCACGGCCTCGGGTATTCGCGATCAAGAAACGGATCTGGCCACCGAGGCGGTCTTTATCGACGGCGGATCGCAAGCTGTGGTCGCACAGGTGGTGCGCAAAGGCACCGGCAAGCCGCTGGAAAACGACAGCCAGGTGATGAAGGCCGACGACGTGAAAAACGTCATTGATGGTTGGGCAGACGACCTGCACCAATCGTATTTGAAGCTTAAAAAGTAACGTACCTTGTCCAGAACGTGCGGCCAGGCCGGTGCTGAACGATGCACCTGAACCTGGCCGGGCTGTTTTGTAGGCAATTATGCGCAGACTATTAAGATTCGTCTTTTTGTGAAGTGCTGCATGACAATTTGCATGCAGGGCATAGGTCGAGGGTAGGTTTCGTGTTTAACTTCGGCCTCTCCAAAAACCGTCAAGAAGGACATCGTTCATGGCTCAAGTGACGCTTAAAGGCAATCCTGTTCAGGTTAACGGCGAGCTGCCAGCAGTAGGCTCCAAGGCACCGGCGTTTTCGCTGGTAGCGGGTAATTTGTCCGATGTAACGCTGGCAAGCTTTGCCGGCAAGCGCAAAGTGCTGAACATCTTCCCAAGCGTTGATACCCCAACCTGCGCGACCTCGGTGCGCACGTTCAACGCCAAGGCCAATGACATCGCTAACACGGTCGTGCTGTGCATCTCTGCCGACCTGCCCTTCGCGCAGGCGCGTTTCTGCGGCGCGGAAGGTCTGGAAAACGTTCAAAACCTGTCGACCCTGCGTGGCGCAGAGTTCATCCAGAACTACGGCGTGGCCATTGCTGACGGCCCGCTCAAAGGCCTGACGGCGCGTGCCGTTGTCGTGCTGGACGAAAACGACAACGTGCTGCACAGCGAGCTGGTTAAAGAAATCGCTGATGAGCCGAACTACGAAGCAGCCCTGGCTGTTCTGAAGTAAGTTCAAGCCTGCACGGCAAAAAACGGCCTGGCACTCGCTGCCAGGCCGTTTTTTTTGCGTCCCGCCAGGTGCCGTCACTCCCTGCAAGCCGTTCAATACGCAGCAGTTAACCCGTCCAGACGTCCCGCTTACGTAAATACCCGGTAAAGAACCTTTTCTTAACGGTCCACACTGCTTATCGTTCAGCCTTCCTGAATAGAAGCCCTCGCGCCCAATGGTTGATCATTCCATGCAATCCACTGTTTCACACAAATCCCGTCGTTGGCTGGTTGGCCTTTTGCTCGTGTTAATCGTCATCGGTCTGTGCTGGTGGCTGTGGCCGACTTCGTCGAAAAAAGAACAGGCTGCCCAGCCTGAGGGCCGTACCAGTAAGTCGGGGATGATGCGTCCGGGGTTTGGCGGTTCGACCCAACCTGTGCCGGTGCGGGTGTCTGACGTGAAGCGCGGGGATTTTCCGGTGTTCTACAAGGCGCTGGGCACCGTGACAGCACTCAATACCATCAATGTGCGCAGCCGCGTGGCGGGGGAACTGGTCAAGGTTTACTTCAAGGAAGGCCAGATGGTTAAAGCCGGCGAGTTACTGGCTGAAATCGATCCGCGCAGCTATCAAAACGCCTTGCTTCAGGCTGAAGGCACGCTGTTGCAGAACCAGGCCCAACTCAAGAATGCTCAGGTCGATGTGCAGCGCTATCGCGGCCTGTATGCCGAAGACAGTATCGCCAAGCAGACGCTGGACACGGCCGAAGCGCTGGTCAGCCAATATCAGGGCACGGTGAAAACCAATCAGGCAGCGGTCAACGATGCCAAGCTCAACCTCGAATTCACCAAGATCCGTGCCCCCATCAGCGGCCGCGTAGGCTTGCGTCAACTGGACGTCGGCAACCTGGTCGCGGCCAATGACACCACGGCCCTGGTGGTCATCACCCAGACCGAGCCCATCGTGGTCAGTTTCACCTTGCCCGAGAACGATCTGGCGCTGGTGATTGCGCGCTATCGCTCGGGTGCCAAGCTGCCGGTTCAGGCGTGGGACCGCGGGGATCGCAAAGAGCTGGCAGTGGGCGTGTTGAGCAGCATCGATAACCAGATTGATATCACCACCGGCACCTTGAAATTCAAGGCGCTGTTCGAAAACCGCGACCAGACGCTGTTCCCCAATCAGTTCGTGAACGTGCGCTTGCTGGCAGACACCTTGAAAGATGTGATCCTTGCCCCGTCGGCGGCTATCCAGTTCGGCACCAACGGCTCGTTCGTGTATGCGATGGACGGCGACAATAAGGTCAAGATTCGTAGCGTGAAAGTGGGCGCCACTGACGGTGATGTGACGGTGATCGAGGAGGGGCTTGAGCCCGGCGATCGCGTGGTGCTTGAGGGCACTGACCGCCTGCGCGATGGCGGGGCGGTAGAGGTGGTCAATGACAGCGCCGACGTACCCGCCACCCCGGCTTCGCACCTGCAAGGCGGTGCGGCGGCGGGTGACGCGGCAACGCCTGCTGCCGACGCTGCCAAGACCAAGGCCCACGAATGAATCTGTCGCGGCTGTTTATCCTGCGCCCGGTCGCAACCACGCTGTGCATGCTGGCCATCGTGTTGTCCGGGATCATCGCCTACCGCCTGTTGCCGGTATCGGCCTTGCCCCAGGTGGATTACCCGACCATCCGCGTCATGACGCTGTACCCCGGCGCCAGCCCGGATGTGATGACCAGTGCGGTGACGGCACCCCTGGAGCGTCAGTTCGGGCAGATGCCGGGGCTGACGCAAATGGCGTCCACCAGTTCTGGCGGCGCCTCGGTGCTGACGTTGCGGTTCAACCTCGACATCAACATGGACGTGGCCGAGCAGCAGGTGCAGGCCGCGATCAATGCCGCGAGCAACCTGTTGCCGAGCGATTTGCCAGCACCGCCGGTGTACAACAAGGTCAACCCGGCCGACACGCCGGTACTGACCTTGGCCATTACATCCAAAACCATGCTCTTGCCCAAGCTCAATGACCTGGTCGATACGCGCATGGCGCAAAAGATCGCCCAGATCAGCGGTGTGGGCATGGTCAGCATTGCGGGCGGTCAGCGTCAGGCAGTACGGATCAAGGTCAACCCCGAGGCGCTGGCGGCCAATGGCCTGAATCTGGCGGACGTGCGTTCGCTGATCGGTGCCTCCAACGTCAACCAACCCAAAGGCAACTTTGACGGCCCGACCCGTGTATCGATGCTGGATGCCAACGACCAGCTCAAAACACCGCAGGAGTACGCCGAGCTGATCCTCGCCTACAACAATGGCGCGCCTTTGCGACTCAAGGACGTGGCCGAGATTGTCGATGGTGCCGAAAACGAGCGCCTTGCGGCCTGGGCCAACGAGAACCAGGCGGTCCTGCTCAATATCCAGCGTCAGCCGGGCGCCAACGTCATTGAAGTGGTCGATCGCATCAAGGCCTTACTGCCCAGCATTACCGACAACTTGCCTGCGGGTATTGATGTCACGGTGTTGACCGACCGCACGCAAACCATTCGCGCTTCGGTGCGCGACGTGCAGCACGAACTGCTGATCGCCATTGCCCTGGTGGTGATGGTGACGTTCCTGTTTCTGCGGCGTGCCAGCGCTACACTCATTCCGTCGATTGCCGTGCCGCTGTCATTGATCGGCACCTTTGGCGTGATGTACCTGGCGGGGTTTTCCATCAACAACCTGACCTTGATGGCACTCACCATTGCCACCGGGTTCGTGGTGGACGATGCCATCGTCATGCTGGAAAACATCTCGCGTTACATCGAGGAAGGCGACAGCCCGATGCAGGCGGCGCTCAAGGGCGCCAAACAGATTGGCTTTACCCTGATTTCCCTGACGCTGTCGCTGATTGCCGTGTTGATTCCGTTGCTGTTCATGGCGGACGTGGTCGGGCGTCTGTTTCGCGAGTTCGCCATTACCCTGGCGGTGGCGATCCTGATCTCGCTGGTGGTGTCGTTGACCCTCACGCCGATGATGTGCGCCCGTTTGCTCAAACCTGAACCCAAGGAACAAGAGCAGGGCCGTTTCTACCGGGCCAGCGGCGCCACGATTGACTGGATGATTGCGCAATACGGCCGCATGTTGCAGTGGGTGCTCAAACACCAGCCGCTGACGTTACTGGTGGCCATCGGCACGCTGGCCCTGACCGTGTTCCTGTACCTGATCGTGCCCAAGGGCTTCTTCCCGGTGCAGGACACCGGGGTGATTCAGGGTATTTCCGAAGCGCCGCAGTCCATTTCGTTCAGCGCCATGAGCCAGCGTCAGCAGGCGTTGGGCGCCATCATCCTGCAGGACCCGGACGTAGAAAGCCTGTCGTCGTACATCGGTGTCGACGGCGATAACGCCACGCTGAACAGCGGCCGCATGCTGATCAACCTCAAGCCCCACAGCGAACGCAGCGACAGCGCCTCGGACGTGATTGCGCGCTTGCAGCCGCAAATCGACAAACTGGCGGGCATCCGGTTGTTCATGCAACCGGTGCAGGACTTGACCATTGAAGACCGGGTAAGCCGTACCCAGTATCAATTCAGCCTGTCATCCCCGGATGCCGAGTTGCTGAGCACCTGGAGCCAAAAGCTGGTTACCGCGCTGTCCAACCAGCCCCAATTGACCGACGTTGCCAGCGACCTGCAAGACAAAGGTTTGCAGGTGTACCTGGTGATTGACCGTGATGCCGCCTCGCGGCTCGGGGTGACGGTGGCCAACATTACTGATTCGCTGTATGACGCATTTGGCCAGCGGCAGATTTCCACCATCTACACCCAGGCCAGCCAATACCGTGTGGTCTTGCAAGCGCAGGACGGCGAGAAAATCGGCCCGCAGGCGTTGGACCAGATCCATGTCAAAACCACTGACGGCGGGCAAGTTCGCCTGTCGAGCCTGGCTAAAGTCGAAGAGCGTCAGGCGCAACTGGCGGTCTCGCATATCGGCCAGTTTCCGTCCGTTATGGTCTCCTTCAACCTTGCTCCCGGCGTGGCACTGGGGGAGGCGGTTGAGCTGATTGATCAGGTGCAGAAAGACATCGGCATGCCGGTGGGCGTCCAGACCCAGTTCCAGGGCGCAGCGCAAGCGTTTCAGGCCTCGTTGTCGAGCACCTTGCTGCTGATCTTGGCGGCGGTGGTGACCATGTACATCGTACTGGGTGTGCTCTACGAGAGTTACATTCACCCGATTACCATTCTGTCGACCTTGCCGTCGGCGGCGGTCGGCGCTTTGCTAGCGTTGATCCTCAGTGGCAATGACTTGGGAATGATCGCCATCATCGGCATCATCTTGCTGATCGGCATTGTGAAGAAAAACGCGATCATGATGATCGACTTTGCCCTCGACGCAGAGCGTAATCAGGGCATGGCCCCGGAGCAGGCGATTTATCAGGCGGCCTTGCTGCGTTTCAGGCCGATCCTGATGACCACGCTGGCGGCCCTTTTCGGTGCCGTGCCGTTGATGCTGGCCACTGGCTCGGGTGCGGAGTTGCGCCAGCCATTGGGCCTGGTGATGGTCGGCGGTTTGTTGGTGAGTCAGGTATTGACACTGTTCACCACGCCGGTGATTTACCTGTACTTCGACCGTCTGGGCCGCCGCTGGCGCGGTGACGCGGCCGAACCTGAGCAGGCGCCGCTATGAATTTGTCCGGCCCTTTCATCCGGCGGCCCGTCGCCACCATGCTGCTGAGTCTCGCCATCATGTTGCTGGGCGGGGTGAGTTTCGGGTTGTTGCCGGTTTCGCCACTGCCACAGATAGACTTCCCGGTGATTGTGGTGTCGGCCAGCTTGCCGGGTGCAAGCCCCGAGGTCATGGCGTCCACGGTGGCCACGCCGCTGGAGCGTTCTTTCGGCGCGATTGCCGGGGTTAACACCATGAGCAGCCGTTCGAGTCAGGGCTCGACACGGGTGATTCTGCAATTTGATCAGGACCGCGACATCAATGGCGCCGCCCGTGAAGTGCAAGCAGCGATCAACGCGTCACGCAACTTGTTACCCAGCGGCATGCGCAGTATGCCGACCTACAAAAAGGTCAACCCGTCGCAAGCCCCGATCATGGTGCTCTCGCTGACCTCGGATGTGCTGTCCAAGGGCGAGCTGTACGACCTGGCCTCAACCATCTTGTCGCAAAGCTTGTCGCAAGTTCCGGGGGTGGGCGAAGTGCAGATCGGCGGCAGTTCGCTGCCCGCCGTGCGTATCGAGCTGGAGCCGCAGTTGCTCAACCAGTACGGCGTGTCGCTGGACGAGGTGCGCAACACCATTGCCAACGCCAACGTGCGACGCCCCAAGGGCGCGGTGTCCGATGGTGAACGCAATTGGCAGATTCAGGCCAACGATCAACTGGAAAAGGCCAAGGATTACGAGCCGCTGATCATCCGCTATCAGGATGGCGCAGCGCTGCGCCTGAGCCATGTGGCCAAGGTTCAGGACAGTGTGGAAGACCGCTACAACAGTGGTTTCTTCAACAATGACGCGGCCGTGTTGCTGGTGGTCAATCGGCAAGCGGGCGCCAACATCATCGAGACCGTAAACGCGATCAAGGCCCAGTTGCCTGCGCTGCAAGCGGTGTTGCCGGCCAGCGTGAAGCTGAACCTGGCCATGGACCGCTCCCCGGTGATCAAGGCCACCTTGCATGAGGCGGAAATGACCTTGCTGATCGCCGTGGCGCTGGTGATTGTGGTGGTGTTTCTGTTTCTCGGCAATTTCCGCGCGTCACTGATTCCTACACTGGCTGTACCGGTTTCGCTGGTTGGCACCTTTGCCATCATGTACCTCTACGGGTTTTCGCTGAACAACCTGTCGCTGATGGCGCTGATTCTGGCCACCGGGTTGGTGGTGGACGATGCGATTGTGGTGCTGGAGAACATCTCGCGCCACATCGATGCCGGGATCGCGCCCATGAAGGCTGCGTACCTGGGAGCGAAGGAAGTCGGGTTCACATTGTTGTCGATGAACGTGTCGCTGGTGGCGGTGTTCCTGTCGATCCTGTTCATGGGCGGCATCATTGAAAGCCTGTTTCGCGAGTTTTCCATCACCCTGGCGGCCTCGATCGTGGTGTCGCTGGTGGTGTCGCTCACCCTGACCCCGATGCTCTGTGCCCGCTGGCTCAAGCCCCATGTGCCGGGCACTGAAAATGCCATGCAGCGCTGGAGCAACAGGCTCAACGAGCGCATGGTCAGCGGCTATGCCCGCAGTCTGGACTGGGTGCTGCGGCACAAGCGGCTGACGCTGTTCAGTTTGCTGGTCACCATTGGGGTGAACGTGGCGCTGTACGTGGTCGTGCCCAAAACCTTCATGCCGCAGCAGGACACCGGGCAGTTGATCGGATTCGTACGCGGGGATGACGGTCTGTCGTTCAGCGTGATGCAGCCAAAAATGGAGACCTTCCGTAAAGCCGTGCTGGCTGACCCGGCGGTTGAAAGCGTCGCGGGCTTTATCGGCGGCAACGGCGGCACCAACAACGCAATCATGATCGTGCGCCTCAAGCCGATTTCGGAGCGCAAGATTTCGGCGCAAAAGGTCATTGAGCGTCTGCGCGAAACCCTGCCTAAAGTCCCGGGTGGGCGACTGATGTTAATGGCGGATCAGGATTTGCAGTTTGGTGGCGGTCGCGAGCAAACCAGTTCGCAGTATTCGTACATCTTGCAAAGTGGCGACCTCAGTGAGCTGCGCACCTGGTACCCGAAAGTGGTTGAAGCCCTCAAGGCGCTGCCCGAACTGACTGCGATTGATGCCCGCGAAGGTCGCGGTGCGCAGCAAGTTACCCTGGTCGTCGACCGCGATCAGGCCAAGCGCCTCGGGGTGGACATGAACATGGTCACGGCCGTGCTCAATAACGCCTACAGCCAGCGTCAAATATCGACCATCTATGACAGCCTGAACCAATACCGGGTGGTCATGGAGGTCAATCCCAAATACGCCCGGGACCCGCAAACCCTGAATCAGGTGCAGGTCATCACGGCGGACGGGCAGCGCATTCCGCTGTCCACCATCGCTCATTATGAAAACAGCCTGCAAGACGACCGGGTGGAACACGAAGGGCAGTTTGCCTCTGAAACCATAGCCTTCGACCTGGCCAACGGCGTATCGCTGGAACAGGGCACGGCGGCCATCGAGCGGGCCATTGCCAAACTCGGTTTACCCGAAGACGTGATTGCCAAAATGGCCGGCACTGGCGATGCCTTCGCCGCCACGCAGAAGAGTCAGCCCTTCATGATTCTCGGCGCGTTGGTGGCGGTGTATCTGGTGCTGGGGATTTTGTACGAAAGCTACATTCACCCGCTGACCATTCTGTCGACGTTGCCCTCGGCCGGGGTGGGTGCGCTGTTGAGCATCTACATCACCGGCGGGGAATTCAGCCTGATATCGCTGTTGGGGCTGTTCTTGTTGATCGGCGTGGTCAAGAAAAACGCCATCCTGATGATCGACCTGGCGTTACAACTGGAGCGCCATTCGGGCATGAACCCGCAGGAGTCGATCCGCAGTGCGTGCCTGCAACGCTTGCGGCCGATTTTGATGACCACGCTTGCCGCGTTGCTGGGCGCCTTGCCGCTGATGCTCAGCCATGCAGAAGGCGCAGAAATGCGGCAGCCGCTGGGCCTGACCATTATCGGCGGCCTGATTTTCAGCCAGATTTTGACCCTTTACACCACTCCGGTGGTTTACCTCTATCTCGACCGTGCACGCCGTCGCTTCAATCAATGGCGCGGCGTGCGCACGGATGCAGCCCTGGAAACTCCGCTATGACGTCTCGTTTGCTTACCCTCGCTCCGGCCCTGTCGCCACAACGTTGGGCGCTGGCCCGTGGCTCGCGCCTGCTGGGGCTGGTGTTGTCCGGGCTGTTGCTCAGTGCCTGTGCCATAGGCCCGGACTATCAGCGACCCGAAGCGGCCACACCCGTGGCCTTTAAGGAAGCCGCGGGCTGGCGCCAGGCCAATCCCAGTGACGCACTGGAGAGGGGCGCTTGGTGGGAGTTATACGGCGATCCGCAGCTTAACGCGCTGGTGGAAACCCTGAACCGTTCCAACCAGAGCGTGGCGCAGTCCGAAGCGCAGTTCCGTCAGGCTCAAGCCCTGGTGCGCAGCGCGCGTGGTGCGTTCTTTCCCAGCGCCGACCTGAGTGTGGGCAAGACCCGTTCGAGCCAGGGCACCGGCAGTTCCAATTCCAGCCTGACCAGTTCCAGCAGCGGCATCCGCGACACCCTTAACGCGCAAGTCGGCGTGAGCTGGGAGGCTGACGTGTGGGGCAAACTGCGCCGCGGGCTGGAGGCCAACCAGGCCAGCGCCGAAGCCAGCCTGGCCGACCTGGCCGCCATGCGCCTGAGCCAACAGTCGGAACTGGTGCAGAACTACCTGCAATTGCGGGTAATCGACGAGCAAAAGCGTCTGCTTGAAGCCACGGTGCAGGCCTATGAGCGCTCACTGAAAATGAGCGAAAACCAATACCGGGCCGGGATCTCCGGGAAAGATGCGGTGGCGCAGGCGCAAACCCAGTTGCGCAATACCCAGGCCAACCTGATCGACCTGATCTGGCAACGGGCGCAGTTTGAAAACGCAATCGCTGTGCTGACCGGCCAACCGCCAGCCGGTTTCAAACTGGCTGAAATACAGAACGTGCCGGACTTGCCGCGCATTCCGCTGAGTCTGCCTTCGCAATTACTGGAGCGACGCCCTGACATCGCGTCGGCCGAGCGGGCGATCATCGCCGCCAACGCCAATATCGGAGTAGCCAAGGCTGCGTATTACCCGGATTTCAGCCTGAGCCTGCAAGGCGGGTACAGCAGCAGCACCTACGAAAACTGGATCAGCGTGCCCAACCGCTTCTGGTCGGTGGGGCCGAAAATTTCGTTGCCGTTATTCGATGGCGGCCAGCGATCCGCCGAGGTGGATCGCAATGAAGCGGTGTACGACCAGACGGTCGCCAAATACCGCCAGACCGTACTCGATGGTTTTCGCGAAGTGGAAAACTATCTGGTGCAACTAAAAGTGCTGGAGGACGAGGCGGTGGTGCAACGTCAGGCACTGGAGTCGGCCCGCGAGTCGTTGCGTTTGACCCGCAATCAGTACAAGGCCGGACTGATTGCCTATCTGGATGTGGTGGTGGTTCAGGCCACGGCCCTGAATGCGGAGCGCACCATGCTCACGCTGGAGCAGAATCGGTTGCTCGCCAGTGTGAAACTGATTGCCGCGCTGGGCGGTGGCTGGGACGGCAATACCGATCTGAGCGCCCGTGAAAAAGCTGACAGGCCGTAACGCCATTGGCTGCTAACGGTGAAACGTAAACCGGTCCTTGCCCGCGTTTTTTGATTCATACAGCGCCTTGTCGGCCTTGGCCAACGCCTGATTAAGGGTGTCCAGGTCCCCAACCCTGACCAGGCCGATGCTGACGGTCACAGGGTGTGCTGCCGGGTCGTTACGCACCCGGCTGCACAGCGCCGCCATCAACATTTCGACATCATCACGCCGCACACCGGACAAGTACACCGCGAATTCTTCGCCGCCCAACCGCGCATATTCATAGCCCTGCATGACGGTCTTGATACTGGCGGCGGTGCGCTTGAGCACCTCATCGCCGATGTCATGCCCGTACAGGTCATTCACTTTTTTGAAATTGTCGATGTCGATCATCGCCAGATAATGATCCTGTTCGCGCGGCGTATGGGTCAGTAATTCAGTGGCGCGGGTCATGAAGGAGCGTCGGTTGGGAATCTCGGTCAGGGTGTCGATATAGGCCTGGGTCAGCAACAGTTTGGACATCGTGTAGTTGTAGAGTTTGATACGTCGTAGCTTGAAAAAACTGTAGATGGTCAGGCCGCTGAGAAACACGTAGTAGCTCAGGATCAACGTGCCGCGCAGGTCAAAGAACTCGACGTCGGTCATCCAAAAAGGGTTGAGTACGACCCAGGTCACGCCCACGACCGAGAAAAATCCCCAACGGCTAAGCGGCAACACCGCAGCGTTGTAGAGCAGGCTGGAGGTGGCGAGGATCAGCCAGATGGGCTGCGCGTCACTGGGCAAGCCAAACACGATCAGGCGGATACCCGTGGTGATTACCAGCACATAAATCAGGTTAAGAACGTCGAAGTGACGGGCCTTGCGGATAAACCCGAGCACGATGGTCAAGACCACCATGGTGCCGAAAAAAGCATAGAGAGCGCGGTAAAGCCCTGAAGCCCCTTAAAGCTGACGATCAGATCAAACAGCAGCCAGATGACAATGCTGGAGATGTAGGTAAGACGGCAAAAGGTGCGTAGTTTTTCAAAGTCGTGTTGAGCGAATTCAGCTTGCAAGGCGGGCGGCGCGGCGTGCTTTGAGATTTCATTTTCCAGGGTCTTGAGCATTGCAAGCCTTGATCACGGTCGTTGAAGGGAGCGTTCAGCGGTCGTGGGTCCGAGTCATCAAGGGGGCCAAGACAACGCCTCCCGGACCACGCACCGATAACCCTAGCAGGAGTTGGAGGGTTAGCCGTGCGGATCGTTCAGGGGCAGGCCAAAGAAAGGCGCGTGCTCAATCGACGTGCGCAAGCACCTCGCCCACGCTGCGACGGCGGGCATAGTGTTCACTGGTACGGATCAGGGTTTCGAGGTCTTGCGGGGTGACGTCGATAAACGCGTCCATCTCGGCCAATGCCTGTTGCAGGTCCTTGGCGGTAATGCCCGGATCACCGTCGACAGGAGGGGCGATCACGTTGGGCGCCGGTTCGGCAGTTTTTTTCGGGTAGCGCACCCGGGTCAGGTTGTTGTAGGCCAGCGCCGCCAGCAGCATGCACACGGCACTGAGCATGACCGGGGCCAGCAGCTCCCAGCCCAGGCGGGCGCTGTCCGGGTCGGCCAGTACCACCAGCAAGGCCAGCGCACCGGCGGGCGGATGCAGGCAGCGCAACAGGCACATCACCACCAGCGCGAGGCCGACTGCCAGGCAAGCGCTGGTCAGGTCGCGGCCCAAATAATGTGCAACGAGCAAGGACACAACTGTGGCGCACAGGTAGCCGCCGAGTATGGACCAGGGCTGTGCCAGGGCGCCGGAAGAGACGGCAAACAACAGGATGGCGGAGGCACCCAGCGGTCCGATCAGGTGCAGGGCGACCGGCAGGCCGAAGAAACGGCTGCACAGCCAAACACTGAACAGGGTACCCAGGGAGACGCCAATGGCGGCGCGGCTCCATTCGATGGGGCGGGTATTTGTAGCCGCAGGCAAAAGGCGGCTGATCCAGCGGATTGGCATGGTGGAGAACGTCCGGGAGAGTCAGGCAGCAGGTCAAAAAAGGGCTTGGCGGGGGACCCGGCAAGCCCTTGAACTGTTCCTTCATGGGGGAAGGGACCGGCGTAGTCTGACCCGTGCCGATACAATCCGCAAATTCATAATAATGAGGGTTGAGTGCAATAGTTTTGATGTTTGGTTTAGCTGGCCAGGCCCGGTCGCGTCTCTGCCAGTTTGCCAAGCACCCGGTCATGAACGTCATTGCTCAACAATTGATGTTCCAGAAATTCATGAAGGTCGACGCTGGGGCTCATTGAACCTTTGAGTACAAGCAAAGCATCGCGAAGTTTAACCAACCTGCTTAGTTCAGGTGTGTGCATCATTTCTCGCCTGTCGGCCAATGGCCGGACGATTTCACGGGGGGGGCAGAGTGCATGGGCGGATTGCTCGGGCAGGTCACGGTCGTTGGCCAAAAAAACTTCACTCGTCATGTTGTACTCCATTTATCCAGGGACTTTGGGCGCGCTTCCTTGATGACAATTCAAGGGCCGCACACAGGTGTGCAATCCCTTGAAACAACAGGTCTGGGGTGGTGGGCTCAGCGAATCGGTTTAAGGGTGGGAACACATCGCGTGGCAGCAGCCAGCGGCAGATCTGGCAGCGATACAACGGGTGACACAAACGGCGTTTACACGGCCCGAGATCTTAGATCCAAAGGGGCGATTGTAAGGCCGCTTGCGAGGGACATGTTGTCAGGCAGTGAGTAGCTGACGATAAGATTTACGGAGAAAGTCGTAGGATCTTTCAAATATCGAAGAAAGGGTTTTCGGTTGCCCTTTACTGACGCTATTCGGTCCAAGGTTGGACACCTGTTGATGCAAAAGCCTTACAACACTAGTCGACCGCCCTCAGCCCTATTGGGTTACAGGCTTTTGCATCGGGATCGCATTAATCATCAAACCCGACCTGCTCATGGATCTCGTCAACCTTCAGTTCAAGGCGATACGCCACTGCAATGAACAATGCCTGACACAAGCACAACGTCGCGCTGAGCGAACGGAACGCAAAGGAACTGCCTTCATTGACCAGCAACACACTGTTGGCGCGCTTGGCCAGCGGTGACAGGTTGCTGTCGGTGATGATCAGGGTCTTGGCCTGATGCAGCTGGGCAATGCGCAGGCAATGCTGGGTCTCTTTGCCATAGGGAGTGAAGCTGATGGCAATTACCAGGTCGTTGGCGCGCACGCTGCGCATTTGCTCGCGGTAACTGCCACCCAGGCCTGAGACCAGATGAATGCGCTTGTTGGTGTGTTGCAGGTTGTAGACCAGGTAGTCAGCGACTGCGAAGGAACGTCGTACGCCGACCACGTAAATATTGTCGGCATTGACGACAAGGTCCACGGCTTTGTCGAAGGCCAGATCATCCAGTTCCAGCCCCAGGCGTTCGATGCCGGACAGCGTGGCATTGATGCACTCGCGCGCCAGATCGCCGCCGCTGGCTTTCTGCGACTTGTTGGCAATCATGTTGCGAATGCGTTGCTGGTAATTCTGCACCGGGGTGGTTTTGTGGGTGTACGCCTCGCGGAACAGGGCCTGCATTTCGCTGAAACCACTGAACCCGAAGCGTTGGGAAAACCGCACGATGGCCGACGGGTGCACGTCGCACTCGCGGGCGATATCGCTGATGCGATCCACCATGATGCGGTCACTTTGCTGGCTCATGTAGCTGGCGATCCGCTTGAGCTGGCGCGGCAGGCTTTCGTATTCCTCGGTAATGAGTTGCAACAGGCGCTCGGCACTCACCGGCGGGCTGGTCAATGCGCGCTCTGGCGTTGGCTCGACGGATGCCGGCTGATCGGTGGATGACATAGAGGTGTCCTTATCAATGGCGCTGGGTGGTCACGGGGGCAGGTTTTTTAGCTGCGCAGTCTACAGGGTAGGTGCAAATAAAATCCTGACCAGCCGATCAATCCAGCGTGGGCTGAATCGATGCACGCGGGAAAATCATCGCGGCGCATGCAATATGGAACAAAAATTCTACATTAAAAAATTATGGAATAAATATTGTTTATTGCGCCGTGACGTTTTAGTCTTCATCCCACTTACAGCGCTTGGGCCCTGACGGGTGCCACGTGCAGGCTGATAAAAATAACAGGAGCCACCATGGGACAGACTCGTTTTGCCGCAGGCCGTGATTTGGATGTGATCTGCCTGGGCCGTTTGGGCGTCGACCTTTACTCGCAACAAGTCGGGGCGCGGCTGGAAGATGTCAGCAGCTTTGCCAAATACCTCGGCGGCTCTTCGGCCAACATTGCGTTCGGTACGGCACGGCTGGGCTTGCGTTCGGCCATGCTGAGCCGCGTCGGGGACGATCATATGGGGCGTTTCCTGCTGGAGTCGCTGGCCCGTGAAGGCTGTGACGTCAGCGGCATCACGGTTGACCCGCAGCGTCTGACGGCGCTGGTATTGCTGGGCCTGAAAGACCGCGAAACCTTTCCCCTGGTGTTCTACCGCGAAAACTGCGCCGACATGGCACTGCGCGCCGACGACATCGACCCGGCCTTTATTGCCTCAAGCAAAGCGCTGCTGATTACCGGGACCCATTTTTCTACCGAGGGCGTGTATCAGGCCAGCATTCAGGCCCTGGATTACGCCGCGCAGCACAACGTCAAACGGGTGCTGGACATCGACTATCGCCCGGTGTTGTGGGGGCTGGCCGGCAAGGCTGACGGGGAAACGCGCTTTGTCGCTGACGAGAAAGTCAGCGCCCACGTGCAATCGATCCTGCCGCGTTTCGACCTGATTGTCGGCACCGAAGAAGAATTTTTGATCGCGGGGGGCGGCACGGATTTGCTGGCGGCCTTGCGTAAGGTGCGTTCGCTGACCGACGCCACGTTGGTGGTCAAGCTGGGGCCGCAAGGTTGCACGGTGATTCATGGCCAGATCCCGGCCCGCCTGGAAGACGGCGCCATTTACCCCGGTGTGCGCGTTGAAGTCCTCAACGTACTCGGGGCAGGGGATGCCTTCATGTCGGGCTTTCTCAGTGGTTGGCTGGAAGACGCCAGTGACGAGCGTTGCTGCCAGTTAGCCAATGCCTGCGGAGGCCTGGTGGTGTCACGGCATGCTTGCGCGCCCGCCATGCCCACCCGGGCTGAACTCGACTACCTGTTTAACAGCCCGGTGCCCATCACCCGGCCGGATCAGGACACTGCGCTGCAACGTCTGCATCAAGTCAGCGTCCCTCGCAAGCAATGGAAACAGCTGTTTGTGTTTGCCTTCGATCATCGCTGGCAACTGCTGGAAATAGCGCAGCAGTACGGCCGTGACCCGAACAGCATATGCGCCTTGAAGCAGCTGTTCATCCAGGCGGTCGAGCGTGTTGAAACCGATTTGCGGCGCCAGGGCATCGAAGCCGATGTGGGCCTGCTGGCCGATCAACGGTTTGGCCAGGACGCGTTGAATGCCGCCAGCGGCCGTGGCTGGTGGATTGCCCGTCCGGTGGAGGTGCAGGGTTCGCGACCGCTGGCCTTTGAACACGGGCGCTCCATTGGCAGCAACCTCATCGCCTGGCCGCACGAACAAATCATCAAATGCCTGGTGCAGTTCCATCCGGACGATGAGCCTTTGCTGCGGCTGGAACAGGAAGCGCAAATCAAGGGGTTGTATCAGGCTTCGCTGGCCAGCGGCCATGAGCTGCTGCTGGAAATCATCCCGCCCAAGGATCACCCTTCGACCCACCCGGATGTGCTCTACCGCGCCATCAAGCGCTTGTACAACCTGGGCATTTACCCGGCGTGGTGGAAAATTGAAGCCCAACCGGCCGAGGTCTGGCTGCAACTGGATGCTTTGATCCAAGCGCGTGATCCGTATTGCCGCGGTGTTGTGCTTCTGGGCCTGAACGCGCCTGCCAGTGCGCTGGCCGAAGGCTTTCGCCAGGCATCCCGGAGCACCACGTGCCGTGGTTTCGCGGTGGGGCGCACGATTTTCCAGGAACCGGGCCGCGCCTGGCTGGCCGGTGAAATCGACGACGCGACGCTGATCGAGCAGGTACAGGGCACTTTTGTGCAACTGATCGACGCGTGGCGAACGGCCCGCAGCTGATCCTGCCGCGACGCCCCGCAAACCTTCCAAAACAATAATAGGTGCAGCCATGCCCGCTATCCGTATTGGCATCAACCCGATTTCATGGAGCAACGATGACCTGCCCTCGCTGGGCGGTGAGACACCCCTCAGCACCGCGCTGAGTGAAGGCAAGCAGATCGGCTATGAAGGGTTTGAACTCAACGGCAAGTTCCCCAAGAGTGCTCAAGGCGTCGCTGATGTCCTGCGCCCTTACGACTTGGCCCTGGTCTCGGGCTGGTACTCCAGCCGTCTGGCACAACGTTCGGCCGCCGAAGAAATCGACGCCATTGCCAGCCACGTGCAGCTGTTGGCGCAAAACGGCGCCAAGGTGCTGGTGTACGGCGAAGTGGCCGACTCGATTCAGGGCCAGCGCATTCCCTTGGTTGAACGCCCGCGTTTTTATACCGAACGGGCCTGGCAGGACTATGCCGACAAGCTCAATGAACTGGCGCGCTTCACCCTGTCGCACGGCATCCGCCTGGCGTATCACCATCATATGGGCGCTTACGTCGAGTCCCCTGCGGACATCGATACCCTGATGCGCCTGACCGGGCCTGAAGTCGGCCTGCTGTTCGACGCCGGCCACTGCTACATGGGCGGCGGTGAGCCGGTCGAGGTGTTGCGCACGCACATTGACCGGGTCTGCCACGTGCATTTCAAGGACGTGCGCAAGCCTGTGGTGCAACTGGCGCGCAACAACCTGTGGAGCTTCCCCGATTGCATCATCAACGGCACGTTCACGGTGCCGGGGGACGGCGACATTGATTTTGGCGAGTTGTTGGACGTCCTGCTGGCCGCCGACTACCACGGCTGGCTGGTGGTAGAAGCCGAACAGGACCCGGCCGTGGCGCCCAGTTTTGCCTACGCGCAAAAAGGGTTTCAAACCTTGCGCGCGCTGCTGGACGAGAGGGGGCGGGCATGAATTTACTGATTAAACGCCAGAAAACGGGCCAGCCCCTGGTGCAGCTGCCCTCCGGTGCGCTGGAGTATGTGGGGTTCAGTGCTTATCGGCTGCACGCGGGCGAGACCTTGCCGGTGACGGCCGGGCAGCAAGAGCTGTGCCTGGTGTTGCTCAGCGGGCGGGCGAACGTTTCCGGTGAAGCGCCCGGGCAGGGCGTGTTTCAGTGGGAGGGTATTGGCGATCGTGAGTCGGTGTTTGAGGACAAATCGCCCTTTGCTGTTTATCTACCACCCGGCAGTCAGGCGCAGGTGCACGCGCTTAACGAGGTCCATATCGCCGTCTGCGCCGCCCCCGGTGTCAGCACGGCCGGGCTTGGGCCTCGGCTGATTACCCCGCAGAGCATGAAACGCAGTGTGCGCGGCAAGGGCGCCAATACCCGCTATGTGTGCGACATCCTGCCCGACACCGAGCCTGCCCATTCGCTGCTGGTGGTGGAGGTGCGCACGCCGTCCGGACACTCCTCCAGCTACCCGCCGCACAAGCACGACACCGACGACTTGCCGCACCAGAGCTTTCTCGAAGAAACCTATTACCACCAGATCAATCCACCGCAGGGCTTTGTGTTTCAACGGGTCTACACCGATGACCGCAGCCTCGATCAGGCAATGGCCGTAGAGAACAGCGACCTGGTGGTGGTGCCCAAGGGCTATCACCCGGTCAGCGTGCCTTATGGCTATGAGTCGTATTACTTGAACGTGATGGCAGGGCCCAAGCGGGTCTGGCAATTCCACAATGACCCGCAACACAGCTGGCTGATGGACCTTTAACTTTTAGGAGAACACTACGCATGAGCACGACCCCGGTGATTGGCCACTACCTTGACGGCCACGTTCAGGATGCTGGCAGCGAACGCTTCAGTGATGTCTTCAACCCGGCGACGGGCAGCGTGCAGGCGCGTGTGGCCCTTGCCACCCAGCGCACCGTCGATGACGCTGTCGCGTCCGCCCTCAAGGCGTTCCCGGCGTGGTCGGAACAGTCATCACTGCGCCGCGCCCGGGTGATGTTCAAGTTCAAGCAACTGCTGGACGAGCATCACGACGAACTGGCGCAAATCATCTGCCGTGAACACGGCAAAGTCTTCTCTGACGCCAAGGGTGAAGTCACCCGCGGGATCGAAATCGTCGAGTACGCCTGTGGCGCGCCGACACTGCTCAAAACCGATTTCAGCGACAACATCGGCGGCGGTATCGACAACTGGAACCTGCGCCAGCCACTGGGCGTCTGTGCAGGTGTAACGCCGTTCAACTTCCCGGTGATGGTGCCGTTGTGGATGATTCCGCTGGCATTGGTGACCGGCAACTGTTTTATCCTCAAGCCCTCGGAGCGCGACCCGTCCGCCAGTCTGTTGATGGCACGTCTGCTGACCGAAGCCGGCCTGCCGGACGGCGTGTTCAACGTGGTGCAAGGGGACAAAGCCGCAGTCGATGCACTGTTGCAACACCCGGACGTTGAAGCCATTTCTTTTGTCGGCTCAACCCCCATTGCCGAGTACATCTATCAGCAAGGGACAGCGCGCGGCAAGCGGGTTCAAGCGCTGGGCGGGGCCAAAAACCACATGATCGTGATGCCCGATGCCGACCTCGATCAAGCGGCAGACGCATTAATGGGAGCTGCCTATGGCTCGGCCGGGGAGCGCTGCATGGCGATCTCGATTGCCGTCGCAGTCGGTGATGTGGCCGATCAGTTGATCGAGAAACTGTTGCCGCGCATCGACCGGCTCAAAGTCGGCAACGGCCTTCAGCCCGACAGCGAAATGGGCCCGCTGGTGACGGCGGAGCACCGGGCCAAGGTGATCGGCTTTATCGATCAGGGCGTGGCCCAAGGCGCACAGCTCATCGTCGATGGTCGTGAGCTCAAGGTGCCGGGTGCCGAGCAGGGCTTTTTCGTCGGCGCCACGCTGTTCGACCAGGTGACGCCCGACATGAGCATTTATCAGCAGGAAATTTTCGGCCCGGTGCTCGGCATCGTTCGCGTACCGGACTTCGCGAGTGCGGTGGCGTTGATCAATGCTCATGAGTTTGGCAACGGTGTGTCCTGCTTTACCAGCGATGGCGGCGTGGCGCGGGCGTTTGCACGCACGATCAAGGTCGGCATGGTGGGGATTAACGTGCCCATTCCGGTGCCCATGGCCTGGCACTCGTTCGGCGGCTGGAAGCGCTCGCTGTTTGGCGATCATCATGCGTATGGCGAAGAAGGCATTCGTTTCTACAGCCGTTACAAAAGCGTGATGCAACGCTGGCCTGACAGCATCGCCAAAGGCCCTGAATTCAGCATGCCAACGGCCAAATAATCATCGCTCACAACGCTGCGGAACCGGACCGCCGGTTGCCGCAGCTGCTGTGCAAGTTCAAGGGTGCAGACATGACGACAACACGACTGACCATGGCCCAGGCGCTGGTCAAGTTTCTCGATAACCAGTACGTCGAAGTGGACGGGGTCGAGAGCAAATTTGTGGCCGGGGTGTTTACGATTTTTGGCCACGGCAACGTGCTGGGCCTCGGGCAGGCGCTGGAACAAGACAGCGGCAGCCTGGTGGTGCATCAAGGCCGTAACGAACAGGGCATGGCCCACGCGGCCATCGGGTTTGCCAAGCAACACCTGCGGCTCAAAATCTACGCCTGCACCGCGTCGGTCGGCCCCGGCGCGGCCAACATGCTGACGGCCGCCGCCACGGCCACTGCCAACCGTATCCCGCTGTTGCTGTTGCCGGGGGATGTGTACGCCAGTCGCCAGCCCGACCCGGTTTTACAACAGATCGAGCAGTTCCATGACTTGAGCATCAGCACCAACGATGCCTTTAAAGCCGTGAGCAAATACTGGGACCGCATCAACCGCCCGGAACAGTTGATGAGCGCCGCTCTCCATGCGATGCGTGTGCTGACCGATCCCGCCGAGACGGGTGCCGTGACCCTGGCCCTGCCGCAGGACGTTCAGGCTGAAGCCTACGATTACCCGGATTACTTTCTGCAAAAACGCGTGCACCGTATTGATCGACGCGTGCCGACGGTAGCGATGCTGGCCGATGCGCAGGCGATTGTGCAGCGCAAGCGCACGCCGCTGATCATCTGTGGCGGCGGCGTTAAATACGCAGGCGCCAATGCCGCGTTGCAGGCGTTTGCCGAACGCTTCGGGATTCCGTTCGCAGAAACGCAGGCTGGTAAAAGTGCCATCGTGTCAGCGCACCCGCTGAACATGGGCGGTATCGGTGAAACCGGATGCTTGGCGGCCAACCTGCTGGCGCCGCAGGCGGACCTGATTATCGGCATCGGCACCCGCTATACCGATTTCACCACGTCGTCCAAATCGTTGTTCAAGCACCCGGAAGTCGAATTTCTGAACCTCAACGTCAGCCCCTGTGACGCGCTCAAGCTCGATGGCGTGCAACTGATTGCCGATGCCCTGGCGGGGCTGCAAGGGCTGAGTGAATGCTTGGCGGCCAGCGGCTACCACGCGCAATGGGGTGACGCACCGCATCAGGCCAGGGCACAACTGGAGGCTGAAGTGGACCGTGTATTTCAGGTCGACTACCAACAGCCGGACTTCACGCCCGAAATCAGTGACCACATGGACCCCGCCGTGCTGCGTGAGTTTATCGAGCTGACCGGTTCGTGCCTGACCCAAAGCCAGGTGTTGGGCGTACTCAATCACAGCCTCGACGACAGCGCTGTGATCGTCGCGGCCGCAGGCAGCCTGCCCGGGGATCTACAACGGGCCTGGCGCAGCAAGGGCGTGAACACTTACCACGTGGAGTACGGCTACTCGTGCATGGGCTATGAAGTCAACGCCGCATTGGGGGTCAAGCTGGCCGAACCTGCGCGCGAGGTCTATGCGTTGGTGGGTGATGGTTCCTACATGATGCTGCACTCCGAGTTAGCCACATCGATTCAGGAGCGCCAGAAAATCAACGTGGTGCTGCTCGACAACATGGCATTCGGCTGCATCAACAACTTGCAGATGGGCAACGGCATGGACAGCTTCGGCACTGAGTTCCGTTTCCGTAACCCTGAGACCGGCAAGCTGGACGGCGGCCTGGTACCGGTGGACTTTGCCATGAGTGCAGCGGCTTACGGTTGCAAAACCTATAAAGTCAGCACCCTTGAGCAACTTCATGCGGCGCTGGCCGATGCCCGGCAGCAGACGGTGTCCACCCTCATTGATATCAAAGTGCTTCCCAAAACCATGATCCACGGCTACCTGTCGTGGTGGCGTGTGGGCGTGGCGCAAGTGTCCACCAGCGCACGCACGGCCGAAGCCGCGAAGCACCTAAACCGTCAGCTCGCCCACGTGCGGCATTACTGATTGCAACGCTCTCTTATAAATCCAACAGGAGTCTGCACATGTCGTTGAACACTCAAGCCTTGAAGTTGGGCGTAATCGGGACCGGCGCGATTGGCCGTGATCATATTCGTCGTTGCAGCCAGACCTTGCTCGGCAGTCAGGTGGTGGCGGTCACGGACATCAACCTGCAACAGGCGGCGCAGGTGGTTGCCGAGCTGGGCATAAGCGCCGAGGTGTACCCGGACGCGCACGCGCTGATTCAGGCGGCTGAGGTCCAGGCCGTGCTGGTCACGTCCTGGGGGCCGAGCCATGAAGAATATGTGCTGGCGGCTATCCAGGCCGGCAAACCGGTGTTTTGCGAAAAGCCGCTGGCAGTAACGGCGGCCGGTTGTCGCAACATCGTCGACGCGGAAATCGCCCATGGCACACGGTTGGTGCAAGTCGGTTTCATGCGCCCGTACGACGCGGGTTATCAGGCGCTCAAGGCCGTCATCGACAGCGGCCAGATCGGCGAGCCGCTGATGCTCCATTGTGCTCACCGCAACCCGCGAGTGGGTGAGAACTACAAAACTGACATGGCCATCACGGACACTTTGATCCATGAGCTGGACGTGTTGCGCTGGTTGCTCGACGACGATTATGTGTCGGTGCAAGTGGTCTTCCCGCGCAAAACCAGCAAAGCGTTGGCGCACCTGCGGGACCCGCAAGTGGTGCTACTGGAAACCGCCAAAGGCACGCGCATCGATGTGGAAGTATTCGTGAACTGCCAATACGGCTATGACATTCAATGCGAAGTGGTGGGTGAAACCGGTATTGCCAAACTCCCGGAGCCGTCGCAAGTGCAGCTGCGCAGTGAGGCCAAACTGTCGAATGCGATTCTGATGGATTGGAAAGATCGCTTCATCGCGGCCTATGACGTCGAGCTGCAAGCCTTTATTGACGGCGTGCGTGCCGGGCACGTTGGTGGCCCTTCTGCATGGGACGGTTTTGCCGCCGCCGTGGCAGCCGATGCCTGCATCGAAGCGCAGCAGAGCGGGGCAATCGTAAAGGTTGAACTGCCGCAACGTCCGCGCTTTTACGGCTGACGCCTCTTTATTGCCCCCCCTGCGTAGTCGCTGCCGAGTAGCGTGAGGCTGCTAGCTTTCCCTCATCCTTGCGCTGCTCAAATCCGATCACAGATCTATCAAGGAGTATTGTCATGCGCATTGGACTGGTCGGATTTGGCCAGGGTGGCCGCTTTTTTCACGCGCCGTTGATCGCCAGTCTGCCCGGCGTGACCTTCGCGGGTGTGGTCACGCGCTCAGCAGAGCGCCGTCAATTACTGGCCAACGATTACCCCGCAGTCAGGCCCTTTGACAGCCTGGCGCAACTGGCAGAGGCCGGGGTTGACCTGTTGGTGATCAGCGCGTCGCTGCACGGGCGAGCCGAGGTGGTGATGCAAGCCATCGAGCTGGGCATTGCGGTCGTGAGTGACAAACCATTCGCTGCCGACACTGTGCAAGGGCAACAGCTGATGGACGCTGCAGAGCGTCAAAACGTGTTGCTGAGTGTGTATCAAAACCGGCGCTGGGATTCGGACTTTCTGACCGTGCGCAAGCTGATTGATGCCGGGGCATTGGGGACGGTCACGCGCCTGGAGTCATTCATCGAGCGGTATGCGCCTGCGTCGGCAGGCACTACCAGCGGCGGCGGTGTGCTGCGCGATTTGGGCAGTCATCTCGTGGATCAAGCGCTGCAACTGTTTGGCCCGGTGAGGTCGGTGTACGCCGAGATGGCGAGCAGCCCTCAAGCCCCGGACGTTGACCACAGCTTCTTTATGGCATTGACCCATCGCAATGGCGTGGTTTCCCACCTCGGCGCCAGCGTCCTGCAAAACAGCCCGCGCCCGCGTTTTCGGGTGAGCGGTACTTCGGGTTGTTACAGCGTTGAAGGACTGGACGGGCAAGAAGCGGCGTTGCTCGCAGGTCGCACCCCCAAAAGCGAAGGGGATCACTGGGGGGCTGAAGAACATCGACGCTGGGGGTGGTTTGAACAGGGCGAGGAGCGGGAAAGGGTGCCGTCCGAGCATGGGGGCTGGGATCAGTACTATCGGCAAATGATTGCGGCCGTACAAGGGCAAGGGCCTGTACCGGTGTTACCGCTGGAAGCCGTGCAAGCGTTGCAGGTGCTGGATGCTGCGCGACGCAGTGCGCAGCTGGGCGAAGTTGTGACGTTGGCTGAGGGTTAAAATAGAAAATAGAGCGCTATAAATTCTAAAATCAGTTGATGTAGAAATTATTTTCCAATAGAGTCAATTTCAGCTTAGCGCCACCAAGTACCGCATCTATAAAATCAACAAGAATGTGGAGACTGCCCCAAATGAAACCCAGCTTACGTATCGCATCCCTTGCCCTCTCGATCCTCTTCGCCAGCGGCGCGGCCCTGGCCGATGTCAACATTGGCGTGAGCATGTCGCAGTTCGATGACACTTACCTGACGTACCTGCGCGAGTCGATGAACGACAAAGCCAAAACCTACCCCGAAGGGGTCAAGTTGCAGTTTGAAGACGCCCGTGCAGACGTGGTCAAGCAACTGAGTCAGGTCGAAAACTTTATCAGCCAAAAGGTCGACGCGATCATCGTCAACCCGGTGGACACGGCGACTACCAACCGTATTACCAACGCCGCCGTCGCGGCAGGGATCCCGCTGGTGTACGTCAACCGCCGTCCCGACAACCCCGACCTGCCGCAGGGCGTAGCCACAGTGGCTTCCGATGACCTTGAAGCCGGGCGCATGCAGATGCAGTACCTGGCCGAGAAGATGGGCGGCAAGGGCAATATTGTGATTCTGCTCGGCGATCTGGCCAACAACTCCACCACTAACCGCACCAAGGGTGTGAAAGAGGTACTGACCAAGTACCCCGATATCAAAATCGCTCAGGAGCAGACCGGCGCCTGGTTACGGGACAAAGCCATGAACCTGACCAATGACTGGATCACCCAGGGCCAGGCGTTCGATGCCGTAGTCTCCAACAATGATGAAATGGCCATCGGTGCCGCGATGGCGCTCAAGCAGGCAGGCGTTGCGCAAGGCAAGGTCTTGATTGCGGGCGTCGACGGTACTGAAGACGGTGTGCGGGCGGTCGAGAAGGGCAATTTAACCCTCTCGGTATTCCAGGACGCCACCGGGCAGGCCAACGGCTCAGTCGAGACGGCGCTGAAAATGATCAAAAAGGAGCCCTACGAGCAAGCGGTCTGGGTGCCATTCCAACGGATCACCCTAGACAACGTCAACCAGTATAAAAAGTAGTCGTCAACTCAACCCCACAACAACAATAAGCGGTGAGGCTCAGGCCTCGCCCGCTGTCCCGGCACAGACCGGGGCACCTGAGGAGTACTGGCTATGCTCGCGTCAGCGACTGTTTCAAGGACCCCGCCCGTGGCGTCTGCCCCTGACGCCACCACGCAGGATGCGCCCTACCTGTTGGAAGTGGTGAGTGTCAGCAAGGGCTTCCCTGGTGTGATTGCCCTGGATGACGTGCAGCTGCGCGTGCGCCCCGGCTCAGTGTTGGCGCTGATGGGCGAGAACGGCGCCGGCAAGTCCACCCTGATGAAAATCATCGCCGGTATCTATCAGCCCGACGCAGGGGAGTTGCGCTTGCGTGGCCAACCCGTCTCCTTCAATGGGCCGCTGGCGGCCTTGCAGGCCGGGATTGCCATGATTCATCAGGAGCTCAACCTGATGCCGCACATGAGCATCGCTGAAAACATCTGGATCGGCCGCGAACAGCTGAACAGTCTGCGCATGATCGATCACCGCCAAATGTACCGTTGCACTGCGCAACTGCTGGAGCGCTTGCGCATCAACCTTGATCCGCAGGAGCTGGTCGGCCACCTGAGCATTGCCGAGCGCCAGATGGTTGAAATCGCCAAGGCGGTGTCCTATGACTCGGACATTCTGATCATGGATGAACCGACCTCGGCCATTACCGATAAAGAAGTCGACCACCTGTTTTCGATCATTGCCGACCTCAAGGCGCAGGGCAAAGGCATCATTTACATCACCCACAAAATGAACGAAGTGTTCGCCATCGCCGATGAAGTGGCGGTGTTCCGTGACGGCGCCTACATCGGCCTGCAACGTGCCGACAGCATGGACAGCGACAGCCTGATTTCAATGATGGTAGGCCGCGAGCTGACGCAATTGTTCCCGGTGCGGGAAAACCCGCTGGGGGAGTTGCTGTTGTCAGTGCGTGACTTGCGTCTGGACGGGGTGTTTGACGGTGTGTCGTTCGATCTGCATGCCGGGGAGATCCTGGGGATCGCCGGGCTGATGGGCTCGGGCCGCACCAACATCGCCGAAACCCTGTTTGGTATCACCCCGAGTGATGGCGGTGAGGTTCAGCTTGACGGTCAGGCACTGCGCATCACCAGCCCCAACCTGGCGATTGAAAAGGGCTTCGCGCTGTTGACCGAAGACCGTAAGTTGACGGGCCTGTTTCCTTGCCTTTCCGTGTTGGAAAACATGGAAATGGCGATCCTGCCGCATTACGCCGGCAACGGTTTCATCCAGCAAAAAGCTCTGCGCGCGTTGTGCGAGGACATGTGCAAGAAGCTGCGGGTCAAAACCCCGTCGCTTGAGCAGTGCATCGACACCCTGTCCGGAGGCAACCAGCAAAAAGCCTTGCTGGCGCGCTGGTTGATGACCAACCCGCGGCTGTTGATTCTGGATGAACCGACCCGTGGCATTGACGTAGGCGCCAAGGTCGAGATTTACCGGCTGATTTCATTGCTCGCCAGTGAAGGCATGGCTGTGATCATGATTTCTTCGGAGCTGCCTGAAGTGCTGGGCATGAGTGACCGGGTCATGGTCATGCATGAAGGTGTGCAAATGGGCACGCTGGATCGGGCCGACGCCACTCAAGAGCGTGTCATGCAACTGGCCTCCGGCATCACGGCGATTCATTAACCGTTTCAGCACGCCGGCCGCGTCTGGGCCGGTCGTACCGCAGAGTGAGAGGGCACATGTCCATGAACGCAATAACTGATAACAAACCTGCCATGGCACCCAGTAAATCCCGTCGCCGCTTTCCGACTGAACTGAGCATCTTCCTGGTGCTGATCGGCATCGGTCTGGTATTCGAATTGTTCGGCTGGATCGTGCGTGACCAGAGCTTTTTGATGAACTCCCAGCGCCTGGTGCTGATGATCCTGCAAGTGTCAGTGATTGGTTTGCTGGCGATTGGCGTGACCCAAGTCATCATCACGACCGGGATTGACCTGTCTTCGGGGTCGGTGCTGGCCTTGTCGGCCATGGTGGCCGCAAGTCTGGCGCAAACCTCGGACTTCAGCCGGGCCGTGTTTCCTTCGCTGACCGACTTGCCCGTGTGGATCCCGGTGGTCGCCGGGCTCGGGGTCGGGCTGCTGGCCGGTGCCATTAACGGCAGCATCATCGCCATTACCGGCATACCGCCCTTTATCGCAACCTTGGGCATGATGGTGTCCGCCCGCGGTCTGGCGCGCTATTACACCGAAGGCCAACCGGTCAGCATGCTGTCTGATTCCTACACGGCCATCGGCCATGGCGCGATGCCGGTGATCATCTTTCTGGTGGTGGCGCTGATCTTCCACATTGCCCTGCGTTACACCAAATACGGCAAATACACCTATGCCATCGGCGGCAACATGCAGGCGGCGCGCACCTCGGGTATCAACGTCAAGCGTCACTTGATCATCGTCTACAGCATTGCCGGGTTGCTGGCGGGGTTGGCGGGCGTGGTCGCCTCGGCACGCGCGGCCACGGGCCAGGCGGGCATGGGCATGTCCTATGAGCTGGACGCCATTGCGGCGGCCGTGATTGGCGGCACCAGTCTGGCAGGCGGGGTAGGGCGAATTACCGGCACCGTGATTGGCGCGCTGATCTTGGGCGTCATGGCCAGCGGCTTCACCTTTGTGGGGGTCGATGCCTATATTCAGGACATCATCAAGGGCTTAATCATCGTCGTGGCGGTGGTGATCGACCAGTACCGCAACAAGCGCAAACTTAAGCGCTGACAGGGCTGTGTAGCGTCCCCGGCAATCGCCGTCTCTTAAACCTGACCCTCGTTGGCGATAACGCACGCGAGGGTCAGGTTTTTGTGCTTTAAAAGGGGGCGATTTCAGTGAGTGCATTGAATTTCTTGCCGTCAATGCACTCCATTAGCCTCTGCGTGACATGTTTTTCGTCTTTTTCCAGGTTTTGCTGGACAAATTGCTGTCATTTCAGTTGCTGAGTCGATAACTCGGCCGTAGACTGCCGCCCCTCGTAAATTGAGTGCCGGGTGGCGCTTGAAATAGATAGCACCTAACTGGTTGGGATGAAGATCGGTCAGGACGCTCCCTAATTCGCCTTAATGCACGTATTTTTTATAGAGAAATCAATGACAAAGGATAAGTTGCTGGCCATGCCGGCGGATGACTACATGAATGCCGAGCAACATGCTTTTTTCACTGAGCTGTTGCAAAACATGAAGGTCGAAACCCACGAGCGGATTGAGCAGAATCGCATCGCGATCGAGAGCCTGGACACCCCGGCCGACCCTGCAGACGCCGCTTCGGTTGAAGAAGAGCGTACCTGGCTGGTCAACGCGATTGACCGTGACCAGCGCATGCTGCCTCAGCTGGAACAAGCGCTGGAGCGCATCAAGGACGACAGCTTTGGCTGGTGTGACGACAGCGGTGACGCCATTGGCCTCAAACGCCTGTTGATCAGCCCGACCACCAAGTACTGCATCGAAGCTCAAGAGCGTCACGAGCAAATCGACAAGCATCAGCGTCAGGCCTGAGCCTGACCTCGCCGGGCCGCGCCAAGCGGCCCCGGTAGCGCTATTGGCCAAGCAGCCGTCCTGGCTGGCACTCGGCATTTTCTTGTGACACCTGCGTACACATCCGTCCAACATTGAGCTGGCTGGCGCATTTTTGCACCCTTATATTGGCTCGCGCAGTGTGCACGAGGACCACTTACTAGAGGGGCACAGGTGTGATGAGTCATTCCAGCAACACAGGAAGGGTGTTGCGGGTCGGTGTCTTTTTTGATGGAACGGCCAATAACCAGTACAACAGCGAGTTGGGGCAGGCGCGTCGGGCACAAGGCCTGACGGTAGACCCCACTAGCAGCTATGCCAGCGTCCCCACCAATATTGCCCTTCTTCACCGGCACTACCCCGTGCAGTCGGCCTTTGAGGCTGATGGCATCAGGATGACGTCGCTCTATATCAGCGGTATCGGGACCACCACCGGCAAGGCGGATACACGCTTTCCGGCGCAGACCTACGGCCGCGGCAGTACCGGTGTAGTGGGCAAGGCGAAAGAGGCGCACGCACGGCTGTTGCAGTGCCTGATGGAGGCTGTTGAGGTATTGCCGCCTCGTGCCTTGCAGCGTGTGCAGCTGGATCTGTTCGGCTTCAGCCGGGGGGCGGCGGCAGCGCGGCATTTTGCCAATGAGGTGAATGCCACCCGATTCGATACGCTGTTCGAACTGGCCCCGGGATTCACCTGCGAGATTAATTTCATCGGGCTATTTGACACAGTGGCGGCCATGGGCGGTCTGGTAGACGTGGGCAACATCAGTGATGACGTGAACCCCGGGCTCAATCTGTATCTGGGCCCGGACAGTGCTCGCCACGTGGTGCAGCTCAGTGCGCGGGATGAGGTGCGGCGCAATTTTGCCCTCAGTCGAATTGCCCCGCAGTGGCCGATGGACGTCGCCGTTCCGGGCGTACATGCGGACGTCGGTGGAGGCTATCCCCTGGAGATGCTGGAAGACGTCTTACTCACGCGGTGGAAAACCAACCTGGTGAGCCCGGGCACTTCGCCAATGCTCACCCAGGCCTGGAAGGCCACTGCAGCTGAGTTGCCGTTGTGGCAGGCGCGGGATTTACTGGACGATACGGACCCTCAGGCCCTGCTGGAAATTCGCACAGCCTCGCATCAGCTAGGCACCCGCAAAGATCCGCTCCAGCGCGTGCAGGCAGCGATTTATATGCGACGGCGTGTGTATGGGCATCTGTCACGGGTGTATTTATGGGTCATGCACACGTTGGCCCGTGAGCAAGGGGTGCCTTTCAAGGCACTGTCAGACACGGCCGATACGCGATTGCCTGAAGCGTTGCTGCCCATTGCAGACAAGCTTCTGATGCACGTAATGACCGGGCGCATAGCGTTGAGCCATGAAGACGAGCGGTTGCTTCGCCAGCGCTACATTCACCAGTCTGCGAACTGGAATGCAGCAATTGGTGACGGGATTGGCGCAGTCGATCAAGCATTTTTCAACCTGCCTCAAGACGGCGGGCGCCTGGTTTACGATCAACACGATCCACTTTTAGCCTGAGCGTGTGACGGTATTGTTACCGCTCATGCAATTCAGCTATGCGTGGCATAGCTTTTTCCTGCGGCATTTAGTCACTAAGATGGCCGACATCGTTAGGAGACTAACTAATCAGGTGGAGTGGCCATCATGCGTAATCAAGTCGATATCGCCGTAATGATTGGGAGCGGGGTGCCCAAGGGCATGCGCGACGCCGGACAGAAAGCCTGCTGGGTGGTGTTGGTTAATGGAGAGCAACGCGGGACCGCGTTTTCAACGCGCGCTGAAGCCCAAGAGTGTCAGTCAGCCTGGTTGGCGCAGTTAAGCGCCAACCCTGTGGGAATACGCCTTCAGGCGTGAACCGATTCGTGCAGGCGTACATTCAGTTCGTCGACCGCTAGCGCCCACGGACCGTCTTCAGCCAGCTTCTCTTTCAGAAAACTCGCTTGCGCCGTTGACCAGAAGGGCGCCTCGCCCAGCTTCACGTCTTCAGCCAAAAAATGGTCTGCAACGAATTGCTCGATGGAAGCTCTATCTGCATCCAGGCCGAGCTGGTTGAACAGGTTTTCCAGCGTGATGGGTGTCTCGTCCATGTTCATCTCCTGAGGCAATTAAGTGAGTACACGGTATGTGAGGCCGTTGAACCCTGAGAGTTCGACCCGATGTGCGTGTAGCACTGTAGACCATGGCTTCAAATGGCGAGATTAACGCTGCCGATCAATGCTTTTTCGACTTCGAAGAGTGAGCTGAGTGCAACAGAGGCCGCACTGTTGAGCGAGACTACCTGGCTTTTCGCCTTCATGATGGCGGCCATGCGTGCCTCATCATTGCGATAGCGCCCGGCTTTGACAGCGGCCATCCGCGCATTGGCCTGGCGCAGTTGCTGCTGAAGCTGTTCAAGGCGTTTCTTCAGCAGTTTGATGCGCTTTTGCAAGGCTTCTATCGGGCTGTCGCCGGACGAATCCGGGCGTTGTGTATTAGCACGCAGCATGTGCTGCACCAGACTGGGCGCTGCGGCAGGTGCCACGGAGTCTTCCGTCAGAACCGCACGATAGTCAGCAAGGCGAGGGGCTGAATTCAAGTTAATCATCAGTGATGCCCTTAAACAGTACTCACCCAGGCTATCGGCCTGCTGCTGCGCTTCTTGAGCGAAAGGGCGGGGCTCAGGCGTTCAAGGCGCCCGCATCCACGGCTTCCTTCAGGGCTTTTGCAGCTTCTTTGCCTGCGACTTCAGCAACATCGGCAGTTTTGAACCAGCGGTCTTTCTCGACCTGGTGGTAGGTGATGGTCTTGAGAGGGGGTTTGGCACGCATCACAATCACTGCCTGAAACTCGCCATCAACTTCTCTGGCGTCACCGCGGATAAAAAATTCGCCAATATCAAATTCCGTCACGTGTCACTTTCCCTTGGAGGTAATGGAGCCAGGTCGACCCGGCGGCATGGGCCGGGTCGATTGTTGCGCGAGTATGGCAGTTGTTGACAGGCAGTGGCGCAGTTAAGTCATTGAACTGACGAAAGCGATGTTTTCAAAGAGGGGCTGAACCCGGTAAACCGGGCTGTGTTCTTTCAAGCTGGCTTGCCAGTGCGCAGGCTTCGTAGTGAGAGCAACGAAAGCCCCTGATCTGGCCGGTATGGGCTTCTCGCACATGAAAAAAGCCGTGACTGATCGGTATCACTTGATAGTGGTGGGATTGTGTATACCCAAAATCGGTGTGGAGCCGGTAGAATGGCCCACCGTCAACGGGGTCGCCTGTGCGATGAGCGTCATTGACGGGTGAGGCACGAAAATCTGATCTGTCCATGGAACGACTTCCTTTGTTTAAATTGTCATAGCAACAGGTTTTTCGTATCGAGGCTCGGACGCACTGAAACGTCGGCCTTCGGCGTTCGTCTATTTGTAAGGTTTTTTTTTAAAACGCTGCGTCAGACATTACGTCTTTAAAAGCAGGTTTCTCCCCTAACTGCGCTAGTCCGTTTCGTCGTTTAAATCTGCGGCTACGTACTACAAACGCCCGTACATATTGCGCGTGGCGTCGGGGCGGGAATCCTTCACTCTGATGGCTTGCAGTCACTTCTGAACCCGTGGTTCAGGAGGTTTTGCTGAACGCAGATTTCAAAATCGGCAAGTTAAGGCTTGCTATTCGCTGCCTGTCTTTTTTGGCAGTACAACTTCATATTTCGAGGGTTTTTCGTTGGCAGTCAGCAATCTGGAGATGCATGCGTTGTTTGTGTTGGGTGACCTGCGAGCGCGTCTGGTCAAACTGTTTCAATCCCGTTTCGTGTATGTCACCGAGCAGACGGCTGAAGATACTTACATGGCCGAAATCGATACCGAAGCCGCATTGGTCGTCGATGACAAACCGGGCTTGAAGTTGAAGGTAGGCGATCACTTCACTGCGGCGGTACTTGCCAGCCGTGAAGGCGGGAAGTTCGAGATCAAGTTCCGCGAGATCAAAATGACCATTTATGGCATTGGCGACTATGCCTATGTCAGCTCGCCGCAAGGCGAAGGCATCGTGTTCAAGGAAGGTCAGCGGGTGATGTTGGTGTTCGCCGCCAATGAACAACTGGCCACGGGCCTGAGCAAAACCCTGAAGGCGGTCACAGCCAAAGCGGCGAAGTGGCGCAAAGGTGAGTTGACCTTCAAGGCCAGCAAAGAGTGACAGTGCCACGCGGCGAATTTCATCGCCAGCATCAAGAACAGGCAACGGCCAAGGCTGTTGAATTGTTGGCCCGGCAGCCCGAGATGGGCAATGGTTGGCTTACGTGGGTCGCCGGGCAGTTGTACACGCTGCGCCCGGCAGAATACGCAAGCATGGTGCGTCGCGAGCTGGCACGGCTGCAGGACGCACCCTGACTGGCAGGTTCAGCGTCGCTCCCTGGGCATCCCGAGGGCGCGTTCGGCAATGATATTGCGCTGAATTTCGTTGCTGCCGCCGTAGATGGTGTCGGCGCGGGTGAATAAAAACAGCGACTGCAGGCGTGTCAGCGCATAGGGCGCGCCAGCCAGCAGCTCGGCTTGTGGCCCCAGTACGTCCATGGCCAGCTTGCCCAGTTCAAGGTGCCAGGTGGACCACGCCAATTTGTAGATGGTCGCTTCGGGGCGCAGGCTCCCGTCCTGCGGGCCGGACAACATGCGCAACGAGTTGTAGCGCAACACGCGCAAACCGCTCCAGGCTTGCGCAATGCGCTGGCGCAGAACCGGATCTTGCGCCGCACCATTGGCCTTGGCAATGCGCACCACCTCGTCCAACTCATTTTGAAACTGCATCTGCTGGCCCAGCGTTGAGACGCCGCGCTCGAACCCCAATAGCGCCATGGCGATTTTCCAGCCTTCGCCGGGCTGACCGATCAGGTTGTCTGCCCCCGTGCGCGCCTGATCAAAAAACACTTCGTTGAATTCACTGGTGCCGGTCAATTGTTTGATGGGTTGCACCGTGATGCCTGGCTGGGCCATGGGCACCAACAAAAACGACAGACCGTGATGACCCTGGCTGGCGGGCTCGGTGCGCGCCAGCACAAAACACCAGTCGGCTTCATGGGCCAGCGATGTCCAGACTTTTTGCCCGTTGATCAACCATTCATTGTGCTGCGCGTCGAAGCTGGCGCGGGTCTTGATGTTGGCCAGATCGGAGCCCGCGCCGGGCTCGGAGTATCCCTGACACCAAAACTGTTGCCCGGCCAAAATCGGTGGTAAAAATCGCTGCTGTTGCTCCGCTGTGCCGAAGGCCGCCAGCGTCGGCCCTACCAGGCCTTCGCCGATATGCCCCATGCGCCCAGGGCCGCCAGCGCGTGCATATTCTTCGTAAAAGATCACTTGCTGATTGATGCTCAAACCCTGGCCGCCGTGTTCAGTAGCCCACCCGGCGCCAATCCAGCTGCCTTTGGCCAGCTCTTGCTCCCAGCGTTTGCGCAACTGCGGGGCAAAATCCTCATCGCCCGGTCCGCCGCGAAAACGCAGAATGCTGAATTCACCGCTCAGGTGCTGTTGCATCCACTGCGCCACGTGTTGACGAAACTGTTCGTCTTTCGCGCTGAAGCCAATATTCATGCCTGCTCCCCGAAGATCTGTCTGGCCAATTGCTCGCGATGGAAGGCGGGTGATCCCCACAATTGTTCACTGGCCCGCGCGCGCTTGAAGTACAAATGCGGGTCGTATTCCCATGTGAATCCCACCCCCCCATGCAATTGAATCGACTCGCCCGCGCATTGGAAGAAACCTTCGCTGGCGTGAATTTTGGCCGTGGCGGCGGCCTCAGCCAGTTGCTCGCGCACGTGAGGGTCTGCATCGATGTTCAGGCACGCATCAGCGATGCACGCGGCGTAGTAACTGGCCGAGCGTGCGCATTCAACGGCCAGCATCAGGTCGGCGCAGCGGTGTTTGATGGCCTGAAAACTGGCAATGCTTCGTCCGAATTGCTGACGTTCGGCGATGTAGGCCAGCGTCATGTCGAGCGACTGTTGGGCGCCGCCGGTTTGTTCGGCCGCCAAGCCCACGCAGGCAAAATGCAAGGTGTCGCGCAGCAGCGCCCAGCCCTGGCCGGGTTCGCTGAGTAGCTGCTCATCGCTTAATACGACGTTTTCAAGGGTGATGCGGGCCAGGCGACGGGTCTGATCCAGGGTCGGCAAGGTTTCTCTGACGAGCCCCGGTGTATCGGCAGGCAAGGCGAATACGCGAATGCCGGCTTCCCCGACGCTGCCCGGCGTGCGGGCCGCAATGATCAACAAGTCGCAATCGGCGCCGTCGATGACATTCAGGTACTCGCCGCTGAGCTGGTAGCCGCCTTTATGAGGCGTGGCATACACCACGATGCTGCTGTCGTCCCAGCGTTGAGTGTTGGTGTAGCTCAGGCTGGCGGTGATCTCGCCGGCTGCCATCAACGGCAGCCAGTGAGATTTGAGTGCCTCGTTACGGCTCAGCAACAAGGCGGGGAGCGCGAGGCAGCAAGTGGCATAGAACGCAGAGGGCAGCAGGCAGCGCCCCAGTTGTTCCTGCAACAAACAGACCTCAGCAAACCCTAATCCCAATCCACCGTAGAGTTCTGGAATCGCCAGGGCTGGCCAATAGAATTCCTGCGCAATCTGCGTCCAGGTGTGTGGGTCTTGACCGCGTTCACTGGCCATGGCGCTGCGTACGGCATCGGAGCTGGCGACCTGCGCCAGAAAGCGCTCCGCAGACTGTTGGATCATCCGCTGCTCATCTGTCAGGGCAAGCTGCATACCGGCTCCTTATCCTAATTATTGCATTGAGGCGGCCAGCATGAAGTTGCGTGATCCACGCGTAAACCCTGACCCGGACTAGTCCGTTTGAACCCGACAAACCAGCACAATCAAGGTGGCGTTGTGTCAAAGATCAATTGCACGCTGCCGTAATAGTCCCCCGGCTCAAAACCCGCGGCAGGGGGCAGGGCGTCAATGCGCACCGGCACGCGTATGCCGTGGTAGGCATCCGCCGCAGAAACGACAAGGGTGTCGAATAACGTCAGGACTTGCTTATTGAACGTGACCTTTAGCCCAAACGTACTACGGCCATTAGACAGTACGGGTTCATACCCCAAACGGGCTGTCATGGGGCCTGATGAACTGATCATGTCGAACTGTGTCCGCAAGGGATCCAGCGTCGCTGTGGCGAGATTCCAGGGCATGCGTTGTTCATGCTGAAGAAACTCGGGGTCCGCCGGGATGGCATAGAAATCAAAGGTCGGGATGGTGACGCTGATATCAAACCGGTGTTCATCCCGGGCTGCATAAGCAAAGGATGTGCACATAGACAGGGCTGCCGCGGTGAGCAGCGCCGCCGGTAAGCGGAGCTGGCGCATCAGCGTTTGACCTCGATATTTTTTTGCGCATGGCCTTCCACCAGCGTGAATCGGTAATGCCGCCCTGACTGTTTGTCGAAGCGCAGCGTACGTCCCGGCAGAATGTGGGTCTTAGTGGTGGGGTTGCATTGCAGCATGTCGTTCGCAGCGCAGTCCTTGAATTCGTCGACCACAATCACGCTGTTGCCTTGGTTGCGCAGCAGGTAGTGTTTCGCTGTGTTTTCAATGTACGTATCAAAGTGGGTGTTTTCAGGCCTGACAAAAAACACGGTGCCGTAACCGGCCAATACATTCACGCCTGCCGACAGGTTTTTTTTATAGTCATTGGCCTGGTCGGCAGACAATGCAAACTCGTCTTCTTTTTCGGGTACAACAGGTATGAAGCGCACGCGAAAGTAGCGCTCCTGATCCCGTGGCCCCATGAACAAAAGTCGTGCGCCTTGTGTGCCGTTGGGGGGCACGATCAAACGCGCAGGGCTGGACATCAAACCATTGCGTGCACGTCTGTCTGTGTGGCTCTTGACCTCGACTTCTTCGCGGGAACCGTCCGCTTTGTAAACGATCTCCTTGATTGACACCCGGATAAAGGCGGTACTATCACCCCCATTGAATACGCGTTTCAAGTACGTGCTTTTATCCCCGTCCATATAGTCATACACCATGCCCACATTAATATTGGGACCGGCCAACGTGTTCAGTGAAATGAGCCAAATACTCAATAGGCCCGTGAGTGCTCTGATCATGCTCTTGTTCTCAAAAAGTGTGTGGCGTGAGTTTTTAAACTTCAGAATCCCAAATGACCGTGACGCTTCCTTTATAGGTGCCTTCTTGAAATAACATCTCGGCGACGTAGGCGCTGTCTATTTCGAAGTGCAATGTTCCCGGTTTTCGATCCACGTATTGAGTGGGTTCAAACATCTCGGTGCCTACACCGCTCAACAATAAGGGCTGGCGATTAACAGACGCGCCATTGGCGTGTCGTAATCCGTTGGGCAGTGACACAAATAAATTGACGGGCACTGCATGTTGCGAGCCGTTACTCAGGCCGCAGGTATCGCCGATAACACGCTCGCAGGCCAATTGCATTTTGAAACGTGAACTGGCGTACACCAGGAAAGTTTGATCGCGAAATAATGTTTCGGGCCTGCGCCCCGCACGCCAAAGTTGCCAGCCTCCTTTGGGTTCAAGAACGATCTGGTTGCCACCGGGAGGAAGTTCAATCTTCATGACGTGTTTGACACTGAGTGAAAAATTCAATGTCAGTATCGGGTCGTCGGGCAGGAAGTTATCGCCCATATCAAAATCCTGACGGGGCCCCAGGGTATAGGTAATGCTGCCGGTGTAGTCGCCGGATGACATACTCAGTGGATTCGGGGTGACCAGTTCATAAGAGAAGTCAATGTAGTTAAATCGCATCCACGGAATAGGGTATTTGGGCGACTTGCCACAGCTGCCACCCTGACTGGGCATCTGCCAAAAGAAATCAAACGAGTCAACGGTATATAAACTGCCATTCATCAGGCGGGCACACGGCGCTGGCGCATTTCCCCAGTTGCCGCCATTCCAAAGCACATTGTGTGCCTGCCAGGGAGACCCGGCGCTGCCCTCGACCAGTGACATGACAGCGGCAGTTCGAACCGAAGAACCCAAGCCATTGATTCGGACCTTGACGGTTTCTACTTCCCCCGTCTGGTTATGGGTAACCGTTAATGAACGCCACTCTGAAGGCGCGCTGACCATTGCACCTTGTCGGGGGTCTATATGATTGGCCGCGATGGGATTAATTGAACTGAAGAATGTTTTAATTTTTAAGCTTTTAATGCCCTTTGCCTCACAGGCGGCCGGGTACCACTTGCAATAACCACCATTGTTGGGCGTTAAATTCTCAAATACGTTGTGCTGAGGGTTCGACGGGTCCGGTTTGAATTGGGCACTAATGTTCATCTCAAGCGCCGCCGCCGGAATGAGTGCCAGTAAACAGCTGAGCGAAATAAAGCAGCGAATGAGCACGGTTTTAATAGGCCGCGTCAGGGACGACTGTAGGCCAGGGGTACGGCCTGTGTGATTTATATGTGTCTGTGGTTTCACCCTGTAACCTCACCTTTATTGACAGGCTGCGCCAACGTATCGGGATGGCAGCGCAGGTCGCCGATCTCCACGACATCATTTAATGACGACCGTTTATTGGTATTGATACGGAACATGCACAGCACACGATCACCCTTGCGTACCTCCAGTGTGGGGGCCTGTTTATTCAACTCCATGGAAAAGAACCCATCCACTTCACTGACACCACGGCTTGCGTGATTAATGATGTGATGACCTTTAAGCGGATGGCCCGAGGGATCAATCAGACGGCCAAGTACCGTGACGGTTTGCAGCACATTGATTGTTTGATAGCCCACCCCCCCTTTATTCAAGTGATAGCGCGTGCGTGCAGGTGCAATCGTGGCCGCCGGAGCGTGGTTGCCTTCGAAGTCGAAACTTAATGAACTGTTTTTATAGGCAGTCAGGGGTACGAAGTTACGCCCCGCACGCAATGTTGTACTGCTACCGCTGAGGTCATCCGCGCGCAACAGGATGTCTTCTACATCGCTTACCACGTCGACAATCATGCCGGAGCCCTGACCCTGATGCTGGCGGGTGATGACCGTTTTGCCTCCCCCGGCAGCGAATGTGCTGTCCAGGTTAAGTCCACCTGTCAGGTTGCCGTTGTAGGACGAGCGTTGGACAAATCCGTCTGCATCCAGGGTGTCGGTCTGAAAGCTGGCGCGGCCGGCCAACCCCACCCCGTAGGTATCGGCGGACGCTGTTGCCGAAACACTTTGCAGCACGTGGCCGTTTACGTCCTTGCTGTAGGTGACCGATGCATTGTTGTCGCGTCCCCCGTCACGATCGGAGCGGCTGCCAACGCTGGCAGACCAGCGTTCGCCCGGAGCGCCGAGGGCCAGGCTGAAGGTCAAGTCAAATCCTCGATTGCGGGCTGCACCGGAGCTCACACTGGCGGGTCGGTCAAATAAAGAAAACCGCCAGTTACCGTCGCTGCCAAACCAATGAGCCACTTGTGTCCAGCCCACATCCAGGCCCATGCCTTCGGTGTAACCCTGGCTGTGGGACACCCGGGCACTCAGGCTGCTTTTGGGGGTAAAGCGGTGGTTCAGTGCGAGGGATGAGTTGCTGGTTTGGCCAACAAACACTGAGCGCTGTCGAATGCGCGTACCGTCGGGCAAGGTTTCATACGTTCTGCGGGTATCCAGCCAGCTGCGGGTATGGTTGAACACCAGGCTGCCGTTGCCATAGTTGTAGAGTCCGTTCAGGTCAATGCCGGTGCCATAGTTCTGTGTCTCGTACACATTCGCGTACAGATTGGCGTTGTTCGCGATGGACCAGTCGAAGGAGGTGCCCAGTTGCAGATTTTGTTTCACCTGACGCCCTGACCCTCCGACCACAAGCCGAGGGTGCAACAGGTAATTGAATGCGGCCCCGGCGGTCATGTCGCCGCTGGCTTGCTCCTCCCAATTACTCAGCAGCGTACTCTCGCGCCCGGCGAAAACGTTGTACCGCCAGCGCTGGTCGGGGTTGCGCCAATTGTTGGGTTTGTAGATGAGTTCCGGGGTGGTGCTGGTAACGCGTCCGTCCTCGATCAGGCGCACTTGCACTTCATATATCCCCCCTGGGAGTGGGCGGGTGTCCAGACTTTGCAACCCGGCGTTGACCATCTGGGTGTTAATCAGCACGCCGTTGCGGTAGATCTCTACTGACGCCTGACGGTTAGCGGTGACGTAGACCGGATAAATGCTGGGTTTGGGCATTGAAATAGCCAGGCTGTCTGAGCTGCCATACATCACGCCCAGGGCGGTGTCCGGAGTGGCGCCGAATGTACGGATCTGGCGAGTCAGGCCTTCGGCGCTCGGGGTGAAATAACTCAGGCGTAAAAAGTTGCCTTCCAGCTCGCGTTGCGTAAACGCTTCATAAACAGCGTGATAAAGCGTGCTGTCTTCAGGGTCGCCTTGACGGGACAATTGCAAGTTGAAGCCTTGGGACCAATTGCCCAGGCTGCTGCTGGCTTCCACTGCCAACCGCCCGCTGAGGTGTTCATCCTGTCCTGCGCTGAGATTGAGCTGGTTGCGCATAATCAGCCCCCGGCTTCCCTGGGCAGGCAGTTCGTAGTACTGGCTGATTCGACTCTCGCGTTCTGCGCGTTCGGTTAGCAGAGACACGCGTGAATTTTCAAGGTCGTAATGCACGGCCAGCAGTCGCTCCGGGCATTCGCCCGTGCAGTTGCCCAGTTGCACTCCCTGTTTAAGGTAACTGGCCCATAATTCACGTTCGTCGAGGGACAGTGGGCTGCTTGCATGCTCGGTGAATTCGAGCAGGGTAAGTCGATCATCGCGTGTCAGGACGATCATTGCTTCTCCCACCTGTTGTTGATCGCGTTCGACTTGAACGGCCAGCGGAACATCAAATAAATGTTCTTCGAAGTCGGCAGGCAAGCCTTTGGCCTGAGCCAGCAGACTACGTGGGGTTGTGCCGGTTGCCGGAGGAGCAGCAAACGCAGACGTGCCGAAAATCAAGGCAAGCGCCGCCGCGATGGGAGTCATCGGTAACATTCACTCATTACTCTGATTGCAGGCAATTTAAGCGCCCCGCAGCGCCCGGATGGACTCCGGGCGCAGGGCATGAGCAACGCCGTCATGCCACGGGGAGTCGGTAGTTACTGCGTGACGACGCGGGGGACGTTGTCGAAGATCACGGTGTACGACGCCGTGTAGTCACCGACCTGGCCGTCCTGGGGCTTTTCGGCTGTGATGACGAGGTCTGCACGGGCCCCGGGAGTTGAGGTCGCATCGTCAACCACTTCTTGAGGCGACGCCGTCAGGGTGACGCCGTTGAACGTTGTCTTCAGGGCGATGTTCTGGGTCGGGTTGCCGTTGAACAGGTTGGCCGGGCCTCCTTCGATGTAAGCGTGAATGGAACCGTCGGTATTTTTGACGTTGAATGGCTGGCTCACGCTGTCCAAGGTGCCGTTGATGGGGTTGTAGTGCAGGGTTTCATCTTTACCGAACTGAGGGTCGTGCGGCAGGACGAAGAAGGTTTTAGTCGGGATGGTTGCCTTGATGTTGATCAGGCTGCTGGCTTCACCAGCAGCCTGGGCAACGGTGGAACCAACGGTAAGGGCAAACAGGGAGACAGCCACAATTTTCTTCAACATGTTTGAAATCCAGTGATGAGTAAAAGTGAAGTGCACGAAGTCACCGCATGTTTAAATACACGCCATTGGCCGTGAGGTAGGCGGCGGGCATAACAACAGTCTCAACTTTGAAATAGTCAAGGGCGGTGAACTTAAAGTGCGGCGAGAGTATTAACTAACTTAGTTAGGTTGCCTATAAATCTTTGAGTGGTTTTTTTCTTTTCGTTACGTAGTACGCATCCCTTTATGTTTGTATGAACTTTCTGGTTGAATACGATATTTCGATTCTGTACGCAATAAAGTCGTTATTTATCAATGAGATGGCTTTATGATTTCTGATTGATATTGCTCGTGATGGCGTCCTTCAGCTTGTATGGGGCGTGGGGGAGCGTATTTTTAATGATTGATTCGCGTTATATCGCGTAGAAAAGTCCGTGTAATAGTTTAAAAATTTAAGGAAGTTATATCGTGGCGAGGTTAAGTAAGCTGTTTTTTTGATGGGCGTTACAAGTGTGGCTTGAGTTGTGTTTTAAGGTGTGTTTTATGTGGCGTTTTTAACGCAAGGGGAGAGGAGTTATGGACGGTCATTATAAGGAGCGGCAAGGGGAGAAAAGTCCTGATGGATTTGAAAGGCGCGCGGTTCGCGAGCGCGGTATTCGAAGTCCGCGTGTATTTGCTCCGGGTGATTTAAAACTTTTGATACTGGCGATGATTGCTGAACAGCCCTGTCACGGGTATGACCTGATCTTGCAAATAGAAGGGTTGTTTGAGGGGGCCTACAGCCCCAGCCCCGGAGTGATTTATCCCACACTGGCCCATCTTGAGGCGGGGCAACTCGTTGATGTCAGCGTTCATGGTGGCAAGAAGTGTTACCGCATTACCGATGCCGGGCGCTTTTCATTGAGTCAGCAAACGGTGGCGCTCAATGGGGTAAGGATGCGTATGGATGTCAGCCGCCGGTCATTGTGCGGCCAGGACCGGCCAGCCGAGATTCATCAGGCAATTCACAATGTGCGCCATGCCCTGCAACTCCATCATGGTCGCTGGAGCCCTCAGGAGATTCAGAGGGTGCATAACCTGCTCAACAACGCGGCGAAAGCCATCGTCGACGGCCAGTAATCATTTGCTGCCGCAGCGCGAGTGCCCGCGCGCTGAGCGCCTGCGGCAGTGGCCAGAAAGCCGCTGTACAGAGGGTATGTTTAGTCTCAACGGACGATGATCCTCACTGTCTGCGTTCCCATACTGCTCCCATGCCTTCGCCACCTCAGGAGCACATGTGAACAGCGCAATCTCTACCGCATTTCACACCAGTATCGACGCGGGAATCGCTGAACTGGTGATCGACCGGCCGCCGGTCAACGCGCTCAACAGTCGCGAGTGGCGGGAACTGGCCAACACCCTCGATGCCCTTGGGCAAAACCCCGACGTGCGAGTCATCGTGATCCGCGCACAAGGGCGCGGGTTTTGCGCGGGTGTCGACATCAAGGAACTGGACGCGCACCCGGAACTGATCGTTGACGTCAACGCGGGCAATTACGCCACGTTTAAAGCCGTACACCGCAACCCGGTGCCGGTGATCGTCGCGGTGCATGGTTTTGTCTTGGGCGGCGGCATCGGGATTACCGGCGCCGCTGACATTGTGGTGGCATCTGAATGTGCCACATTCGCCTTACCAGAAGTCGACCGCGGCGCCATGGGCGGCGGTGCGCATTTGCAGCGTCTGTTTCCGGTGCAAAAAGTGCGTTACCTGTTTTTTACGGGCGACAAAATCGGCGCGCTCGAGGCGCAGCAGTACGGGTTTATCGAGCGCGTGGTGCCTCGCGAACAACTGCGCGAAACCGCCTTGCAGATCGCACGCGCCATCGCGAGCAAAAGCCCCGCCATGATCCGTATCGCCAAAGAGGCGCTCAACGGCATCGAAGACGGCAATCTGGAAGATAAATACCGCTGGGAGCAGGGGTTTACGTTGCAGGCCTACACCTGTGCGGATTCCGCGGAAACCCGCCGTGCGTTTGTCGAAAAACGCGACGCTACGTTTTGAGGTGCTGACGATGGATCTGACGTACTCCCCGCAACAAAACGCCTTTCGCCAGGAAGTGCGCGACTGGCTCGCCGCGAATGCGCCCAAGGCCCCATTGGCCAGCTATGACACCCGCGAAGGTTTTGAGCAGCACCGCCAATGGGAAGCCACCCTGTTTGAAAACCGGCTTTCGATGGTCATGTGGCCCACGGCGTTGGGTGGACGTGGCTGTGACCTGATCGAGTGGCTGATTTTTGAAGAAGAGTATTACGGCGCCGGAGCGCCCATGCGCGTCAACCAGAACGGCCAGTTGCTGTTGGGCCCGACGTTGATGGAGTTCGGCACCGAGGCGCAAAAGCAACGGTTTCTGCCTCGCATGGCGGCCAGTGTCGATATGTGGGCGCAAGGCTGGTCGGAACCTAATGCCGGTTCCGACATGGCGGCCATTACCAGCAAAGCCACACGCGATGGCGATGGGTATGTGCTCAACGGTCAAAAAACCTGGTCCACCCGCGCCATCTTTGCTGACTGGCTGTTCGGACTGTTTCGCAGCGACCCGACTTCGAGCCGTCACCACGGGCTGTCATTTGTCATGGTGCCGCTCAATGCACCGGGGGTGACGGTGCGCCCGATCAAGGCACTCAACGGGAAAGACGCGTTCGCGGAAGTGTTTTTTGATGATGTGCGCATCCCCCTGGAAAACCGCATCGGCGAGGAAGGGCAGGGTTGGCATGTGGCAATGGCCACCGCCGGATTCGAACGGGGCTTGTTGCTGCGTTCCCCGGCCCGCTTTCAATACACCGCCCGAAAACTGGTGGAGCTGTACCAGGCCAACCGCGAAAGCGCCGACCGCGATCCGGGCCTCGGCGAGGCCGTGTGCAAAGCCTGGATGGACGCGCAAGCCTATGCCTTGTCGGCCTATCACACGGTTGGACGGCTGAGCCGTGGTGCACAGATCGGCGCTGAGTCGAGCACCAACAAAATCATCTGGTCGGAGCTGGACCTGCGCATGCACGAAACGGCCCTGCGCATTCTGGGCGCCCAAGGCGAGCTGACAGGACCTGCCAGCGATGGCCATGACTGGCTTGAAGGCTTCCTGTTCGCTCAGGCCGGGCCGATCTACGCCGGAACCAATGAGATCCAGCGCAACATCATTGCCGAGCGCATGCTCGGTCTGCCGAAGTGAGGGCGGGTATGGACTTTACCTTTAGCGACGACCAACTCACCTTCCGCGAAGCCATCAGCCGGTTTCTGATGACGGAAGCCGCGCCGGAAATGCTGCGTGAAATCTGGGAGACCGACGTCGGCCGCTCCCCGGACCTGCGCAACAAAATTGCCGACCAGGGCCTCACGGCGCTGTCGGTGCCGCAAGCGTTTGGCGGGTTGGACATGGACGATGTGGCGTGGTCCCTGATGACCCAGGAATTGGGTTACTACGCGATTCCCGATTCGCTGGCCGACACGGCTTACGTGGCCTGCGCGCTGATTGCCGGGTTGCCGGACAGCGTGTTCAAGCGAGGCGAATGGCTGGCGGGTATCGCCGACGGCAGTTTGCGGGTTGCCGTCGGGCACCCGGTCAACCCGTGGGTAGCCGACGCCGGGCATGCTGACTTGTTGCTGTTGGCCCATGACGACGAAGTGCATGCCGTACCGCGCTCGCAGGTCGATGTGCAGCACCACACCAGTATTGATGCCTCGCGACGTCTGGGGCAGGTCAGTTGGCAGCCGAGTGCCGCCACGTTAGTGGCCGAGGGTGAATTGGGTCGCACCTTGTGGGCGCAAACACTCAGCCGCGGCGCATTGTCCGTGGCGGGGCAACTGTTGGGGCTGGCCCAGCGCATGCTGGACCTGTCGGTGGATTACACCGCCCAGCGCAAGCAATTCGGCAAACCCATCGGCAGTTTTCAGGCCGTCAAACATCATCTGGCCGATGTGGCCACGCAACTGGAGTTCGCCAAACCCGTGCTCTATCGCGCGGCTTATGCGCTGGCACATGGCCAGAGCACGGCGCCCGTGTGGGTCTCTCAGGCGCGTCTGGCCTGTTGCGAAGCCAGCTGGCTGGCTGCCCGTCACGGCATTCAGGTGCATGGCGCCATGGGCTACACCTGGGAAGTCGACCTGCAAATGTTCATGAAGCGCGCATGGGCGCTCGACAGCGCATGGGGCGATCGCGCCTTGCATAAAGCCCGGGTGGCAGCCCATGTACTGAGCGGCGCGCCCTTGGGCCCCGGCCATACCTTCGAGGATTAAACAATGCCCCAAGCCTACCTTGTTGACGCGCTGCGCAGCCCGACCGGCAAGCGCAAAGGCGCGCTGGCCCATGTGCATGCCATCGACCTCGGCGCCCATGTACTCAAGGCGCTGGTAGCGCGCAACGCGATACCCGCCGACGAATACGATGATGTGATCTTCGGCTGCGTCGACACCATCGGCTCGCAAGCCGGTGACATTGCCCGCACCAGTTGGCTGGCGGCGGGTCTGCCGTTGAATGTGCCGGGCACCACCATTGACCGGCAATGCGGTTCATCGCAACAGGCCCTGCACTTTGCGGCGCAGGCGGTCATGAGCGGCACGCAGGACGTGATTGCCGTTGGCGGCGTGCAAACCATGACCCAGATTCCGATCTCCTCCGCGATGCTGGCGGGTCAGCCGCTGGGGTTTAGCGACCCGTTTTCCGGCAGCAAGGGCTGGCAGGCGCGTTTTGGCAATCAGCCCGTGAACCAGTTTTACGCTGCGCAGCGCATTGCCGATCACTGGCAGATCAGCCGCCAGGACATGGAAGCCTATGCGCTGGAAAGTCATCGTCGGGCGCTGGAGGCAATTGCCGGCGGCCGTTTTGCAGCGCAAATCGTGCCCTGTGAAGGGTTAGTGGACGACGAAACGCCACGTCACACCAGCCTGGCCAAAATGGCCGAGCTCGAACCGGTGGCTGCGGAGTTTCCTTCCATTACCGCTGCGGTTTCCAGTCAGACCTGTGATGCGTCGGCCGCCCTGTTGGTGGTCTCCGAAGCCGCGCTAAAACGCTACAACCTCACCCCACGCGCGCGTATTCATCATTTATCAGTGATGGGCGATGACCCGATCTGGCACCTGACTGCGCCGATTGCCGCCACCCGCGCTGCGTTGAAAAAAGCGGGCATGCGCATGGATGAGATCGACGCGGTGGAAATCAACGAAGCCTTCGCCTCGGTGGTGATGGCGTGGGCCCGCGAACTCGATTACGACCCTGCACGCACCAATGCCAATGGCGGTGCCATTGCCCTCGGTCACCCGTTGGGTGCCAGCGGTGCGCGGCTGATGACCAGCTTGCTCTATCAACTGGAATGCACGGGGGGCCGTTATGGCTTGCAAACCATGTGCGAAGGCGGCGGACAGGCCAACGTGACGATTATTGAGCGTCTTTAGGAGCAGAGAGATGGCGATTTGTGAAGGACGTACCGTGATTATCACGGGGGCGGGCGGTGGCTTGGGGCGTGCTTATGCGCTGGCGTTCGCGCAAGAAGGCGCGAATGTGGTGGTCAACGACATTCGTCAGGAAGCCGCCGAGCAGGTGGCGGGAGAAATCCGTGAGGGCGGCGGCCAGGCCATCGCCAACGCTGACGACATCACCACGGTGGCGACTGCGCAGCGCATTGTCGATGCCGCGCTGGCAGCGTTTGGCGATGTCCATGTGTTGGTCAATAACGCTGGCATCCTGCGCGACCGCATGTTTATCAGCCTCAGTGAAGAGGAGTGGGACGCGGTGATGCGGGTGCATTTGAAGGGGCACTTTTGCCTCGCCAATATTCTGGGCAAGCGCTGGCGGGATCAGGCCAAGGCCGGTCAGCCGGTGGCCGCACGCATCATTAACACCAGCTCGGGTGCCGGTTTACAGGGCTCGGTGGGGCAATCCAATTACAGCGCAGCCAAGGGCGGGATTGCCGCGTTGACGCTGGTGCAGGCCGCGGAACTGGCGCGCTACGGTGTGACGGCCAACGCGTTGGCGCCGGCAGCACGCACGTCCATGACTGAAAGTGCGATGCCGGACGTGGTGAAAAAGCCCCAGGACGGCGGCTTCGATGCCTGGGCGCCGGAAAACGTGGCGCCGTTGGTGGTGTGGTTGGGCAGCGCGCTGTCGGGTCACGTCACCGGGCAGGTCATTGAGAGTCAGGGCGGGCGCCTGTCGTTGGGCGACGGTTGGCGTACCGGGGTGACCCGGGACAAAGGGGCGCAATGGCGGCCAGAAGAGGTCGGGCAAGCGCTGGATCAGATCCTTGCCGAAGCGCCCAGGCCGCAACGGGTGTGGGGAAGCTGAAATGTTGAAACCTTACACAAGAGAGTCACAACCATGAAACAGGCGCCTCCCTATGTTCCCGGCCACCAACTGCTGGCCGGCAAGTCCATTCTGATTACTGCCGCCGCAGGCGCAGGGATCGGCTATGCCGCCGCCAAGCGTTGCGCTGAAGAAGGTTGTCGCGCGTTGATGATTTCCGACATTCATCCGCGTCGCCTCGAAGAAGCCGTTGAACGCCTCAAGGCCGAAACCGGGTTGCAGGCGGTGTTCGGGCAACTGTGCAACGTCACGGTAGAAGCCGAGGTGCAAGCACTGGTCGCCGCTGCCGAAGACGCGCTGGGTGGTGTCGATGTGCTGATAAACAACGCCGGGCTCGGGGGGCAGGTGCGCCTGACGGACATGACCGACCAACAGTGGTCATCGGTGCTGGATATCACCTTGACTGGCACCATGCGCATGACCCGCGCCATGTTGCCGTACATGGAAAAACGCGGCGCCGGGGCCATTGTCAACAACGCTTCAGTACTGGGCTGGCGGGCGCAGAAAGAACAGGCGCATTACGCCGCCGCGAAGGCCGGGGTCATGGCCCTGACCCGTTGCAGCGCCCTGGAAGCGGCCGAAAGCGGGGTGCGTATCAACGCCGTGGCGCCGTCGATTGCCTTGCATGATTTTCTAAAGAAGGCCTCCAGCAATGACCTGCTGGAACAACTGGCCAGTCGCGAAGCCTTTGGCCGTGCCGCCGAAGTGTGGGAAGTGGCCAATGTCATGGTGTTTCTGGCCAGTGATTACGCCTCGTACATGGTCGGTGAAGTGTTGCCGGTCAGTTCGCAACAAGCCTGAGGAGCCGCGCATGAGTACGCTGTTTAACAGTGCGCAGCAGTTGCTGGCGGCACAGGGGCAGGATTTGGGCCGCACTGACTGGCTGCTACTGACCCAGGAGCGCATCAACCTGTTTGCCGAAGCCACCGGCGACCATCAATGGATTCACGTCGATCCCGAACGCGCTGCAACGGGACCGTTCGGGGCCTGTATCGCCCACGGTTACTTGACCCTGGCGCTGGCCAACCTGTTTATGCCCCAGCTCATGCAGTTCGCCAACCTGGCCATGGGCGTGAATTACGGCAGCGACCGCTTGCGCTTCCCGGCCCCCGTCAAGGTGGGCTCGCGGGTGCGCGGCCACGGAGAAATCCTGCGTGTTGAAACACTGGGCGACACACTGCAAGCGGTGGTGCGCATCAGTGTCGAAATCGAGGGCAGCGATCGCCCCGGTTGTGTGGTGGACACCATCAGCCGTTACACCTTCAACCCTCTTGAACAGTGAGCCTGTGCATGAATGCCAATGATGTCGTGATCGTTTCCACTGCCCGTACGGCGTTGACCAAGTCGTTTCGTGGTTCATTCAATGACACCGAGGCGCCCGTGCTCGGCGGCCATGTGGTACGCGCCGTGGTCGAGCGTGCGGGGATCGAACCGGACGCCGTCGGGGACGTGATCATGGGCGCGGCGGCGCAGCAGGGCACCCAGGGCTACAACATCGGGCGTTTGTGTGCCTACACCGGCGGCTTGCCCGACACGGTGCCTGGCATGGCGATTGATCGCATGTGCGCCTCGGGGCTGATGAGCATTGGCCTGGCTGCCAATGGCATCCTGGCGGGTGACCTTTCGATTGCCGTGGCCGGGGGCGTCGAGTCGCTGTCCCTGACGCAAAACAAGTACAAAAACACCTACCGGGCGCAGTCCGAAGCAGTGCTTGAGTGCATGCCGACGGCCTATATTCCGATGCTGGAAACCGCCGAGATTGTATCCAGGCGCTACGGCATCAGCCGCGAGGTGCAGGATGCGTATTCGCTGCAAAGCCAGCAACGCACGGCTGCAGCCCAGGCCGCAGGACTGTTTGCCGATGAAATCGTGCCGCTGGCGGCGCGCAAGCTGCTGTTTGATAAAGAAGGCAAGCCTGCTGGCCACCAGGACGTAGTGGCGGACCGCGACGAATGCAATCGCCCATCCACTACGCTGGCCGATTTGGCCGCGCTCAAACCGGTATGGAAAGACGGTAACTGGGTGCAACAAGGAACGTTCATCACCGCGGGCAATGCGTCGCAATTTTCTGACGGTGCATCGGCAGTTCTTTTGATGAGCCGCGCTGAAGCCCGGCAACGCGGGATTGAAGCATTGGGCGTGTATCGCGGGATGGCCGTGAGCGGCTGCGCGCCCGAAGAAATGGGCATCGGCCCGGTGTACGCCATTCCCAAACTGCTCAAGCGCTTCGGGCTGACGGTTTCGGACATCGACCTGTGGGAAATCAACGAGGCGTTTGCCTGTCAGGTGGTGCATTGCCGGGACGTTCTGCACATTCCCAACGAGCGCCTGAACGTCAACGGTGGTGCTATTTCCATCGGGCATCCATTTGGCATGTCGGGGGCTCGCATGGTGGGGCATGCCTTACTCGAAGGCCGTCGTCGCGGCGCCCGGTTTGCCGTAGTGGCCATGTGCATTGGCGGCGGGATGGGCGCGGCGGGGTTGTTTGAACTCACCTGAAATAGCCTCACGTGCGGGCCGGACGGTGTCAGGATCATCCGCCCGGCGCTCAGCCCGCGCCCGCCGAGATGGCCTACAACCCGCCATTAGCACGCCATTTACGGTATAACCCCTCATTGCTTTATTTTGAGGTCAACCGGTTATGCGATCCCCGTCACAACGGCCGCTGTGGCAGATCTACCTGATTTTTCTGGCACCGATGGTGCTGTCCAACTTCCTGCAAAGTTTCTCCGGCACGCTCAATGGCATTTATATCGGGCAGATGCTGGGGACTCAGGCGCTGGCGGCTGTGTCGGGCATGTTTCCGATTGTGTTTTTCTTTATTGCCCTGGTGATTGGCTTGGGCGCCGGGGCATCGGTGTTGATCGGGCAGGCCTGGGGCGCGAGCGAGACGACGATGGTGAAGAAAATCACCGGCGCCACGCTGACCCTGGGATTAGTGATCGGTTTGCTTGCGGCGGTGGTGGGCAGTCTGTTTGCGCGGCCCGCGTTGCTAGGCTTGGGCACGCCGCTCGATGTGCTGGACGATGCCGTGGCCTATGCGCGCATCATGATGTTGATCATGCCGCTGCTGCTGGTGTTTATCCTGTTTACCCAATTGTTGCGCGGTGTCAGCGACACCGTGTCGCCGCTGTTGGCGCTGATGGTGTCCACGGCCGTGGGGCTGTTGTTGACCCCAGCACTGATTCTCGGCTGGGCCGGTTTACCGCGCATGGGCATTCAAAGTGCTGCCTACGCCGGTTTGGCGGGTAACGTGCTGGCGATGCTCTTCCTCGGGCTGCGCTTGCGCTACAAAAACAGCGTGATGGCGCCGGACCGTGAGCTGTGGGCCGCACTGCGCCTTGATCGTGCCATCTTGGACAAGGTGTTGCGCATCGGTTTGCCGACCGGTGTGCAGATGGTGGTGCTGTCGCTGTCGGAGCTGGTGATTCTGGCGCTGGTCAACAGTCACGGTTCGCAGGCCACGGCCGCCTACGGTGCGGTGACGCAAATCGTTAACTATGTGCAATTTCCGGCGTTGTCGATCGCCATTACTGCCTCGATCCTCGGCGCACAGGCCATTGGTGCGGGCCGTCTGGAGCGCATCGGGCCGATCCTGCGCACCGGGCTGCTGATCAATCTGTGGCTGACTGGCGCTCTGGTAGTGGTGGGCTATGCGCTGTCGCACTGGCTGCTCGGCTTGTTCATTACCGATACCGATGCGCGGGTGCGGGCAGAACACCTGTTGCACATCATGCTCTGGAGCATTTTGTTTTTTGGCTTTCAGGCGGTGGTGGGCGGCATCATGCGCGCCAGCGGTGTCGTGCTGGTGCCCATGGGAATCACGATTTTCTGCGTGCTTGGCGTGGAGTTGCCAGTCGCGTACCTGCTGGACGCGCAGTTTGGCCTGCAAGGGGTGTGGATGGCTTTCCCGATCACGTACCTCACCATGCTGGCCTTGCAAACCGCCTACTACCGTCTGGTGTGGCGTCACAAACAGATCCAGCGCCTGATCTGATCTGCCGCGTGATGGGTGGCCGTTGCCGACCGTAACGGCCACCCGCGCTGATTCAAACCCTCCTTCCAGACAGCTAGGCCATTTGGACGATGTGCCTGTGACTGACCAGTCCGATGATCGGGGCCAGGTTCCAGCGACCTCGCCGCTGAGTTCGCCAGAGCACCCACGACTATAAAAAGAAGAGGACTGGCCGCATGCAATTCGCCCTGCAACTGCCTCGTGTGACGAGGTCTCGACCATGCGCTCGATAATCGGTTATCTGGTGTGCCTGATCGTCGCGGCCACCATCGGCTTTACCTTCGCCCCCCGCAAAACCCTGGACGTCGCCGCCGAGCCACTGCGCCCGGATCGCCTGCAAATCAACGGCATGCTCTACCTCGACCAGCGCGTGGTGGCGGTGGGGGAGCGCGGGACGATTTTGCTCAGCGATGATCAGGGCGTGTCCTGGCAGCCGGCGACGGTCCAGCCGCAGCGCGACCTGACCCTCACAGCAGTGGTGGCGTTGGCGGATGACAGCTTATTGGCCGTTGGCCATGACGGCTGGATTCTGCGCTCCGCCGACCGGGGCGCTCAGTGGCAGGAGGTGCGTCACGACAGCGAGCTGGGCGAACCGCTGCTGGGGATCTGGAGCGCAGGCGGCAAGCACGTGTTGGCCTTTGGCAGCTTCGGCAAGTTCTATCAGTCCGACGATGATGGCCGCACCTGGCAAACCGCCGCCTTGAGCGTGGACAGCGCTCACCTCAACGGCATGGACGGCGGGCCGGACGGCCGGCGCATGCTGGTGGGCGAACAAGGGTTGGTGATGCGCACCGACGACGCGGGCCAGCACTGGGAAACCCTGCCGCCGTTCTACAACGGTTCTCTGTTTGGCGTGGTGCGCTTGAACCCGCAGCGCTGGGTGGCCTACGGCATGCGCGGCCATGTTTTTGTGACGCAGGATTTCGGTCATTCCTGGCACCAGGTGGCAGTGGGCAACAGCTTGCCGCTGTATGGCCATGCGCTGTTGCCCAATGGTGAGGGTGTGCTGATCGTCGGCGCAGGCAGTTCCATGGTGCGCCTGGATGGCCAGGGCCAACTGGTCAGTGCCACGCGCCTGTCGGGGCTGGGGACATTGACCTCGGCCGTGCTGGTGGGGGCCAACCGCCTGTTGGTGGGCGGTGAACGCGGAGTATTCCAGGGCACGGACAGCAGCGTTGCTGCGCGAGCTCAATGAGAGGCGCTAAATGAACGTTGCTAAATCCACTGTCACGCGCATGGTCGAGCGCACCGCCGACCTGTTGATCCACTGGCGCAAGGCGCTGCTGGCGCTGTTTGTATTGCTGACGCTGGCACTGGGCTACAGCGCCACGCACACCCGTCTCGACCCGGGCTTTAACAAGCAGATCCCGGTGCGCAACGAGTACATGGTCAACTTCCTCAATTTCAGCCAGTACTTCACCGGCGCCAACCGCTTTTTGGTCAGCGTGCGCTGGAAGGGCGAGGGCGATATTTACAACCGCGCCTTTCTCGAAACCCTGAATAAAGTCACGGATGACGTGTTCTTCATCAATGGCGTCAGCCGCGCCAGTGTCACGTCACTGTTCACGGCCAACGTGCGTTACATCGAAATCACCGAAGACGGTTTTTTCGGGGATGTTGTGGTGCCCCCTCGCTTTACCGGCTCGGACGACGACCTGAGTCAAGTGCGCAGTAATGTGGCGCGTTCCGGGCAAATCGGCAGGCTGGTGGCCAATGACCTGAAGTCGTCGATGGTACGGGCCGACTTGCAGGACCTCGACCCCACGACTGGCCAGTCGGTGTCGTATGCCGAGGTCGCGCAGCGCCTTGAGGACATTCGCAGCAAATACAGCAACGACGAGATTGAAATCAATATTGTCGGTTTCGCCAAGCTGGTGGGCGATGTGGTCGAGGGCCTGAACACGGTTATCGGCTTCTTCGTGATTGCCTTCGTTATCACCGGGCTGTTGCTGTGGTTGTATTCGCGCTCGTGGCGCCTGACGCTGGTGGCGCTGGTGGTGGCCTTGCTGCCGGTGGTCTGGCTGTTGGGCCTGTTGCCCCTGCTGGGTCTGGGCATCGACCCGATGTCGATTCTGGTGCCGTTCCTGATTTTCTCCATCGGCGTGTCCCATGCGGTGCAGATGACCAACGCCTGGAAACAGGACGTACTGGCTGGCAGCTCCTCGGTTCAGGCGGCGCACAGTGCGTTTTGCAAGATTTTCATCCCCGGCTCGCTGGCATTGCTGATGAATGCCTTGGGCTTCGGCGTGATCATGCTGATCGACATTCCCATCGTGCATGAGCTGGGGGTGACAGCCTGTATTGGGGTGATGCTGATGATCATCACCAACAAACTGATGCTGCCCATCATCTTGTCGTACCTGACCCTGGAGCGCAGTGCCCTGCGTCAAGGCTTGCAGGCCCGCGGCAGGCATGCCTTGTGGTGGCGCCTTTCAGCACTGGCCGAGCCGCGCCCGGCGATGGCCGTGTTTGCGGTGAGCTTGATGCTGCTCGGCATCGGCGCCTATAAAGCACGGGATCTGGCGGTCGGCGATATTGGCCTTGGCGCGCCGGAACTGCGGGCGGATTCGCGCTACAACCAGGACAATCAGAAGATCATCAACAGTTACTCCATCGGTCTGGACGTGATGTCGGTGTTCGTGCAGGTCAAGGGCATTGAAGAAGGTTGCCTGGCACCTGAGGTGATGCGCGCTGTCGAGTCGTTTGACTTCCAGATACGCAGCGTGCCGGGTGTGCAGTCGGTGCAGAGCGTGGCCGGCATGAGTAAAAACGTGATTGCCGGCAACAACGAAGGCAACCCGCGCTGGTCAGCGATCCCCGGTTCCGAACGCGGTCTGAGCCAAGGCGCGCGCGCTTACATGCCGGACGACGGTCTGGTGACTGAAGGCTGCCAGCGCATGCAGATCCTGGTGTTTCTGACCGACCACGAAGGCGCCACGGTAAGCCACGTGGTCGACGAAACCAAGCGCATCATCGCCAGCGTGCAGGGCCCACACGTCGAGTTCCTGCTGGCGGGGGGCAATGTCGGGGTCATGGCGGCCTCCAACGATGCGGTCAAGCAGGCTGAAGTGGTGATGCTGGCGGCCCTGTTTGGCTCGGTGGCGCTGTTTTGCTGGCTGACGTTCGGCTCGTTTCGCGCAGTGCTGTGCATTCTGGTGCCGCTGGCGATTGTCGCTATTCTGTGTAATGCGCTGATGGCCACGCTGGGCATCGGCCTGAAAGTCGCAACGTTGCCGGTGATGGCATTGGGGGTCGGGGTCGGGGTGGATTACGGCATTTACCTGTATGAGCGCATCCAGCATGAAATGGCCGATGGCAAGGACCTGCGCACCGCTTTTTATGAAGCCATGTGCCAGCGAGGTACTGCGGCGGTATTTACCGCGCTGACCATGTCCATCGGGGTCTGCACCTGGGCGTTTGCCCCGTTGAAATTCCAGGCCGACATGGGCGTGCTGCTGTCGTTCATGTTCCTGGTCAACGTGCTGGGCGCGATCTTTCTGCTGCCGGCGCTGGCGGCCTGGTTCAATCTCGGACGGCCGCTGGTCAAGGTCAAAAACCCTGCCAAAGAGCGCGCGTGCGGGCATTACCCGCTTAAACCCAGCGTCGCTGCCAAGGACATCACAAACCGGTAAAACACAGGGCGGCCCGGGATTGCGATCCGTTCAGGATTAACGCCACACTGGGCCCGCTTTGCACGGCGTAACGGATTAACTGACAGGCGCTGCGGCGCCGGTCGGCTGGCAACAATAACAATAAAAAAGGGCAGGTCTTGAACTGCGCCCATTGCGAGGAAACGTCCATGGATACAGTGACCTTGAACCATCAGACCCTGGCCAGCCTGGGACTTGAATTGACTGATTACGATCACATGGTCGGCAGCTTTTATGACGGCGCGCTGGACCCGAAAATCATGGGGCGCACCTTGTGTGCCGTCAGGACGATGTTCAAGGCCAACTACGCGACGCTGATTTTACGGGTGCCGGACCAGCCCGACCTCGGCCTGATGATCGTGGCGGGGGACATTGAGGGCGAGGGCGAGCTGACCTACCAGACCTACCCGCAAACCAATACCCCGTTTACCGGGCAGGCGCTGGATCAGGTGTTCACGGTCGAAGACATCATGAGCGAGGCCGACTGGGTCGCCTCAGCGTATTTCAAGGCCTACTGCGGGCCGCAGAACGTGTACCACGTGATGGGCGCCGATATTTCCACGCCCGATGGCGGCAAACTGCGCTTTCGCATTACCCGACCCAAAACCTCACCGGCGTTTTCAGCGTCTGAACGGGCACTGTGCAGCATGTTTCTACCGCATTTACGCCGCGCGCTGCACATGCACAACCTGTTGGACCGCAGTGAGTCCATCAGCGAACTGTATTCCCAGGCCATCAGTCGCCTGTCGGTGGCCACCATCGTGCTCGATGAGACGGGCAAAGTTTTGCGCCTGAACCCGGTTGCCGAAGAAATCCTCAGCAGCGCCGACGGCCTGAAGTTGGTGGGCGGGCGTCTGGAAGCGACGTACCCCAGTGACAACCGCGAGCTGCAGCGACTGGTCAAACACGCCTTCAGCGCCGAAGTGCGCGACGGTGGCGTGACGGCGGACGCCATGTCCGTCACCCGGCCATCGGGTCAGGTCAGCCTCGGGGTGGTCGTGGAAGCGATTCCGTCGCTGGAGTGGGCCGAGGGCAAAAGCAAGCCCGCTGCCGTGGTGTACATCCGCGACGCAGTGGGCAAGTCGCTGGCCAGCGAAGTGGTGACCAAGCAGCTGTTCAACCTGACCAAGGCCGAAACCGCCCTGGCGATGGAGCTGGCCAATGGCTTGTCGCTGGAAGAAGCCGCGGAAAACCTCAATATTCGGCGCAACACGGCCCGGGCGCACTTGCGCTCGATCTTCTCCAAAACCGGCGTGCGGCGTCAGACCGAACTGGTGAGGATTTTGCTGAACAGCGTGGTCGCGTTGGGAAAGCCCAAGTGCGCCTTGCGAACGCCTGACAAAGTGGTGGTCCCGACTCCGCAACTGGCACGTTCTATACGACAGACCGCCTGACGCTTTTTAAGCCAATAGACGCAGAGGTTGAAACCGCCGTCTGTTGATCGTCCATCGGGCCACCAAGGGCCTGTACTTATCGAGGAAGATTTTATGCCAGTGACAGCTGTCAGCGGCTCCGCGTCCGGGATCGGGGCTGCCGTGTGTGAGGCATTGCGTGCAGCGGGGCATCGCATCATCGGGATCGACCGCGCACAGGCTGACGTGATTGCCGATTTGTCCAGCAAAGCCGGCAGGGAACAGGCGGTAGCGCAGGTCCTGGAACAGTGCGGCGGGGTGTTGGACGGGCTGGTGTGTTGCGCCGGCCTGGGGGTCACTGCGTCATCCAGCAGCCTGGTGTTGGCGGTGAATTACTTTGGCGTCAGCGAATTGCTGGAGGGACTGGCCGATGCATTGTCCAAAGGTGCTCACCCGGCCGCGCTGGTGATCGGCTCAGTGGCCTCGACCCATGCTGGCGCTGATCAACAACCCATGGTCACGGCCATGCTTGCTGGGGATGAAGCCCAAGCGCTGGAGCTGGCCAACACCTTGGCGCAGCCCCACATTGCCTATGCCAGCTCCAAATATGCTGTCACCTGCGATGCGCGCCGCAAAGCCGTGCGATGGGCCGCACAGGGCATACGCTTGAATGTGATTGCTCCGGGCGCCGTGGAAACACCGCTGCATCAAGCCGCCAAAGACGACGCCCGGTTTGGCAAAGCCGTGCGCGAGTTTGTAGCGCCGTTGGGGCGTGCCGGAGAACCGGCTGAAATCGCCCAAGCGGTGGCCTTTTTACAATCGCCGCAGGCCAGTTTCATCACCGGCAGTGTGCTATTTGTCGACGGCGGGATGGACGCCATGGCGCGTCCCCAACGATTTTGAGCCCAAGGAATTCCCATGAATAAAGTGGCATTTGTGACCGGTGCCAGCCGTGGTATTGGCCGTGAGACCGCACTGGCGTTTGCCCGTGCCGGGTTTGACCTGGCCATCAGTGCTCGCAGCGTGGAGGAAGGCCAAAGCCATCGCCACGGCTTATCCAACCCCGACGGCACGCCGCTGCCCGGCAGTTTGAATGGCACGGCCCAGGCGATTCGCGCACTGGGCCGCAAGGCGTTGGTGGTGCCCATGGACTTGCTCGACAGCGGGTCGGTGCTGGCAGCCAGCACGGCGGTACTGGCTGAATACGGCCGGGTCGATGTGCTGGTCAATAACGCCATTTACCAGGGCAGCGACCTGAATGCACCGTTTATGGAACTGGCCCCTGACACCCTTGAACGCGTGTTTCAAGGGTATGTCATGACGCCGTTCCTGCTCACCCGCGCCGTGGTCAGCGCCATGCTGGAACAGGGCGGCGGGGTGGTGATCAACGTGACGTCCGGTGCGGGCGAATCCGATCCACCGGTGGCAGCCGGTAAAGGTGGCTGGGGGTATGCCTATGGCGCGGGCAAGGCTGCGGTTTCCAGGCTCTCGGGGATTTTATCGGTGGAGTTGGGTGAGCAGGGTATTCGCGCTTTTACGCTCAATCCGGGGGTGGTCACCACCGACGCTTTGCGCGCCACCATTGGCGACAAAGGCGTAATCGCCCTGCGTGCGGGGTCTGCACCGCCCGAGGTGCCAGCGGCCGTAATGCTCTGGCTGGCCACTGATGCAGCAGCGGTGGACCATCAACGCAAGACCATTCATTGCCAGCCTTTTGCGCGCGAGCACGGGATTGTGCAGTGGTAGACGCTTATCGGCTTCCCTCCACCCCTCTTTCAAAGGTGAGGTCTGGAGGGGGCGCTCCAGGGGCTGTACGTCCTGCTTTCAATGCCGCCTGACCGAGGGTAGGTACATTTCCCACGGCGCCTAGTCCATCTGAACGATGAACCCGCCCGTACCCTGGTTGAAGATCATCGGGCACGTCTCGAGGCCGTTAACCGGAGGAATAATAAAAATGACCAAACTCGCAGAAATCCACGTCGAAAATGCATTGTCGCCGCGCTTCGGCCGGGGCTGGCATTGTTTGGGCGAAGCGGATGAGTACCGTGATGGCAAGCTGCATACCTTGAATGTTTTTGGCTCCCGGCTATTGGCCTTTGCAACTTCGACCGGCGAGATCAGCGTACTTGACGCGCATTGCCCGCACATGGGCGCAGATTTGTCCAAGGGCACGATTGAGAACGACCGCGTTGTGTGCCCGTTCCACCACTGGCAATACGACGCCAGCGGCAAGTGTGTCGAAATCCCTTATTGCAAACGCATCCCGCCCAAAGCCAAAACCCGCGCCTGGCAAACCTGTGAAGTCAACAAGTTGCTGTTCGTGTGGAATAACCCCGAAGGCAAACCGCCCGCCGAAGACGTGGTCATTCCGCACTTGCCCGAAATGGACAGTGACGAGTGGCTGCACAGTTGGCACATGGACAAACTGATCATCAACACCCAACCGCGCGAGCTGGTCGACAACTTGGTGGATGCGCAGCATTTCGGTCCGGTCCATGGCACCCCGACCAAGTACTTTCACAACGTCTTTCAGGGCCACATCGCCCAGCAAATTTTCCACGGCGATTCCGAGCGCCTGGGCGGCGACCTGGTGGCCGAATCGGCCTACTACGGCCCGGCCACGCACTTCACCCGCATGAGTGCCATGTTCGACGGTCAAGAGATCAAGTCCATCCTGCTCAACTGCCACGTACCGATCGGCCCCAACAGTTTCGAATTGCGCTTCGGTTGCATGGTGAAAAAAGTGCCGGGCTGGAGTGATGCGCAAAACGAAGCACTGGCCATCGATTACGTGCAGCGCAACCGCGACTCGTTCTATCAGGACGTGGACATCTGGACCCACAAGATTCGCGTCAACAACCCGGTGCTGGCCGAAGGCGACGGCCCGGTGTACCAGTTGCGCGAGTGGTATCAGCAGTTCTTCACCGATGAGGCCAGCGTCCCCGCCAGCATGGCCGAGTGCCGCGAGTACACCACGGTGGATAATCGCTGAACAACACTGGCTTTTTGATCCACGCTGCTTAAGATGGCCGACAGCTCATCACCATCAGGCTTGGATCAGGGCCAATGTTGAACAAAGACACCATCTCCATTCACTTGGTGCGCGAAGCGCTGTTGCAAAGCTGTGCTTCGCCGCAAACCATGCAGGACGTGTTGCACGCGGTGGGGGTGGATCCCGCGCTGCTGGAGGACGCCGAAGGTCGCGTGCCTGCCCATACCTATGCGCGTATGTGGCGCTTGCTGGCTCACCGTCTGGATGATGAGTTTTTTGGCATGGACCCGCGCAAGCTGCGCTCCGGGAGCCTGGCGTTCATGTGCCGTGCGGCCATGGCACAGCCCACGCTGGTGCAGGGGCTGGAAGTGGTGCTGGGCTTTTTGTCGCTGATGCTGGAACGCCTGCCCGCCACATTGGTGCGTCGCCAGAGCCTGGCGGAAATCGTCTTGCAGGAGCCTGCTGAAGATCCGGCGCGGGCCTTCACCTACTTTACATACTGGATGATGGTGCACGGGGTGGCGTGCTGGCTGGTCGGTCGGCGTATTCCGATCCTGGCCATCGAGCTGCGTTGTGCGCAGCCTGCCCATGGCGATGATTACGCGGTGATGTTTTCCGAGAATTTGCGTTTCGGGCGCCCGCGGACGCGGATGATTTTCGCGGCCGATTGCCTGGATGCGCCGATCAAGCGCAATGAAGATGAATTACAGCGGTTTCTGGCGCAGGCACCGGCCAATATTCTGGTCAAGTACCGTGACCCGCAAAGCCTGGCCAGTCAGATCAAGCAGGATTTGCGGCAGTTGCCCGCTGCACAGTGGCCCGAGACCGAAGGCCTGGCGCACACGCTGTGCACGTCAGCCTCAACGTTACGCCGACGTCTGGCCGAAGAAGGGCAGACGTATCAGGGGCTCAAGGACGGGGTGCGCAAGGAGTTGGCCATTGGTTGGCTGGCCGAGCCTGAATTGAGTTTTGCCGACATCGCATCCAACCTGGGGTTTGCCGACACCAGCTCGTTCTACAAAGCGTTTCGCAAGTGGTCAGGGACCAATCCGGGGCATTACCGCACCCTGATTCTGGGCGTCAATTGAACAGGCCTGCCACGGTGGCCGCGGCAGGCCTGTGCAGCACGATCAGGTAGCGGTCGAGCCGAGACCGGCAGTGGTTCGGGTTCGTCCTTCCAGCCGGCGTTTCAACCCGCGTGGTTCGATGATCAGTCTTGAACCGCTGGCCGCATTGGCCCGCGCCCACTCCTCAAGCAGTTCGAGGCAGGCATGGTCGATGTAGCTGAGGTTGGCCAAGGGCACGTGCAGGGTTGAACCGGCAGGCACCTGCGCAAGGATGCGGGTCAACGCCGGGACTTTGAGAAAAGTCGCCGCACCTGTCAGCCGCAGTTCCAGCTCATGGGCGGCCGCGAGCGGAGTGAGGCTGATTTTCAGGCGCGCCGCTTTCCAGGCCAGTTTGGCCAGTGTCAGGGCAAAGCCCACCAGCACCCCTGTCAGCAAGTCGGTGAAGATGATCGCCAGCGCGGTCGCGGCATAGGTAAACATCGGTATGCGTCCATACCGGGCAAGGCCGCGAAAGGCCTTAAAGTCCACCAGCTTGATCCCGGTGTAAACCAGTACACCCGCGAGGCTCGCCACCGGAATCTGTTGCAGCATGCTGGACAGCAACAACACGAACGCCAGTAGCCATGCACCGTGCAATATCGCTGACAGCCGCGTGGTGGCACCGGCCTGAACGTTGGCCGAACTGCGCACGATCACCCCGGTCATCGGCAATGCCCCGAGCAGGCCACAGAGCATATTGCCAACACCCTGAGCGCTGAGCTCTTTGTCAAAATCCGAGCGCTGGCCGTTGTGCATGCGGTCCACCGCCGCTGCTGATAACAAGGTCTCGGCACTGGCGATGAAGGCGACGGTGAACGCGGCCAGCAACAGGGCCGGGTCGGCCAGATTCAGCAGATCGGCAGGGCGCAGCCAGTCGATGGCATCGGCCAGGTTGTCGGGAACGTCGACCCGTTTGACCGACAGGTCCAGCAGCAGGCTGAGCCCGGTGGTCAGGCCGACGCCCAGCAAGGCACCGGGGACGAACCGCAAGCGCTGCGGTCGGCACTTGTCCCACAAGGCCATCACCCCGATGGTGCCCAGGCCCAATGCCCCTGCTTGCCAGCCGAGCCCGCCGCCCAGCGTCGGAAGGGCAGCCAGCAGCGCGTGCGGGAAGCCCGTGAGGTTAGCCAGCCCTGAAGGCTGCGGCGTGCCGTCGAGCATCACATGCAGTTGGGACAACACGATCAGCACACCGATCCCGGCCAGCATGCCGTACACCACGGCCGGGGCCGTGACGCGAAACCAGCAGCCCAGACGCAAGCGCCCGGCCAGCAATTGCAGCAGGCCCGCCAGTAGCAGGATCGGCCCCAACATGGCCATGCCGTGTTGGCGCACGATTTCAAATACCAGCACCGCCAGCCCGGCGGCCGGGCCGCTGACCTGTAACGGCGAGCCAGCCAGCCAGCCCACCACCAACCCGCCGATGATGCCCGTGATCAACCCCTTGGCGGGTGGCATGCCGGAGGCGATGGCAATGCCCATGCACAAAGGCAGGGCGACCAGAAACACCACCACTGAGGCCATCAGTTCGCGGGGCACGATTGTTTTTAAGTGTTCAGCACGCATGGAAACGCTCCCAAAGCAGGTTCAAGACGCCACAGGGCCTGGCTGCAGGCAGCCACGGCATGGCAACGTCAATGTCAGTTAAAAGCGCGCTTTGGGCGTCGCAGAAGGGATGTTGTGCACGTCGTTCAAGGGCCTGAAAGCCGCTAGTTCGGCGTCGTAGGCGTTGATTTCGCTGGTTTCGATGTTGTAGATCCAGCCATGGATAAATAATTGGCCATTTGCCAGGCGGGAAGCCACGGACGGGTGCGTGCGCAGGTGGTGCAACTGGGCGATCACGTTTTCTTCAGTCAGGCGCTGCATGCTGTCGGTTTCACTGGCGCAGGTGCAGTTCTCCTGAACCATGGTTCTGGCCACTTCGGCATGACGTAGCCAGGCTTTGACGGTGGGCATGGCTGCAAGGCTGTCGGGGTTGAGCACACCGCGCATGGCCCCGCAGTCGGAATGCCCGCACACGATGATGTGCTGAACACCCAGCACCAGATTGGCGTATTCAATGGCCGTGGACACACCGCCGTTCATTTGCCCATAGGGCGGGACGACATTGCCGACGTTGCGCGTGACAAACAAATCGCCGGGAGCGCTTTGAGTGATGAGTTCGGGGACGATGCGCGAATCGGCACAGGCAATGAACATGGCGCGGGGACGTTGGGCGGTGGCGAGCTTTTTGAACAGGTCTTTCTGTTGCGGAAAGACGTCGTGATGAAAATGTAAAAAACCTTCGACGATGTGCTGCAGCGCTGCTTGGGGGGTGGCAGGGGCTGCAGCCAGCGACTGATTATCCTTGGTACTCATCATTCATCCTCTTTTGGTGTAACAGAGAAATTTCTGAAATTTTCAGAAATAAGTCGTGAGCGACTTGAGTGAAAAAGTACCGTTCAAAGCTTAACTGAAACTGAATTAACCGCTCTGGAACAAGGGTTTCGTGATGGCAATGAGCAAGTATTGGAAGGGGGCAAGCAGGCTCATGGGCGTGCAGTCGCCCATGAGTTCAAAAGGGATAAAGCCGGATTTAGAGCAACCACATGCCCACTAATCCACTGATGATGCCCACCAGCATGGTCAGGACAGCCACTGTCACCAGCACCCGGGTGTCGAAATCCTTGCGCAGCATCAACAGTGACGGCAGGCTCACGCTTGGCAGGGTCATCAGCAAGGCCACAGCAGGCGCGGTGCCCATGCCCAGTGCCATCATGGTTTGCACAATCGGTATTTCAGCGGCGGTGGGGATCACGAACAGCGTACCGACAATCGCCAGGGGCACGAGCCATAGCAGGCTGTCGCTCATGGCGCCATCGACGTGCGGGAACAGCCATACGCGGGCGGCGCCCAGCAGCAACACCGCCAGCAGATACACCGGGATGGTATTCCAGAACAATTGCCATAACGTGCGCCCCCAGCGCACGAAGAATTGCGGTTCATCGCCCTGACGGGTGGCCTCGGAAACAGCGTCCAGCGCCGCGTCAGGAATGCTCTGCGGGCGTGAAATGCGTTGGGCAATCATTGAGACGCCAATTACCAGCACCAACCCGGCCACCAGGCGTAACGCGCTGAACCCCCAGCCCAGCACAAACCCCATGAACACCAGCGTCGCCGGGTTCAGTACCGGGTTGGCAATCCAGAAGGCGAGGGCGGCGCCCACCGACACGTTTTGCCGGCGCATGCCAGCCGCGACCGGGGCTGCGCAACAGGTGCACATCATCCCCGGCAGGGCGAACAGCCCGCCGCGCAGGGTCGAGCCCAGACCGGCCTTGCCGAAAAGGCGCAGCAACCAGTCGCGCGGGATCAGTACTTGAATCAGCGAGCCGAGAATCACAGCCAAAACGGCGGCTTTCCAGATCGCCAGAAAATACACCTGGGCGTAAGCCAGCGCTGCAGCGATGGGTTCACCCTGGTTGTCGTTGAGGATCGAGGCGCCAATGCTGTGGTTGTCTGCCGCCACAAAGGCTTTGAGGTAGTAAGGCGACCACTTGACGTAATACAGGCCAATGCCTGCAATCAGCAGAAACAGCAGGGGCTTGCACCAGAATGACCAGCCCCGTGAAGGTTTGACTGAAGAGACGCTGGACATAAACAGTTACCGGACATGAGGAAATTGCGGCGCATCATACGCCAATCCGGAGGTTGAATTGTCAGTGAGGTCTGTCAGACCGCGCCCGTAGAGCGCGATCTGCGGCGTTTGATTACAGGGTTCTGATTGAGTTACTGATCGACCGTGCGCACTGAATGATGGCGGCGCCCATTTTTTGCTCGGCGTCTTCCATGCTCCAGCGACTGCTAGGTGCTACCACATGCACGGCCGCCACAGGCAGGCCGTTGCTGCCGAAGATGGGCGCGGCCAGGGTCATGTCCCCCAGGAACATTTCTTCCTTGTTGATGGCGTAACCCTTGCTGCGTGCTGCTTGAATGCGTTCGAAAATGGCGTCCGGGTCCGTCAGCGTGTGCTGCGTGAACGGGCGGATATCGCTTGCTTGCAGGACGGCGTGTACGACGTCGTCACTCAGTCCGCTCAGGTAGGCTCGACCGCCGCCACTGAGGTACATGGGGATACGGCTGCCAATCGGCATATGAATGGGAATGAACTTGGGGGCCACAAAACGCGCGACATACACCATGGACACGCCGTCAGGCTCGGTCAGGTTGACGGTTTCGCCAGTGAGTTGATTAAGTTCAGCCAAGTAGGGATTTGCAACGTCAACCAGTGTGTCCGCGGCTAAATAGTTGTAGCCGATTTCCATAACTTTGGGCGTTAACTGGAAGCGACGGCTTTGCGGATGCTTGCGGATATAGCCCAGCTCCTCGAGCGTGTGCACCATTCGCTGGGCAGAGCTTTTGCTAATGCCTGCTACCTGAGCAATATCGGCCAGGTTCATGGTTCTCCGGGCTGCGCCAAAGCCGCGCAATACCGCGAGACCCTTCTCCAACGACTGATTGAAAAGGGGGTTAATGTGTTCACTCATGACGCTTCCTTGGCGTTTGTATACGTTATAAATATCGATATCCGATACTTATAAATCTCTTTACGATTTAGGTAAATTGTTTATAGTCGAAGCCGGCTTTTAACACCAGAGGGTGCGGAGGCTGTTTCAAGGCGCCATCAGGATAATAAAAGCGACCACAGGGAGATTCGCAATGCAGAAAAAATTTCAAGCGCTCACACTCGTGTGTGCGATCGCCGCCGGCATGATGGGATCTGCCAGCGCACTGGCTACACCGACCTACAAAGTGGGGGCCACCGCCACAGGCATTCCGTTTACCTTCGTTGACATCAAGAGCGGAGATACCCACGGAATGATGGTTGATGCGATTGAGGCCATCGGCAAGGCGGGTGGTTTCCAGACCGATATTCAACAAAGCGTCTTTTCTGCCCTGATTCCTTCACTGACGTCCAACAAGATCGACCTGATCTCGGCCGCGATGCTCAAAACCCCTGAGCGCGAAAAGGTTGTGCAGTACTCCGACCCGATTTACAGCTACGGTGAAGGGCTGATCCTTCAGGAAAAAGACCCTAAAACCTACACCAGCATGGCTGACCTGAAAGAGGAAATCGTCGGTGCCCAAGTAGGCTCGGTCTTTATTGACGCCTTGAACAAGCATGGCGGTTTCAAGGAAGTGCGCAGCTACGACTCTGTAGCCGACATGATGCGCGACTTGCGACTGGGCCGTATCAAGGCTGCATTCGGCGACCGTCCCATCGTTGCTTACCAGATGGCAACCAACCCCAAGCAGACCAGGGGGTTGAAACTCTCGCAAACCTATCAACCGGTGGTGGTGGGTGATGTATGCATCGTGATGCGCCAGAACGACCCCGAAAAGCTTGCGCAGGTGAATAAGGGCATCGCCGCGATCAAGGCTGATGGTTCGCTGGACCGCATCATTGAGCAGTGGAAACTGAACTGATGATTCCTCGGCCCGCTTACCGTAGCGGGCTGTTTCATGTGTTGTTTCGCAGGTAACTTATGTTTCTCCAGGACGCGTTGGACTTCCTCCCGCTGTTGTTGAAAGGGGCGGTTGTTACTGTGCAAGTCACTGCGGGATCGTTCGTGCTGAGTTCGCTGATCGGTCTTGTATTCGCTTTGATGATGGTTTCCAAAATCCGCGCGGTGGCGTTGTTCGCCATTGGCGTGGTTAACGTGATTCGCGGTCTGCCCATCATCGTTCAGCTGTTTTACATCTACTTCGTCTTGCCCGACTTTGGCATCCAGCTCAGCGCCATGCAGGCAGGGGTGATTGGTCTGGGTATCGCGTACTCGGCCTATCAGGCTGAAAACTTCCGGGCTGGCATTCAGGCCATTGACCACGGGCAGATCGAAGCCGCCGAATCCATCGGCATGCGCGGCATGATGATCATGCGCCGGGTGGTGTTGCCCCAGGCGTTCCGCATTGCCTTGCCACCCTACGGCAATACGCTGGTGATGATGCTCAAGGACTCTTCATTGGTGTCCACCATCACCGTGGCCGAGATGACTCGTCAGGGTCAGTTGATCGCCTCTTCCACGTTCGAAAACATGACGGTTTACACCTTGGTGGCCCTGCTTTACCTGTCCATGAGCTTGCCCTTGTCCTTCGGTTTGCGCCGCCTGGAAGCACGCTTTGCGACGCGGAGAACGTCATGATCGAACTCAAGGGTGTGTACAAGAATTTCGGCAGCGTGCCGGTGCTTGAAGGTGTCGATTTGCAGGTCGGGCAGGGCGAAGTGGTGTGCCTGATCGGCCCATCAGGGTCGGGCAAGTCGACGTTGCTGCGTTGCATCAACGGCCTGGAAAGCTACAGCCGGGGCGAGATTCTGGTCAGCGGCCAACGAGTGGATCGCAACGACAAAAGCATCCATCAGTTGCGCACACGCGTGGCCATGGTGTTTCAACGTTTCAATCTGTTCCCGCACCGCACGGCGCTCGAAAACGTGATGGAAGGGCCGATTTACGTCCTCAGGCAAAAACCGCAAGCGGCGCGCAAACAGGCCACAGCCCTGCTGGAAAAAGTAGGTTTGGCGCACCGCATGGATGCCTACCCGGATGCCTTGTCCGGTGGTCAGCAGCAGCGCGTGGCGATTGCCCGCGCGCTGGCCATGAACCCGCAAGCCATTTTGTTCGATGAACCCACCTCGGCCCTCGACCCGGAACTGGTCGGTGAAGTACTCACGGTCATGCGACGTCTGGCCGATGAGGGCATGACCATGATCGTGGTGACCCATGAGATGGGATTCGCCCGGGATGTGGCGGACAAAGTGTGTTTCTTGCACAGCGGACAAATTGTCGAAGCCGGGCCTGCAAAAACGGTGCTCAGTGCCCCGCAACATCCACGAACCCAGGATTTTCTGCGACGTCTGCTGAACCAGACGGACGAGGTTAGCTCATGAAGTCTGCTTCCAGCTGCCAGTTGCCGCCCTCGTTGTGGTCTGCCACGGCCCGGCCCGGCGCAATGACGCCGCCCCTCAGTGAAAACAAGCGGGTGGATGTGGCCATTGTGGGGGCCGGTTACACCGGGTTGGTCACAGCATTACGCCTGGCCGAGTCCGGTATCAGCGTTTGCGTGCTGGACGCTGGCGAACCCGGATGGGGCGCATCGGGGCGCAACGGCGGACAAGTGATTCCGGGCCTCAAGTACGACCCTGACCAGTTGATCCAGCGGTATGGCGAGGAGCGGGGTGAACGCATCATTGAAGCCTGTGGTGGCGCGGCCGATGAAGTGTTTTCGTTGATCCGCGAGTACAGCATTGCCTGTGAAGCCAGCCGTAAAGGCTGGATCCAGCCCGCTGTCTCTGTCGTGTCCATGAAAGCGCTGGAACACCGGGCCCGGCAATGGCAGCAGCGTGGGATTGCGGCCGAGGTGCTGGACCGTGACGCGGTGTGTCAACGCCTGGGCACGCAAAATTACCTGGGTGGCTGGGTCGACCCGCGTGCGGGCAGTTTGCATCCGTTGAACTATGCCCGGGGGTTGGCCAAGTCAGCGTTGGGCCGTGGCGTCACGATTCATAGCCAAAGCCGGGTGACGGATTTGCGTCGCGTCGGGCCACAGTGGCAATTGACCACTGCGCAAGGCAACACGGTCAGCGCCGACCGCGTGGTGCTCGCTACCAACGGGTACACCGACAACCTGTGGCCGGGGTTGCGCCAGACTGTGCTGGCGGCCAATAGCTTCATCATTGCCACGCGTCCGCTGCCCCCTGAATTGCGCAAGACCATTTTGCCGGGTGGGGAAGTGTGTTCGGATGCGCGACGGTTGTTGCTGTACTTCAAGATGGATGCCCAGGGCCGCTTGTTACTGGGCGGGCGAGGACCGTTCGCGGAGCCGACCCGGGCCGGGGACTGGACGCATCTGGAGCGTTCGATGGTGATGCTGTTTCCGCAGTTGGCCGGGGTGGCCGTCGAGTACCGCTGGAGCGGGCGCATCGCACTGAATCAAAGTGTGTTGCCGCAATTGCATGAGCCTCAGCCGGGCCTGTCGATACTGATGGGCTATAACGGTCGCGGGATAGCCATGTCGACCGTACTGGGCAAGCACCTGGCTGCCCGAGTGGCGGGAACTGAAAGTGACTTCCCGTTCCCGGTCACACCGATTCGCAGCATTCCGTTCCACAGCCTGCAACGCTTGTACGTCGCGGCTGGGATCACCTACTACCGCATGCTTGATGCCTTGAACTGACAACCGTAGCGGCAAGCAGTTGCTTGCCGTTGCCGGCCGATCAATCGTCGGTTTTGATGGTCGCCACGTCGTCAGCCTTGATCTTGATGTGCTTGCCGGCAATGTCCACGAACTCGTAGAAACCATCATTGGTTTTGGTTTTTGGCATGTCCTTGGTCAGGTATTGCGTGCCGTTTTGCAGGGTCACGACGCTGGGTGAGGCGCACCCGGCCAGCCCCAGCATTGCCGCCATCACCAAAGGTAAAACGATCACATTGATCTTCATGCAAGCTCCTTGAGCACTCGAACGTAAGGGTTAAACGCACCGGCCGTCATGTAAAAGCCAGTGCCGGAAAATAACTGCTGCCTCTGACAACGTTTTATGCCGAGAGTGCGCCAGGTAGTCAGCATTGCCACTGATAAATTCATAAGGGCCGACGCGACGCAGATCTCCGCTGTCGATTTTGCCCCTGACCATGAAGTCCCAACCTAGCCCGACCCCCATGCCTTGCAGGATTGCCTGATAGGCCAGTGTCACTTGGTTGAACAGCGGGCTGTCAGGCGCGGGGGTGTGCTCAAGGTCGAAATGCCCAAACCAGTCGCGCCAGTCCATGCAATTCCATCCGGATGAATCCAGCTCGATCAGGGGCAGCGTTTGCAAGTCTGCAGGTGAGCCAATGTCTGCCACAGGGATGGCGGCGCTGACCACCGGGTACACGCATTCGGCAAATAATCGATGGGCATCCAGTGATGACCATTTGCCATTACCGTACAGGATCGAGAAATCGTAATCTGCTGTACTCGACTCGTCCAGACCATTGTTGGCGTGGATGTTGACAGTGATTCCCGGGTGAGCGGTGTTAAAGGCCAGCAGGCGTGGAAATAACCAGAATTGCGCCACGGCGTGGGTGCACTGCACCGTCACAGCATTGGGTGCATGCTCCACCTTGATCCGGTTGACACTGTGTTGCAGTCGCTCAAGCATCGCGCTGACTTCGGCAAACAGCCCGGCCCCCGCGCGGGTCAGGCTGATACCCCGGGCTTGACGCTCGAACAGAGAAAGGCTGAGGGCATCTTCAAGGACGCGAATCTGTTTGCTGACGGCGCTTTGGGTCAGGCACAGCTCGGTTGCGGCGCGGGTGAAGCTGCCATTACGGGCAACCGCCTCGAAGGTGATCAGCGTATCGAGCGGCGGCAGGTGTTTGAGGTAGCGGCTCACGGGGGTCCTGTGGGGGCGGGTTTTCAGGCAAAGGGGAAGGGTATCTCAGCCCATTCCTGTGGGGAATGCATGGATGCCAACTGTTCTTTAGTTACTGAGGCGTGAAATGCCTATGCTTGCAGACTCATCAATGGTTCGAGCATACGTAATGAAGCGCGGGATAGTCTACGCCGGCATGGCAGGTGCTGTTTGGGGGCTGGTGTTTTTGGTGCCGGCGTTATTACCGGAGTTCAGTCCGCTGCTCCTCAGTTGCGCCCGTTTCATCCTGTACGGCGCGGTGTCTGCGCTGCTGATACTGCCCGACGCCAAGCGCTTGCTCCCTCAACTGACCCGGCGTGACGTCGTGACACTGGTGAAGCTCGCCCTGCTGGGCAACCTGATTTATTACATGTTGCTGGCCGCCTCCATCCAGTGGGTGGGGATCGCCGTGGCGTCACTGATCATTGGCGTATTGCCTTTGACCATCAGCTGGCTGGGCCGCAGTGATGCGGGCGCCGTGCCGCTGACTCGCCTGATCTGGCCGCTGCTGCTGGTGCTGGCCGGGATGTTGTGCATCAACCTTGAAGCATTGTCTGGCGCCAATGGCGGGCAACCGATGGCGGAAAAAGTACTGGGCATTGCCTGTGCCATTGGCGCGCTGGCGTGCTGGACGGGATTTGCCACGGCCAACGCGCGATACCTTAAACACAGTCAGTTCACCAGCAGCGAATGGTCGAGCTTGTGGGGCGTGACCACGGGCGTGCTGGGTCTATTGATCTGGGGTGCGGCCAGTGCGCTGTCGCTGGATGCCGTGCACATAGACGTCAGTGATGCCCGTTGGCAGGGGTTCTGGGCGATCAATCTGGCGTGCGCGGTCGTCGGCTCATGGTTCGGCAACCGGATGTGGAATGCGGCTTCCCGACGGCTGCCGCTGACCTTGAGCGGCCAGTTGATCGTGTTTGAAACACTGTTCGCGCTGTTTTATGGCTTTGTCTTTTTGCAGCGCTGGCCCACGGCGCTGGAAACCCTGGCTGTGCTCTTGCTGTTGAGTGGCGTCAGTTGGGCCGTACGCCGCCATGCGCCAGGCCGTGCAGCACTGGCCTGATCAACTCGGGCAAGCTTCGGCGCCGTTGTTCAGCCCTTGTTTGTCGACGCGGCTGAGCAGGGTGGCCTTGCCGTTGTGCCAAGTCAGGGTCAGCACGTACAGCGAATCGAAATCGCTGTCGGCCCAGTCCTCAGTCAGCGAGGTTTTTTTCCCGGTGGCTTTGCCGGCGACCGTGTTGATCAGCTCCGGCAGGTAACCGTGGGACCAGGCGGTGTAGACAGTCGAGTTGTGGTATTTGTCGTCTGTCAGCTCGTTGGCCAATTGCCGCGTATCGTTGGCCGAAAACTCAAGGTTGATGGGCAAGCCCAGTTTGATAGCGCTGGGGTTGATGGTCATCATCGGCCGTACATAGCTGTAGGCGTCATCCTCGGCACCTTCTTCAACTTGACGCGAGGGGTTGGCGGCGAACACGTAATCCGCCTTGCCATACTTTTGCGGCAGCACGGTGGCCAGATTGATGGCGCGGTTCAGGCCCTGGCATGTGAGTTGGCCCAGACCGTCAGCCGGCTTCTCGGCGTGGCGCATGAACACCAGCGTCTGGACCCCGTCGGCCGGTTGGGCAAAGGCGTCTTCGACATGCGAGGAAAGGCTGACAGTGCCTGCGATCAGCAGCAGCGGGACAGCGGCTAAGGCAACGCGTTTTTTTTTCCAATTGATCGGGAGCATAAGGTCTTCTGTATCAATCCTGGCGGGGGCCTCCCTGTCGTAAAAACACCGCAGTGCCCGTCATCCTTGAACAAAGTGTTCATTAGACGCGCATTTGGAAATTGGTTCGCTCTCACTTTAGTTGCAGACGTTTCTGAATGCTTCTTGGGAATAAACATACGAGTGCTGGCAAGGCAGTGTTCAATTGGCCATCATTGAGCGGCCTTCATCCTTAAGAGGTTGTGCCGATGTTACCTGCTCCGCTGAGACGCCCGATCAACCCTGTGCACCTGCGCGTGCGTGCCTGGCGAGGGCGTGTCGGGCTGGGGCTGGTGGCAAGCCTTTCGGTGCTGGCAGGCATGACCGATGCCATCGGGTTTCTGGCCACGGGCGATTTCGTGTCGTTCATGAGCGGCAACACCACGCGGCTGGCGGTGGCGATCAGTCAGGGGGATATGAGCTTGGTGGTACGCCTGTTTTTTGCGGTGCTGGCCTTTATCGCCGGCAACACGCTGGGGATTTTGCTCGGGCGTTGGGGCGGGCGCCGTGCGTTACCCTTAATGCTGGTTATCGCCGGGCTGTTGTGTGCGGCCGGGCTGGTGCCTTTTGCCTCGCAGGTCCCGGCCTTGCTGGCCGCCATTTTGGCAATGGGCATGCTCAACGCCGCTGTGGAGCAGGTCAACGGGTTGCCGGTGGGGCTGACCTACGTGACCGGGGCGCTGTCGCGTTTCGGCCGCGGCTTGGGGCGCTGGCTTTTGGGCGAGCGTAAAAGTGGCTGGCGCGTGCAACTGGTGCCTTGGAGCGGCATGTTGCTGGGTGCGGTGTTGGGTGCCTGGCTGGAGGCTCGGTTCGGGGTTAAGGCGATGCTATTCAGTGCGGGATTTGCCTGCGTGCTCGGCGCAATCTCTCTGCGCATCCCGCGCCGCTGGCAGCGCGATTACATGCCGCGCTAAGCCCGCCGTTTGTCTGCAGCCGCGCTGAGGGTAGACTGGCGCGACGCACGGGCATGCCCCAATCAATAAGCAGGAGTTGTTGTGTCCCAGTCTGTCGATGACCATTCGCCCCTCGAGTCATTCTCAATCGAAAGCCCGGCCCCTCTGTACGCACGGGTCAAACAGGCCATCGTGCAGAAAATCCGTTCCGGTGCCTGGCTGCCCAATTCGAAACTGCCCTCCGAAAGCGAGCTGCTCAACCAGTTGGGCGTGAGCCGCATGACCATCAACCGTGCCTTGCGCGAGCTGACCATCGAAGGCCTGCTGGTGCGCATGCAAGGTGTGGGAACCTTTGTGGCGGTGCCCAAGGGCACGGCGGCGTTGTTTGAGATTCACAATATCGCGCAGGAAATTGCCGATCGCGGCCATGTGCACCGCAGCGACGTGATCGTGCTTGAAGAGGTCCCGCCCAGGGCCAGCCCCACCTTGCCCTTCGCGCTGGACGGCATTGAGCGCCTGTTTCATTCGGTGATCGTGCATTACGAAAACGGTGTGCCGGTGCAAATCGAAGAGCGTTTCGTCAATGCGCACATTGCGCCTCTTTATTTGCAGCAAGACTTCACCCGCACCACCGCCTATGCCTACTTGATGGACCTTGCGCCCTTGACCGGGGGCGAGCATGTGGTGGAAGCCATTCATGCCACCTCGGCGGAGTGCCGGTTACTGGGCATCAAACGTAACGAAGCCTGCCTGATGATTCGCCGCCGCACGTGGTCGTCTCAAGGGGTCGTGGGCTGTGCGCGGCTGGTGTATCCCGGCTCTCGCTACCGGTTGCAAGGGCAGTGCGGCCACTGAGGTCCTGCGTGTGCGGGTAATCCTGTGTTACCCGCGTTACTTTTGGTGCAATCTCGTTACCTTTTTGCCGATCTATGCACCAAGTTGCGGCAACTTTTTGTTGGTTTTAAGCGTGCCCATTTATCTCGCCAAAAATCTCAATAAACCTATCTCATTGATTTAAATATATTTATCTCATCATCGCGCACGCTAGTCAGTGTCGCCTGCGTCATGTTGGCCCTTCGCTTGCATTCACTTGTACATACAGGTTGGTATAAGTGTGAACTCCGCACCTTCCGCCTTAGGTCATTGATGTCATTTGATGAAGGATTGCTGCATGACAACTGCTCTGAACCGTCACCGCGAAGGTGAAATCCGCGCCGCCCGTGGCACCCGTCTTACGGCCAAAAGCTGGATGACCGAAGCCCCGTTGCGGATGTTGATGAACAACCTTGATCCGCAAGTGGCCGAGAACCCGACCGAGCTGGTGGTGTATGGCGGCATTGGCCGGGCAGCACGTAACTGGGCCTGCTACGACAAAATTGTTGAAAGCCTGACGAACCTGAATGATGACGAAACCTTGC
>NZ_JAAQWY010000100.1:0-534 GCF_012985765.1 Pseudomonas sp. WS 5071 | reverse complement strand
CCCCAGAAGGTCTGGCGATAGGCGCCTTGCATCCGCGAGTTGGTCAGGCTGGCGTGAATCATGTGCGGCAACACGTACAGCAAGATCATCAACGCCGGGGCATAGATGATGTAGGCGTGCAGCAACAGAAACGCCAGCGGCGCGGTCAGGAACACCAGCCGTGGCAGCCCCAACAAAAAGTGCATCATGGCGTTGGCATAGCAGATGCGCTGGAACAGGCTTAAGCCCTTGCCCAGCAGCGGGTTGTCGGTGCGGAAGATCTGCACCATGCCACGCGCCCAGCGAATGCGCTGGCCGATATGCGCCGACAGGCTTTCTGTGGCCAGACCGGCCGCTTGCGGGATGCGCAAGTAGGCCGAGTTCCAGCCCCTGCGGTGCAGGCGCAGCGCCGTGTGGGCGTCTTCGGTCACGGTTTCGACGGCAAAACCGCCGATTTCTTCGAGCGCCGAACGCCGCAAAATCGCACAGGAGCCGCAGAAGAACGCTGCGTTCCACATGTCGTTGCCGTCCTGAATCAACCCGTAAAACAACTCC
>NZ_JAAQWY010000099.1:0-551 GCF_012985765.1 Pseudomonas sp. WS 5071 | reverse complement strand
CCGCCCGCGCAGGATTTTCAGCCAACATGGCGCTGAGCTGTTCGCCATCGAGCAATTCCTGGCGGCGTAGTTGAAAACTCATGGGTTATACCTCAACCCAGCGGCGCAGCAGGTTGTGGTAGGTGCCGGTGAGCTGAATGAGTGAAGGGTGATCAGGCACGTCAAGGGTCAGTTGCTGGATCGCGCCGTCCATTTCGTACAACAGCGTGCGTTGGCTGTCTTCGCGCACCAGGCTTTGGGTCCAGAAGAAGGAGGCAAACCGGGTGCCCCGCGTGACGGCGTTGACCTTGTGCAGGCTGGTGCCGGGGTACAAGACCATGTCGCCAGCAGGCAGCTTGACCTGCTGCACACCGTAAGTGTCCTGAATCACCAGCTCGCCGCCGTCGTAGTCCTCGGGGTCGCTGAAAAACAGGGTGGCCGACAGATCGGTGCGCACCCGCTCGGGGCTGCCCTTGGGCTGGCGCACGGCATTGTCGATATGAAAGTCGAAACTGCCGCCCCCGGTGTAGCAGTTCACCAACGGCGGAAACACCTTGTGTGGCAAGGCCGCT
>NZ_JAAQWY010000098.1:0-553 GCF_012985765.1 Pseudomonas sp. WS 5071 | reverse complement strand
GTCTAGCATGGGCGGGCCCGCCAGCGGGGCGGGACGCCGTGATTCGTTCAGGACGCTGACGAAAACGGCCCGAAAGGGCCGGAATCAGCGTGGCTGCGCCTGGCATCGGGCCCGGCGCGCCTAGCCTGGGATGCGCCCGCGGGCGATTTCAGGCCTTACCTAAAATAAAACCCGCGAATTATACGCGGGTTCCCGGCAAATGCGTAGGGCGGGCCTATGGCTAGTCCCGTTCTTCGATCCAGGCGGCCTGGATGGCCTCCAGGACTTTCTCCCCGCTACGCTGAGGATCGTCGGAGAACTCCGGAAGTTCCACCACCCAGCGCCGCAGATCGACGAAGTTGACGTATCGCGGATCGACCTCCGGCTTGCTTTCGTCGAGCTGGATGGCGATTTCCAGCACATCGGTCCATTTCAGGCTCATTGCGCGCTCCTCTCTACCGCCGGGCTCAGTGGCCTTCCGACACCTGGTTGATGGTGTACTTGGGAATCTCGACCTCCAGGTCTTCGTCGGCCACCACCGCCTGGCAGGATAGCCGCGAATCGGGTTCCAGGC
>NZ_JAAQWY010000097.1:0-561 GCF_012985765.1 Pseudomonas sp. WS 5071 | reverse complement strand
ACACTGCGTTAAGTTTTTCTCGGCCTGGGCGGGCGTGAGCCCGCCATTGAATGTATGAGGCCGTATCCAGTTGTAGCGATGCATCAAATAATGGCTGATGTCCCGTTGCGCCTGCTGAACCGACATATAACCCACTGAAGGTATCCACTCGGTTTTCAAGCTGCGAAATACACGTTCCATAGGCGAGTTGTCGTAGCAATTGCCCCGGCGACTCATGCTCTGGCTGATGCGGTACCGCCACAGACGCTGACGGAAGTGGCGACTTCCATATTGCGATCCCTGATCCGAATGAAACAGCAGCCCTTGAGGCTTCCCGCGTTGCTCATAGGCTATATCCAGTGCTTTGGTGACCAAGTCAGCATCCGGGTTTCCTGATAACGCCCAGCCCACTATCCGGCGAGCATAGAGATCAATAACCACGGCCAGGTAGTGCCATTTCCCTTGCGCCCAGATGTAGGTGATGTCACCGCACCAAACCTTGTTTGGCTCGGGAACATCGAATTTACGATTCAGTGTATTTGGAATGTCAGGCCGTTCGACCGTTGCTTTTTTGTAGGCATG
>NZ_JAAQWY010000013.1:0-123481 GCF_012985765.1 Pseudomonas sp. WS 5071 | reverse complement strand
TGGATGCGCAGCATGGTTTCCAGAGGATAGGGTTTTCTACCGCCGCCGGCCTTGGGGTAGAACGGTTCGATCAGCTCCAGCAGGCCTGCCCAGGGCACCACCTGATCCATTTCGGCGAGGAAGCGCTCTCGGCGGGTTTGCTTGCGCTTGCCGGCGTACTCAAAGTCGGAAAAGCTCATCTGGCTCATGGGCGGCTCGGATCAGGTGTTGCGGGGATTCTCGCATAACTGAAGGCTTGTTCGGAGATTCCTTAGTTGATTGAGGTTTGAATTAAGTCCGTCGGTACTGGGCAGTTTGTTGCCCAGTACCATATTCAATTGAGTCATGTTATTCACGGCATTGCCGCCGCCCAATAACGTAGTGTTCTGTAACACGCCGCCTTGAGCGATTTGTTGCAACGAGTTGCCCTGATTGTTGTTGGCAGCGATAGCCATTTGAATGGCTCCGCTGTTCATCGTCACACTGACGCTACCGGCCGTGTTGCTTAATAAAACCGGGTTATTGGTCGTCAACACACTGCCTTGTTGGTTGATCGCCGGTGTTTGACCGGATTGGCTGATGGTGATGTCGACGTTGTTGAGCGCGCTGTTGTTATCACCGGCGGCCCGCACGCTCTGCACCACCCCCTGGCCACTGCCCAGGCCGGCCCCCCCCAGCACGGTGCCGGTGCCCACATCGGATTTGCCGGCTTGCTGGGTGCCTTGCTGCGAATAGGTGGACACATAAAACTGCGGTTTGACCGAATTTTGCAATTGCAGGCTCGTACTGGCCCCAATCGTTGTGCCTTGCGCATTCGTCCAGGTGCTACTCATGACCAGACCGAAACTGATAATGCGCCCGGGCATGACAAAACGTCCGCGCAACTCTGACAGTTCCTGATCTTTCAACTCGATCGGTTTGAATGGCGTTTCTGCGTGCACTTGCAGGCACGTCGCCAGGCAACTAAGCGCCAGCCAATAGTGGATGTTCATGTGCTGCTCCCGGGAGCATCCTGCCCGCCATGGTGAGTGTGTGCCGTTAAAAAAAGTCACTCTGGATAAAGCCGAAGTCCAGCAACTCGGCATCTTTGACCGGGCTGAACGCATCCAGCGTGTTCTTGGCCGAAAGCGGAACCGGTGGGGTGCGAAGTGCATTGGTTTTGTCATAACCGGGACCAATGACGGCAAACACAATACCGTTCCAGCCTTTAACAAAATCTTCCTGGCTATACCGCTTGTGGCCCAACACCGGGTCGCCGATGTACACCCAGTTGTCTTGAGCCCGTTGCAGGACCACAAAATGCTTGTAGCCCCGGATGTCCAACAGCACGACCACCGGGACATTGATGTTTTGCAGGCTCTGGGCCGGGATGCGATACCCCCGCGCGCGCATGCCGATACTTTCGATGTAGTGCTTCATGTCCAGCATCGAAAAACCCTGGGTACGGACCAGGTCTTCGTTGGCATTGACCAGCATGCCCTTGATCACGTGGTCTTCATCCACATCCAGCCAGTAGGCCTGACGCAAGATAGTGGCCAACGCTGCGGCACCACAGCTGAAATCGGTTTTTTGTTCCACCAGATCGCTGAAGCGTCGTTCTCGAATACTTTGTACCGGTTTAAAAATCAGGTTGCCTCCTGGCAAGGCAGCGACTGGCATCTGCGCGGCCTGCACCATACCGGTTAACCCAAGCAACAGGGCGAGCGCGATTCGCAACATGATGGAGCCACCTCACACGAAGAAAGGGCCTCTGATTCAGAGGCCCTTCAGTACGCCATGTTACATGGCGGTTTTGCCGACACTGCTGATGGACAGTGAATTGCTCTGCTGGTTGCCCACCCCGGCAGAAACGTTGGCACCCACGTTGCCGGAGGTGTATTTGATGGAGTCATTGACGTTGGAATTGTTGCTCACCGGTACGCGGGCGCTGCTAGAACCACCGCTCCATGGCGTGTGGGTGCTGACCGAGCTGAGGTCGTTGACCACGGTCAGGTTATTTGAGGTTTGAGTCGCCCCGGCACTGGCGGTTGCCAGATTGCCGCCCGACACGGCGATCGCCAGGTTATTTTTCTGTTGGTTCAGGTCGCCAGCGGTGACGTTTACGCCAACGTTGCCGGAGGTGTTGCGCACCGAATCGTTGAGTGTGGCGCCGTTCTGGGTACCGTGGTTGTTCACTTTGTTGTAGTTGCTGGTCTGACTGGCGCTGGTCAAAGCAGCCGCGGTGCCGAGCACAAAGTTTTGGTCATTGTTGGCAATGGCGGTGGCGTTATCCTGCTGGTTGCCCGCGCCGGACGCGGCGTTTACGCCGATGTTGCCGTTGGTATTTTTGATCGAGTCATTGACCTTGGCACCGTTGAGTGTGCCGTTGTTGGCGATGTTGTTGTCATGACTGACCTGCACATCGGCAACCACGGCGCTGGCGCCATTGGTGGCTGTCGGGGTTGGGGTAGGGCCTGGGCGACCGCTGTCAGCCTGGGCAGCGACGGCCATCAGTGCAGCCAGAGCGAAGACCAGTGGTTTAAGAGCCATTGTTGGTTTCATGGTGATTCTCCGTGCTTCATCGGTTAAGTAGGTGTTGGCGTTTTTAATGCACTGCGTGTTAACCAAGTCACTGAGTGACCCGTAGATTCAGGGTGTTAGCCATGCGGTTCCCCACCCCTGCACTCTGGTTGACTTGAACCACTCCGCGGCTGCCGGTGAAGGCCTGATCGCTGGTGACGACCTGGCGGCTGCCCGTGTTGAGTGATCCCGCTCCCGAGTTCGGTTGCAACGCCACGTTCTGTTGGGAAAGGGCGTTGTCGTCCATGCTTTGCGCGATGGCACTGACACCCACCCGCACAGCATTGACCATTTGATTGTTGGCACCTGCAGACTGGTTAACCCCCAGGATGCCGCTGCCCCGGCTGAATGAGTCTCCGCCAATACTGGCCCGAGCATTCATGGCCGGGTCGGCTGAGCCGGACAGTTGCTGCGTTATCCCGGCCGATGTCTGAACCTGATGACCGATGGCAATGGCGCGGCTGTTGACCTGCTGCTGTTGGTTGCCCGCCGCCTGATTGATCATCAGGTTGCCGGTGTAGTGCGCACCCGAGGCGCTGATGTCGGCCTGGTTGTTGTCAGCCAGCACCTGAGTGGAGGCCAGCAGGGTGAGCACCAGAATGCTGATTTTCATGTTATTGACCCCCGCCCATCGAGCTGAGGGGGCGCATGCCTTGCTCAATGCTGCGATTGATCTGGCCGCCCAGACTGCCCATTGAGCCCCCGCCACCCCCCGTACGGCCACTGCCGCTCAAGCCGGGCAAACTGCCGCCCTGGCTGACCATACCCGGCAGGTTGTTGGTCCCGGTGTTGATGACACGGGTAATGCTCGACCCGGTGCTGACGCGGGCAAAATCACCGTCGCCCAGTTCATGTTGTGAAGTGACTGCCGTGATTTGAGCGCCTGGGTTGGCATTGACGGTGGTGGGGTGTGGATCAGGAGGCGGGACAATGCTGCCGACGGCGCGAGGGTAAACATGGCGCGTAATCACAATTTCGCCGGTGCCATCAGCCTGGGCGCTTACGCACACAAGTACTGCACTCAGGCTGAACGCCGTAAGCAGATGACGAGTGAGTAATGTGCGTGAAGTCCCCATGACAGCGTTCCTTCTTCAATGCGCTGGCCCTGATCAGCGTTGAGAAGGAGAGAGCAGAAGCTGTGCCACTTTTGAAAGGGTATTTAAAATCAGAGCGTTACAGTTGAATCGCAGGTTCACGACCGCTGAGCTGTTTCAACCGTGATACGCGCCAGTGAGCGAATCAGGTATCGAAGCAGGGGCACAACAGGGTATTTAAGGCTTTAAGGGCTGTGTAACGAGGGTGTTACAGCACGCCCGCCGCGACCCTGATCCCCTTGCTGTGCACGGGTTACGCGCCATTGGGGTGTATCAGCAGCGGACACTTTTCTTTGAAAAGCAGTATCAAGTGGCCAGTAACTGACTGACGGCGTGCAGCGCGCATGACTGTCGGTCCTGCCAGTTCCCACGAATAATGCGCAGGGGCTGGGCATGGCGTTCCAGCCAGTCCCGGCTTTGCTCGAAGAAATGTTGGCGTTCGGCCAGGCTGGGTTGGCAGCGCAGGCCGTCGGGGGTCCACTCCACATCATCGGGGGACAGCAACAGATGCAAATCGTAATGGCGGCTCAACAGCTCAGGCTCCAGCCAATCCGGGCAAGCGCCGAACAAGGTGGTGCTCCACAACATATTGCTCAGTAAATGGGTGTCGAGGATCAGCAAATCGGGCTGTTGCGCACGGGCTGCGTCCTCCCAAGCCAATTGCCCGCGGGCGATGTCCGGGATATCGGCCAGGCAGGTGTCCCGTGGGTGAACGTCCATGAAGTGACGGACGTATTCGCCCACCAGCAAGCCACCGAAGTGTTGATGCAACTGCGCGGACAGCCAGCTCTTGCCGCTGGATTCCGGACCCGCCAATACCACGACCTTCATGTGCGCAACGCCGGGTCGACACGCCAGTCGCGCCACCCCTGAATCGCGATCACCGTGAACAGCGCGTAGAGCCCGGCGGTCAGGTACAAACCCTTGTAGACAAAAAGGCCGACGAATATCACATCCACCACGAACCACAACGCCCAGCACTGCAAGCGTTTTTGCGCCATCCACAGTTGGGCAACCAGACTGAAGGCGGTCAGCGCGGCATCCAGCCAGGGTTGTGCCGCGTCGGTCCAGTGGGCCATGGCTGCGCCGAGCGCGAGGCTGCCCACAGCGCCGATGGCCAAACCGGTCAAGACCTGACGGGTCGTGAGCGCCGTGACCTGACGCCCTTGATGTTGCGTCCCGGCGCGGGTCCATTGCCACCAGCCATACAGTTGCAACGCGGCGTAAATCACCTGCAGGAGCATGTCCGAATACAGCTTCACTTCGAAGAAGATCCAGCTGTAGAGCAGCACCATGACCAGCCCGATCGGCCAGCACCAAGGGTTCTGTTTGACTGTCAACCAGACGGCGATGACACCGAGCGCAGCGGCAAACAGTTCAAGCCCTGACATGGAGGTTCCTTGGCGTGGGGAAAAGCCGGGGATTGTAACCGCAGCAGAGTCCTTTGGGGCACTTGATCCGTCAGGGTTTTTTCAGCAGCACCACCTCATTCTTGTCAAAGCGTGCGCTGAGTACCGGGACCGTGTTGCCCAGCAGTGTGCCTTGCAGGCCCTGATAGTCGGTGCGGTCCATGATGATCCACGCCTGCCCGTTGAGGGCTTCCAATTGCGCCGGGGTTTGAGTGAAAAGGGGCTGCACGTCACGGTCAACATTGACCATGAACTTGATGGCCTTGGCATCCTTGCCCATGCCGTGCACTACCAATGGCAGGGGTGTTTGATCGATCAGGCGCATGGCCTCACGGGTGAATTCGCGTGTGTCGTACACACGCCGTTCGAAGGGTTCGTAGACCATGATGAAGGTCGACCACACAGCCAGTACTGCGCAGAAAGCCAGTAGGGTGGTGCGCCATTGCGCTTTGAACAGCGCCCCCACCGCCACTAACTGCAACAGGCCGAGCACGGCCAGGGCGGTGGTCAATTCTGGTAATTGCTCTCCCAGGCGATGACGGGCTAGGACCAATCCCGCCATCAACAGCCCCGGCATGAGCAGGAACAGGCCCAGTGTGACGCCGCGCAACAACATAAATGCGCGCCCCTGCGTCACTTGAAAAGGGTAGGCCGCAATGATCGCCGCCATGGGCAACATGGGCAGCAGGTAACGGGCTTTTTTGGCTTGGGGGATCGACAGGCCGATCATCACGATCAACCCGGCACCCGCGCAGTACTTGACCAGCGTCAAGGCTGCACCGGTCTGTGTGCGCCCGGTCAGCGTAAGGGTAAGCAGCACCAGCGCCGCCAACGGGTATGCCAGCGCATAGTTGCCGATGGAGCTGGTGAAGTAATACAGCACACTGCTGGCGCCTTCAGTGCCGTCCATGCGCCCGGTCACTTGCATGCGAATCACTTCACGGACGAAGGTTTCACCGCCGCTGACCCATGCCAGCGCCAGCAAGACCCCGATGCATGCCACGAGCAAGGCCAGTGCCTGCAGGCCAGTGGTCAGCATCCGCCGCCATTGGCCGCTGAGTACGTAATAAACGCAGAGCATGCCAGCAGGAATGACCAGGCCGATGGGGCCGCGGATGGCAAACCCCAGAACCAACAACGCCAGCAAACCCGCGTGTCGACGGGGGGCTGCCAAGTGGTCGTGGGCGTAGGCCAGATAAAAGACCCCGAGGCTCACAGCGGCCAGCATTTGGTCCAGCGAAACGGCGCGGGTTTCGGTGATAAACGTCATGCTCAGCACTAGCAAAGCGACGCTCATCAGTGCCCACTGACGTGAATGAGGCGCCACCAGGCTCCAGGTCAGCATTACGATCACAGCGCTGGCAAGCGCAGTGGGCAACCACGCCGTAAGGCTCGTGACCTGACCGAAGGGGGCCGACAGTAACCAGATGAAAAGGGTCGAGGTGGCACTGTAGTCGGGATAGGGCTGGCCATAGGTGGTGGGAAAGAAGCTTGGCCCGTGGCGCAGCATTTCCTTGGCGAACAGAATAAAGCGCGAATCAAAGCCGATCGCTGCCTGATTGTGCTCTCCCAACACAAAGAGCAGCAGCGCCAGGGCGCCCAGAATCAAGGACTGCCTGCGTTGCGTGTGTAAAGCCAGACGGGATGAATGGGCAGGCATGCGGAGTTTCCTGTACCTGAAAAAATGCACAAAAAAACGCCGCCACTGTTACCAATGGCGGCGCTGCGAACGCTTTAAACGCTTGCCGCTAGAGGCATTGAGGGCGATACCGGCAAGTTGCAGGATTCACCACGGCCCATCGGGAAGTATTGCAAACCGGCTTTGGCCAGCCGCTCGCCGTCGTACAGGTTGCGGCCGTCAAAAATCACCGGGGTTTTCAGGCGCTGTTTGATCAGGTCAAAGTCCGGTGCCTTGAATTGCTGCCACTCGGTGCACACGATCAGTGCATCGGCACCGGTCAGGGTGGATTCAGGCGTGCCCATCAGGCTCAGACGCGGCTCGTCTCCGTACAGACGTTGGGTTTCCTGCATGGCTTCCGGGTCGAAGGCGCGAACGTGCGCGCCCGCCGCCCACAACGCTTGCATCAGCACGCGGCTCGGGGCGTCGCGCATGTCGTCGGTATTGGGCTTGAAGGCCAGCCCCCACAGGGCAAAGGTTTTACCCTTGAGGTCACCGTTGAAAAACGCGTTGATGCGCTCGAATAGCTTGTGCTTTTGCCGCTCGTTGATGGCCTCCACGGCCTGCAGCAAATCGCTTGAGCAGTTGGCCTGCTTGGCGCTGTGGATCAGCGCGCGCATGTCTTTAGGGAAACAGGAGCCGCCATAGCCGCAGCCAGGGTAGATGAAGTGATAGCCAATGCGCGTATCGGCACCAATGCCCAGGCGCACGGCTTCAATGTCGGCACCCAGGTGTTCGGCCAACTCGGCGATCTGATTGATGAAGCTGATCTTGGTGGCCAGCATGCAGTTGGCGGCGTATTTGGTCAGCTCCGCACTGCGCAGGTCCATAAACATGATGCGGTCATGGTTGCGGTTGAACGGGGCGTACAGGTCCCGCATGACCTCGCGCACTGGCTCGCGTTCGCAGCCGATGATGATGCGGTCCGGGCGTCGGCAATCGGACACCGCCGAGCCTTCCTTAAGAAACTCGGGGTTGGACACCACGTCAAATGGCAGCGTGCGGCCAGCCTGTTTCAAGGCGTTATTGATGTGCAGGGTCAACGCGTCGCCAGTGCCCACCGGGACCGTGGATTTCTCCACCAAAATCACAGGTTCTTCACGGTGACGGGCCACTGCATCGCCCACGGCAAACACAGCGCTCAAGTCAGCCGATCCGTCTTCACTGGGCGGGGTGCCTACCGCAATGAACAGGACCTGACCGTGTTCCACTGCCAGCTTTTCATCGCTGGTGAAGCGCAGGCGCTTGCTGTCGAGGTTCTCGCGCACCAGTGCGCTCAGCCCCGGTTCAAAGATGCTGACATGACCTTGCTGCAACAGCTCAACCTTGTTGTGGTCGATGTCCATGCAGATCACATCGTGACCGACTTCCGCCAACACCGTCGCCTGCACCAGGCCTACATAACCACTACCGAATACACTGATTTTCATGCGCAGTTCCTGGAACTTGGGGTACGTCGAGAGTTGATCGTGAGCACGCCGAAAATGACCAGCGTTACGCCCAGCGTTTTTGAAAGCGTGAAGCTTTCATGGAACATCGGCAGGCTGGCGGCCAACACATACACCAGGGCGTAGCTGATGCTCAGTAACGAGTAAGCCCGGCCCAGCGGTAAATCGCGCAGGGCCATTAACCAGCACAGCATTGACAGTGCGTACGCCACAATTGCGCCGCACACCACGGCCAGCGCCGGTAGCCAAACATCCCCCTGACTGAGTGCGCTCAGCCATTGGGCCGGCTCAGGCAAGCGGGTCATGCTCCAGCGCATACCCAGTTGGGCGCTGCTGACCAGCAACACACTGGCGATGGCAAAGGTGAATCCACGGCGCAGACTCATGCGTGTTGCCCCAGCAGCGCCACACCGGCGATCACCAGCCCCACGCCACACCAGTGGCGCAGGTCGATGGGTTCTTTGAACAGGTAGCGCGCCACCAGCGTAATCAGCACAAAGTTCAGGCTGAGCATCGGATAGGCCACCCCGACCTCCAGCCGTTGCAGGACCAGCAACCACACCAGCAGACCCAGCCCGAGGCACAGCAACGCAAGCCACAACCAGGGCGAGCGCAGCATGCCCGCCATGCCCACATCCACCCCACGCCAGCTTTCGACCGCATATTTCTGTGCGACCTGCCCGGCGCAGGTCAGCACACAGGCCATGAGCAATAACGCAAGGGTCATGGCGCGCTCTGCGGGAAGATCAGAATCACCATGTTGCCTTCGTCGTAGCGCTTGGCATCTTTGGGCAGCATGTCCATTTCATGGCTCTCATCGCTGCTTTTCACCCGCATCACCACGCCCACCGGGCCTTTCAGGCGCGCAGCAGTCAGCCATGGACCGACCTCGGCCAGGCCGATGCTTTTGCCTTGAGCGTCGTCGTAGGTCAGGCCGTATTTCACTTCGCCCTGGGTGTTGTACAACGTCACATCCGGACGGCGCAGGCGCCAGGCCAGCGCCGAGGCCGCGCCCAGGTCGTTGCTGAGCAGCGACGTGGCAGGCGCCAACTCTTGAAGGTGCTCAAGGACGAACTGGTCCGGCATTTTGTTATGCACCACGCTGCTGGGCATGGCCGCCGGCAGCAACAGAACCAGCACACCCATGCTCAGGGCCGGGGCTGCCCACAGCGTCAGCGGGCGCCACAGTTGCACGGCACCGGCGACGATCCAGGTCAGCAGCACGATCACCAACAGGGTCATGTGCAGCGGTTCGTTGTCGTAGAAAGGTGTTTTGATCTGGAAATAGATCAACGCCGCCAGTGCCACGCCAGCCAGCAACACGTTAACCAGTGCATTGGTGCGCAAGGCGCCGGTTTGAGCGTGCTCCACGCGTTGCATCAGTGCGTAACCCAGCAGCAAGGCTAACGGCAGCATGCACGGCATGATGTAGGTCGGCAGTTTGCCTTTGCTCAGGCTGAACAGGGCCAGTGGCAGCAGCATCCACAACAGTACAAACACTACGTTGGCGTTGCGCCTGTTGTGCCAGGCATCTTTGAAGGTCACAGGTAACAACGCGGCCCACGGTAAGCTGGAAATCACCAACAGCGGCAGGTAGAACCACCACGGGCGGCCGTGTTGCGCGTCTTCACCGGCGAAGCGACGAATATGTTCATGCCAAAAGAAGAAGCGCCAGTAGTCAGGTTCCTGTGCATGCACCGCCAGCACCCATGGCAGCGACACCAGGGCGGCGACCAACATGGCCAGCAGGCCGTATTTGACCATTTCCAGAAAGCGCTTCTGCCAAACCATGTAGGGCAGGGCGATCAGCACCGGCAGTAAAAAGGCCAGAAAACCTTTGGTCATGAAGCCCATGCCGCAGGCGAAACCCAATACGGCCCAACTGATGGTCCGCTCGCGCACGGTGCGGCTGTCCACCGCAAACCACAATGCAACGAGACTCAGGTTGACCCAAAAGGTGAACTGCGGGTCGAGGTTGGAATAGCCCGCCTGACCGGCAATCAGGCCGAAGGTCATGTACACCAGCGCGCAGGCAACGCTCTTGCGCGGGTCATTCCACAAGCGGCGTGCCACGAGGTATGCCAGCAACACGCTCAGGCCAGTGGCCAGCGCGGAGGCAATGCGTACCCCAAACAGGTTTTCGCCAAAAATGGCCTGCCCGATGGCGATCATCCAGTAACCGGCAATCGGTTTTTCGAAGTAGCGCAGGTCCATGAAGTGCGGTGTGACCCAATTGCCATCAATGAGGATCTGCTGGCCGATCTGCGCGTAACGTGTTTCATCCGGGATCCACAAACCGTGGGTGCCCAGCGGCAGCAGGTAGAACGCGACAAAAGCCAACATCAACAACGGGATAGCCCAGCGATTCATCGTCATGGCTGTTGCACTCCCAGCCAGCCTTCACGGCCTTCCAGCACGCCACGGCTCAGTTGCCCGGCCGCAATACTGTCGAGATCGGCGGGTAACAGATCGCGCAAAGGCTGAAAATGAATACCGCGGGCGCGGGCTTGTGCCAGCAACTGCCGGAAGTCGTTTGCCATAAGAATCCCTTCTACTTCTGCATGAATGGTGTACGCGTTCAGCTTTTGTGGGCTGAAGCGATCAAGAATGTAGGCGTTGAAGTCAGCCGCACTCAGGTGCGGACCCACCACTTCATCGAAGGTGGGTAAATCGACAGGGATTTGCGGCGCGCCCAGCTGGCCATCGGCCAGTCGTGGCCGGAACAGGCTGTGCCCGCGGCAATCACTGTTGTAACGAAAACCAAAGGCCTGCTTGGCCTCAACCACACGCTCATCTGCGCGCCAGCCAGCGGCAGCCGAACACTCGACTGCTTGCCCGGTGATGTCGCTCAGGGTCTCGACCCCTCGACGGATCTGCTCGATCAATTGCGCTTGCGACCAGCGCCCGGCGTTGGCTTGCCAGGCGTGATGATCCCACGCGTGCAGGCCCACTTCATGGCCTGCGGCCAGGACCTGGCGCATCAAATGCCCCAGATCCTTGCCAATCGGCTTGCCCGGCCACGCCGTACCCGCCAGCAAAATGTCCCAGCCATACAGGCTGGCGGCTTTGGAGCGCAGCATTTTCCAAAAGAATTGGGGCTTTATCAGCCGCCACAAATGGCGGCCCATGTTGTCCGGCCCAACGCTGAAGAAAAACGTGGCTTTGATCTGAGCTTCATCCAGCAGTTCGAGCAGTTGCGGAACCCCTTCACGGGTTCCGCGGTACGTGTCGACGTCGATACGCAGGCCTGCTTGCATTAGCGTTTTTCCGCGATTTCTACCATGGCTTCACGCAGGAAGAAGTCCAGAGTCTTGCCAATGGTTTCGCTCAGCTCGGTGGTCGGCGTCCAGTCGATCAGGCGACGGGCGTTTTCAACGCTCGGTTTGCGGTGGCTGACGTCCTGGTAACCGGTGCCGTAGAACGACTGGCTTTCGACGTCGCGGAAACCGGCGAAGGGCGGGAAGTTATCGCGCAGCGGGTGTGCTTCGAACTGACGCAGCAACTCTTCGCCCAGTTGACGGATGCTGGCTTCGTTTTCCGGGTTGCCAATGTTGATGATCTGGCCGTCGCATTTGCCGTCGCGGTTCTCAATGATGCGTGCCAATGCTTCGATGCCATCGGCCACGTCGGTGAAGCAACGCTTTTGTTCACCGCCATCCACCAGGCGGATTGGCGTGCCTTCCACCAGATGCAGGATCAGTTGGGTAATGGCGCGCGAGCTGCCCACCCGTGCCGAATCCAGACGGTCCAGGCGTGGGCCCATCCAGTTGAACGGACGGAACAGGGTGAATTTCAGGCCTTTCTGGCCATAGGCCCAAATCACGCGGTCCAGCAACTGCTTGGAAACGGAGTAGATCCAGCGCTGCTTGTTAATCGGGCCGACGATCAGGTTGGAGGTGTCTTCGTCGAAATTCTTGTCCTGGCACATGCCGTACACTTCGGACGTCGACGGGAAGATCACACGCTTGTTGTACTTGACGCAGTAACGGACGAGCTTGAGGTTTTCTTCGAAGTCCAGTTCGAACACGCGCAGCGGGTTACGGGTGTACTCAATCGGCGTGGCAATGGCGACCAGCGGCAGTACCACGTCGCATTTTTTGATGTGGTACTCGATCCACTCGGTGTGGATGCTGATGTCACCTTCCACAAAATGGAAGTTCGGGTGGCTGCGCAGGCGGTCAATGGCGTCGGAGCCGATGTCCAGACCGTACACTTCGTAGCGGTCGTCCTGCAGCAGGCGCTCGGACAGGTGGTTGCCGATAAAACCATTAACCCCGAGGATCAGCACGCGGGTACGGCGGGCAGGGCGCCCGGACTCACTGCCGCGCAGCCGCGAGCCGTCTACCAGACCCAGTTCTCGGGCCAGTTGCGGGCCGCTCAAGTACAGGCCGTCGGCGTTGCGCTGCCCGGCGGTGATGACCAGCGAGTCTTTGCCGCACGCGATACGCAGCGGCTCACAGCTGATGACGTGGCCCGGTGCCAGACCTTCATTGCCGGGCATTACCTCGGCGGCCCAGACAATCAGTTTGTGCTCGCCCACTGCGCAGAAAGCGCCCGGATACGGTTGGGTGACTGCCCGCACCAGATTGAACAATTCTTCTGCCGGGCGCGCCCATTGCAACAGGCCGTCAGCGGCGGTGCGACGCCCGAAGTAGGTGGCTTTGGATTCGTCTTGCGGGGTCTCGGTCAGCTTGCCTTCAGGCAGCAGTGGCAAGGTTTCGGCCAACAAGGTTGCCGCGCTTTCGCGCAGTTTGGCGTGCAGGCTCAGCGCGGTGTCGGAGCGTTCGATGCTGACCCGTTGCTGGGCCACAATGGCGCCAGCATCCGCGCGTTTGACCATGCGGTGCAAGGTTACGCCGGTCTCGGTCTCGCCGTTGACCAGCACCCAGTTAGCGGGCGCGCGGCCACGGTAGCGCGGCAACAGCGAGCCGTGCAGGTTGAAGGCGCCTTTACTGACGCTGGCGAGCAATTCCTCGCCCAGCAAATGGCGGTAGTAGAACGAGAAAATGTAATCGGCGTTCAGTTTGCGAATGCGCTCGACCCACAAGGGGTGGTTGGCGTCTTCCGGCGCATGCACCGGGATACCCTTGCGCGCACACAACTGAGCAACTGAACCGTAAAAATTGTTTTCCTTCGGGTCGTCAGCATGGGTGAACACCGCTGCGATTTCATAACCGGCGTTGAGCAGGGCTTCAATGCCAGTGCAGCCAATATCGTGATAGGCGAAAACTACGGCTTTCAAACTCATGATTGGACCTGTGTCGAGGTAGGAATAGAAGAAGGCGTGGTCGAAACGTCAGCGCTGGCAGGTGCGGCGCGCACGATTTTTTCGATAAAGAAACGTGGGCGTGCCCGCACATCGCTGTACATGCGGCCCAGGTATTCACCCAGCAGGCCCATGCCAATAAATTGCCCGCCGGTGAACACAAACAACACCGCGAACAGAACGAAGGTACCGTCTCCGGCCCACGTGGCGCCGAAGATCAGGCGCAATACGATCAGCAGGATCGCGAACAGGCCGCCCAGCAGGGCCATGCTGAAGCCGATGATGCTCAGCAGGCGCAACGGCGTGGTGGTCATGCAGGTCACCAGATCGAACATCAGGTTGATCAGGCGCATGGGGCTGTACTTGGAGTCGCCGTGCTCGCGCTCGGCATGCTCGACCAGCACTTCGGTGGTGTGCCGCGCGAAGCTGTTGGCCAGAATCGGGATGAAGGTGCTGCGTTCGCGGCACGCCAGCATGGCGTCGACGATGGTGCGGCGATAGGCGCGCAACATGCAGCCGTAGTCGCTCATGGCGACCCCGGTGGAGCGCTGCACCGCAAGGTTGATCAGGCGTGAAGGCCAACGGCGCCAGGCGGAGTCCTGACGGTTATTGCGCACGGTACCGACCACGTCGTAGCCCAATGCGGCCTGGGCCACCAGGCGCGGGATTTCTTCCGGCGGGTTTTGCAGGTCAGCGTCCAGAGTGATGACGACATCGCCCCTGGAATGTTCGAAACCGGCCATGATTGCAGCGTGCTGCCCGTAGTTACGGTTCAAAATAACCGCCACCACCGGGCTGCCTTCGCGCTCTGCGGCTTCTTGCAGGATGCTGGCCGACTCATCGCGACTGCCATCGTCCACCAGCACAATCTCATAGGGTTGCGTCAGCTGTGCACAGGCGGCTTCGGTGCGCCGCAGCAACTCGGGCAAACTTTGTTCTTCGTTGTAGACCGGAATGACGATCGACACACACTGGATGGGGTAGGGTTTCAAAGTATTCGTTCCAGTCAGTTTCAATGGCACAAGACGACAGGTCTTAACCCGACACACACAGGCGCACTGCAGAATTACGCCCACAGGGATTTAAGCCTATTGTTGGCAAAGGTAAAGACGCCGAAGTCGGTTATCTACATGATTTGCCTACGAACTCTGGTAACTGGCTCGCCACGACAGCGCATACGTTAAACGCACTTTTGTGAAAAACCTATGAAAGACAGATCAACACGGCATGTTTTTCAGCAACCTGACAGGTGCTATTCAGGAAAGTAGTTAGCGCCCTGTAAGTTAATTAGCTTGCAATCTGCAGCTTTCTTCTGAAGGTCACTGCCTGGCAATTAAAGGTCGGTTAATTCGCTAAGCAAGCTAACTAACCAAACAACTAAGTCATTAATGCCAACATGCATTTAATCGCGTTAATCACCAGTCAGATGGCGCCGGCCACAGCCATTGACGCTGTTGCCGGGGTTTTAGTTCATGCAGGGATTGCCGCGCAGGGTTTAGGCCTGTGAATGTGGAGTCACGAACGTTTGCCGGGGTTGCCTGGACAGCAACGGAGGATGCCAGTCACCGCCTGCCGGGGATGCATGCATCATGTTTGGGTCCAGACGGCCAACTCATAACCATCCGGATCGCTGAAGTGAAACCGCCGCCCGCCGGGGAAATCAAAAACCGGTCGGGTCACGGTCCCTCCCGCGGCAATGATGTCGCGCTGGGTTTGCAGCAGGTCATGGGTGTACACAATGATCAGCGGTCCCCCCGGGCGAACCGCTTCTCCCGTGGTGAAACCGCCTTTGAGCCGGCCATCGCTGAATTCGCAATAGGTAGGGCCGAAATCCGTGAAGGTCCAGCCCAGTGCTGTGCCATAGAACGCTTTGCTGCGTTGAATATCGCTGACATTGAATTCGATATTGTCGATGGCGTGCTGGCGAGCATCTGTGTCCATGGTTCTCTCCTTGAGGTGGGCGCCAGAGAGTGAAGCACAAAAGTACTCGCCGCAGTCAGTCCTCAGGCTTCGCGCCCGGCTTGATGACCCGCGCGGATCGCGCCTTCGATGTAGCCAATGCTGTGGCAATCGCCGATGCTGCGCGCCTGCAACCCGGCCCGGGTCAACGCGTCGAGCAGGCGAGTGTCAGGTTGAGCACCCATCGCCAGTACCACTGAGTCGCCAGGGCTTGTCGCCAACTGGCCATCAGCCAAACGATAGTGGACCGCGCTTGCGTCAATCGATGTCACGCTGGCACCGGTGATCAGCTCACCGCCATGGGCGCGTATCTCATGCAACACGCGCCAGCGCCGCACGATGGCCAGCTCCCTGCCCAAATGGCTGCCGCTTTCCAGCACGCACACCTGTCGACCGCGGGCGAGCAGGAATTCCGCCAACTCCAGGCCCACCAGACCGCCGCCGATGATGGTGACCCGTTTGCCCAGCGGCATCCACACCCGTGACAGTTTCTGCATGGCTTCGCTGCTGTCGGTTACGCCCGCCAGACTGCCCGCTTTCATCAGCGTGCGTTGAGTGAAGGAGAGTTTGCGCTTGGCAATTTCATCAGCCCGGTCACCGGTCATCAGTCGGCGCAACTCATCGCCGCTCCATACATGGTCCTGATCGGCGCCGGGAATCGACGGCGCAGCGCGCTCGGCCCCGACGGCCACCAGCACCTGATCGGCAGCCAGATCCCGCAGCAGGGCAGGCGAGGCTTCGGTGCCAAGTCGAACATCAATCGCTGATTGCTCAACCTGCACACGCAGGTTATCCAGCAAGCGTGCGTTCTCGGCGTACGCCAGCCCCGCGAAAAACAGCGTGCCGCCCAGGCGATCGCTGCGTTCAAGCAGGGTCACGCGGTGCCCGCGCATACTGGCCACCCGTGCGGCTTCCATACCGGCCGGGCCCGCGCCGATCACCACGATATGTTTCGGCTGTTCACACGGCGTAATGACGTACTCGAACTCATGCCCGGTCATGGGGTTGACCGCACATTTGACCCGCTCGTTGACGAAGATCTGGCTCACGCACACATAACAATAAATGCATGGGCGGATGGTGGATTTTTGATTGTTGAGCAACTTGTTGGGCAGCTCGGGATCGGCCAGCAGTTTGCGGGCCATGGCAATGAAATCGCAGTCGGCACGCTTCAATGCGGCTTCGGCGGCTTCGGGTTCGATGCGCCCGACGGCTATCACCGGCACATTGACGCTGCGCTTGAGCGCGGCGGTCCATTCCATAAAGCCGCCCGGCTGATGCACCAGCGGTGCCTCGGTAAACACTTCACCGCTGGTGATGCGTGCGCTGGCAGACACACTCACCGCGTCCACGCCTGCCGCTTCAGCCAGACGTGCCACCGCCTTGGCGTCCTCCAGATCAATGCCGCCGGGGGTGTGCAGCTCCTGGGCATCCAGACGCAACCACAGTGCAAAGTCGGCGCCGACTCTGGCGCGCACGGCGGCGATGATCTCGAGCAACAGCCGCGCCCGGTTTTCCAGCGAGCCGCCGTACTCATCGTCACGCTGGTTGTAATACGCGGAGAGGAACCCGGCGATGATGTAGCCGTGTGCCGCATGCAGTTCCACACCGTCGAAGCCCGCGCGTTGAGCGCGCTCGGCGGCGCTGGCGAACCACTCGGTCATTTGCGCGATGTCGGCCCGGTCCATGACCCGGATCGGTGAGCCTTCGGCGCGCCGTTTCATGGAACTGACGAAGTTGGCCAATTCTTCCGGGGTGAGGGCGGCCATCATGTCGCTTTGCAGCACCGGTGGCACCGAAGGCACCCACAGCTGGCGACCTTCGGCCATGTCCCGCACCGAAGTCTTGCCTGCGTGTTGCAGTTGCATGGCGATCTTGGCACCGTGCTGGTGAACCCGTTCCGCGAGACGGCTCAGCCCCGGCAGGAATTCATCGCTGGACACACCGACCTGAAACGGCTCGGCAGTCCCGGCGGGAAAGGCCACCGAACACACGCCCATGATCAACAACCCGGCGCCGCCACGGGCCCGGGCTTCGTAATAGGCCTGAATGCGTTCGCCGCAATGGCCATCGGCTTCAGCGAAATTGGAGCCCATGGGCGCCATGATGATGCGGTTACGCAGCGTGAGTGAACCGATGCGGCCGGGTGCCAGTAACTGAGGGAATGTTGTCATTGTCATGTCAGCCCAAGCAGGTGTGATTATTCGTTCAAAAACGCCAGGCACGTGGTGTTGAACAACGTCCGATGTTCAACCTGCACCCAATGGCCACAGCGGTTAAGCAGGATGAAGCGTGCATGGGGCGCATGCTGGAGCACCTTCAAGGCGCCGCTGGCCGGGTTGAAGTTATCGTCAGTGCCCCAGAAGCCTAAAATCGGCACCTGCAGTTCTTCGAGACGCTCGGTCATGTTCGGCACCATCATCGTGGTGAACAGGTTGCGCGGCTGATGCACGGCCACTGCTACGCGTTCGGCCAGCAACGTGTCATCCAGCTGCGAGCTGTCGAACAGTTGCAGGCTCATGATGCGCCGCATTTGCTCGATGCCCAGCGGGCCAGCGTTGTACAGCTCGACCATGCGCTGGATACCGATCATCTTGAAGTAGGTTTCCCGCTCTTCAACGCCGCCGGGCGCCATCAGGATCAGCTTTTCCACCCGTTGCGGTTCGGCCAGTGCCAGCCCGAGGGCAATCGCGCCGCCCAGGGAATTACCCAGCAAGGTGGCGCGTTTGACCCCGACTGCCGTGAGAAAGCCAGTCATGGCTGTGACAAAAAAGTCCAGGTTGTACTGTGCGTCTTCCGGTTTGTCGGACCGGCCAAAGCCGGGCAGGTCCACGACCAGATTGCGAAAACCTGCGGCGGCGAAGGCTGGGTAATTGCCTTTGAAATTGCTGAAACCGCTGGCCCCAGGCCCGCTGCCATGCAGCCACAGCACCACCGGGCCGCTGCCCTCATCCAGAAAGTGCAGGCGCAGGCCACTGTCCAGCGTGACGAAATGCCCAATCGGCAGGGGCAGGTCTTGTTCAGTCATGACTCAATCTCCAGTAATCAGGCGGTGACCGTTTTGGCCAAAGGCGCGGCCGCCGGGGTCGGATGGATCAATTGGTTGCGGTAGCGGGGCAAGGCCAGGGCCAGGAACACCGACGCCAGGACCAGCAACGACACACAAGAGGCGAGGGCATAACGCAGCCCTTCGTTGCCCAGACGGTGTGCAAAACCGTCACTGAGCATGCCGATCAGCAACGGCCCGACTCCGACCCCCAACAGGGTCATGGCCATCACAAAAATCGACGTCGCCTGTGCCAGTCGCGTGGCCGGGAACAAATGCGATATGGCGCCCAAGCAAGGGGTTGCCCACCATGTGCCGAAGAAGCTGAACACCGAATAAAACAAAAACGCGGTGGGCACGGGGGTGTTGCCGACATAAAACGCAGTGCCGGTTGGCCACAGGAAATACGCCAGCGCGAAGGGAATGCTGATGAGTGTGCCCAACAGTGGCACCCCGATTTGCCACCCCTTGTCGCGGCGTGCCAGGCGGTCGCACAACACACCGCAGGTCAAGGTGCCGAGCGTGGCGCCCGCACCGCCCGCCACACCGGCCAGCAGACCGGCGTCTTGCAGGCTAAGGCCATGGGAGCGAATCAAAAAGCTCGGGCTCCAGGTGCCGATGGCATAACCCGCGATGGCCGCTGAGCCGCCGGTGAGCACAATCCACACAAACGAGGGCATTTCAAACAACTGGCGCAGGGTCACGGCCCAATGGTCCTGGATCAAATCGGCGGGTTTGACCAGCTGTGCGGGTTTGGGCGCCCGCACGGTGAGCAACAGCAACAAACCGAGAAAAATACCCGGGGCGCCGATGATCACAAACGCATTGCGCCAGCCGTAATGTTGAGCGATCCAGCCGCCGAGTCCAAGGCCGAAAATTGCCCCGAGGCTGGAGCCGAGCATGAGCACCGAAAGCGCGGTGGAACGGCGTTCCGGCGGGTACAAGTCCGACACCATGGCCATCGACGGTGCAGTGCCTCCGGCTTCGCCAATGGCGACCCCGATTCGTGCCAACACCAGCATGCTGAAACTGGCCGCCAGGCCGCAGAACATCGTCATCACACTCCAGGCGATGCAACTGAAGGCAATCACTGATTTACGCCCGACCCGATCAGACAGACGTCCGAGGGGGAAGCCGAACAGGGTGTAAAACACCGCAAAGGTAACGCCTGACAGCAGGCCGATGCCGGTGTCGGAGATGCCGAATTCGGCTTTCACCGGTTCGATCAAAATCGCCATCAGCAAGCGGTCGATGTAGTTGAAAACATAAATGGCGGCCAGTACGCCTAATGCGTAATGCGTTCGCCAGGTGGGGCGCAAGGGTGTGCTCACGGCGGGTACTCCCGATTTTTGTTCTAGTGGGAAGGGTTATTTCACAGGCGGGTCGAAAACAGCATCGTCCGTTCAGACCACGTGTCGCGCCTGTGCCAATTGCGTGTCTGTGGGGCATGCCCCACAACATTGCCAGTTGGCGTCGCCCAAGGCTGCGAACCCTGTCACGTCATCGTCAGCGCCTCGATATCCGGTTTAGTCCCATCGGACGATGTTCAGCCGTTCCCTGCAGTCAATGATTGCTCCTGTATCCCGCCGTCAGCCGTCACACGCTGCAGTCGGGCAGCAATCTGGCAAGCGGGAGAAGCGTATGAAGCTAATCAACAAAGTGGCGTTTGTAACCGGTGCAGGCCAAGGCATGGGGCGTGCCATCGTGCGGCATTTTGCCGAACAGGGCGCCCATGTGGTGGCAGCGGACATCAACCTGGAGGCAGCGCGCCAGACCATCGAAGGGCTGGGCGACAACGCCATGGCCGTGGGTTGCAACGTGGCAGACAGCGATTCGGTCGCCACCGCCATGGCGGCGGTGTTTGCCCGGTTCGGGCGTTTTGATGTGCTGGTGAACAACGCCGGTATCGGCTCTATCGATGCTTTCGCCGACACCCCCGATGAGCATTGGCAGCGCGTGATTGGCGTGAACTTGACCGGCCCGTTTTTCTGCAGCCGTGAGGCGGTGAAGCTGATGCTCAAGGCGGCAACGCCGGGCGTGGTTATCAATATCTCCAGCACCGCCGCCATCACGGGCGAAGGCCCGAGCCACTACTGCGCGGCCAAGGCTGGCGTGATGGGCCTGACCCGCAGCATGGCCCGTGAACTGGCCGGCCAGGGCATTCGCGTCAACACCATCGTCCCTGGCCCGACCAACACCCCAATGATGGCCGACATCCCGGACGACTGGATGCAAAGCATGCTCAACGCCATCCCCCTGGGGCGCATGGGCGAAACCGATGAAATCGCCCGGGTAGCAGCCTTTCTGGCCAGTGATGACGCCAGTTTTATCACCGGGCAAAACCTCGCCGTCAACGGCGGCATGGCCTTTATCTAACAGCGTATCGAGGAGCAGGTCATGGGCAGTCGTTTACAAGGCAAGGTTGCATTTATCACCGGCGCAGGTTCTGGCATTGGCGCGGCTACTGCGTTGCGGTTTGCCGAGGAGGGCGCGTTGGTCGTGCTCTGCGGGCGCCGGATCGAACCGCTGGAAGCAGTGGCGGCGCAGGTGCGTGACGCCGGCGGCCGCGCTGAATGCGCGGTGGCGGATGTGAGTCAGGAAGCGGCGTTTGTCGCGGCGATCAGTGCTGCGGCCGAACGCAACGGGCGGCTGGACATTCTGGTCAACAACGCAATGGCCTACAGCTGGGGCGCGATTGACAGCACCTCGACTGCCGATTGGCACACTAATTTTTCCACCACAGTGGACGGTACGTTCTGGGGCACGCGCACGGCCATGGTGCTGATGCGCGCGCAGGGCAGCGGCTCGATCATCAACATTGCGTCGATCTGCGGGGTGTTCGGCACGCCGTGGATGGCCGGGTATTCCGCTGCCAAGGCTGCGGTCATCAACTTTAGCCGTGCAGCGGCCAGTGAAGGCGCCAGCCACAACATTCGCTGCAACGTGGTGATTCCGGGCGTGGTCGAGACGCCGGCCACCGGCGGCATGCTGACGGACGACAAAACCCGTCACAACACCGAAAAGCTGATTCCGCTCAAGCGCGTTGGCCAGCCCCGCGAAGTGGCCAACGCCATTTTGTTCCTGGCCAGCGACGAGGCCTCGTACATCACCGGCGCCAGTTTGCCAGTGGATGGCGGGCGCAGCAGCGAGCTGTACACGGTTCTGGAATAGCCCGACCGGGCGACCGCTTTTAAAGATCGTTTTAAGGACACCGCTTATGGAACAGAACGCCTTGCTCGCCCGTCTCGACCGGCTTGAGTCGATCGAAGAAATTCGTCAACTGGCTGGCAAATACGCCTTATCGCTGGACATGCGCGACCTCGATGCGCACGTCAATCTGTTTGCCGAAGACATCCGCGTCGGGCGCGAGAAAACCGGGCGGGCGCACCTCAAGGCGTGGGTCGACGACACGCTGCGCCATCAGTTTCAGGGCACCTCCCACCATCTGGGCCAGCACCTGATTGAGTTCACCGACGCCGATCATGCGATTGGCGTGGTGTATTCCAAGAACGAGCATGAAACCGGCCCCGAGTGGGTAACCATGCAAATGTTGTATTGGGATGACTACGAGCGGGTGCAGGGACGCTGGTATTTTCGTCGACGCTTGCCGTGCTACTGGTACGCCAGTGACTTGAACAAGCCGCCGATCGGCTCGCAAAAAATGCGCTGGCCGGGACGCGAACCCTACGCGGGCACCTTCCATGATCTGTTTCCGTCCTGGAACGATTTTTGGGCCAAGCGCCCGGACAAGGATCAGTTGCCTGAAGTGGCCGCTGCCGCGCCCCTGGAACACTTTCTTGCCACCCTGCGCCGTGGGGCTGGCGCACCGTCGATTCGCGTGCGCTGAGGAGCTGCCATGAGCATTTTGTTTGAGCCTGTGCGTCTGGGTGATTTGCAGTTGGCCAACCGTATCGTGATGGCGCCGATGACCCGCAGCCGCGCCGATGCCAACGGTGTACCGACGCCCGAGATGGTGGAGTATTACCGCCAACGCGCGTCTGCCGGGCTGATCATTGCCGAAGGCACTGCGCCCTCGGCCAGTGGGCTGGGCTATTGCCGCACCCCGGCGATTTACACCGCCCAACAGGTAGCGGCCTGGAAAGCCGTCACCGAGGCCGTGCACGCCGAAGGCGGCCTGATAGTGTTGCAACTGATGCACGTCGGCCGGGCTGCGAGTGCGCACAACAAACCCGCCGGGGCTGCCACCGTGGCGCCCTCCGCGTTGCGAGCGCGCACCCAATTGTTCACCGATGTGGCCGGGCTGGTCGACACCGACGAGCCGCAGGCGTTGTCGTTGCAGGACATTGCGCAGGTGATCGAGCAATACCGGCAGGCCGCCCTGAATGCCCGCGAAGCCGGGTTTGATGGTGTCGAGTTGCATTGCACCAGTGGCTACCTGCCGATGCAGTTCATGGCCTCGGGCAGCAACCTGCGCGAAGACCACTACGGCGGCAGTGTGGAAAATCGCGTGCGCTTCCCGGCCGACGTGCTGGCGGCCATGGCCTCAGCGATCGGGGCCGGGCGTGTGGGACTGCGCTTGTGTCCGGGCAACCCGTTCAATGACATCAGCGATGACGATCCCCTGGCCACTGCCCAGGCCTTGTGCAAAGCCGCTGAACCGCTGGACCTGGCCTATGTGCACATCATGCGCTCGCCCTTGCCGGAGCTGGATGCCTTTGCCCTGGCGCAACGTCATTGCAGCAGCGGGTTGATCCTCAACGACGGCTTTGACGGCCCCGCCGCCGAGGCAGCTCTGCGCGCAGGGCAGGGCGACGCGGTGTCGTTTGCGCGGCACTTCATTGCCAACCCGGACCTGGTGCATCGCTTGCGCAACGGCCTGCCACTGGCACGTTTCGAGCGCAAAACCTTGTATTCCCCCGGCCCGGAAGGCTACAGCGATTACCCGTGTGCCGAGGCGGTGACGCAATGAATGACATGACTCGAATCAATGCGCCCCTTGCCACCCCTCAACAGCCGGTGCCGCGCGAACAGACTCAGGCGTTGCTCGACCGCCGTTCCGCGGCCAGCGCACAGATCAAACCGTCGGACTTGTACACCCTTGCCGATCGCCTCGAAGCCCAGGCGCTGCGGTTTCCAGAGCGGACTTTTTTGATCTACGGCGGCAAGACCTTCACCTACACGCAGGTCGATGCCGAAGCCAATCGCATGGCGCATGTGTTTTATGACAATGGTCTGCGCCCCGGTGATGTGTGTGCGATTGCCATGGAAAACCGCCCTGCGTTTTTCTTCAGCTGGTTCGGGCTGGTCAAGCTCGGCGCAGTGGCAGCGTTCATCAACACCCAGGTCAGCGGCAAACCCTTGGTGCATGCGCTGGAGTCCACCGCGGCCAAGGCGGTGGTTGTAGGCGAAGAATGCCTGGGCAATGTCTTGAGCACCGAAGGCTTGCCTGACGTGCCGTGGTGGTTGATCCGCGACCCGGAAAACCCCTGTGATTTGGCATTACCGGCCTGTGTCGATGTGAGCATAGCCGAGCAACTGGAGCGAGCGCCGCGTGCGGCTTTCGCGCGTGACTGCCGCGCCAGCATCCCGGCCGAGAGCACCACGTTGCTGATTTTCACCTCGGGCACCACCGGCCTGCCGAAGGCGGCGCGTTACAGCCATATGCGCTGGTTATCATCGGGGGACGTGATGGAAGTGACCCTCGGCGCCACCTGTGAGGACGTGTTTTATTGCTGTCTGCCGTTGTACCACGGCGCAGCCGCCACCTCCGTGACGTCCACCGCCCTTCGGGCGGGGGCGAGCATTGTGGTGCGGCGCAAGTTCAGCGTGCGTGAGTTCTGGCGCGACGTGCGTCAATACAACATCACCACTTTTCAGTACATCGGTGAAATCTGCCGTTACCTGCTCAACCAGCCGGTGGTGGCAGGCGAGCGCGAACACAGCTTGCGCTACATGCTCGGCGCTGGCCTGACAGCTGACTCCTGGCAGCGATGGATTGAGCGCTTCGGGCCGATTCAGGTGTTCGAAGGCTGGGGTTCCACGGAAGCCAACGCCAACCTGATCAATGTCGACAATTACGTGGGCTCATGCGGCCGGGTGCCTGACTGGAGCCGCACCAATTTGCGGCTGGTGCGCTATGACGTTGAAAGTGACACCCACCCGCGTGACGAACAGGGTTTCTATCAAGCGTGCGGACCGGGCGAAGTGGGCGAGGCGATAGGGTTTATCGTCAACCATCCGCACATCGGCGGCGGGCGTTTTGAGGGTTACACCAGCGAGCAAGCCACTGAAAGCAAGATTCGCCGCGATGTGTTTCACAAAGGTGACGCGTACTGGAGCTCGGGCGATCTGTTGCGTTATGACGAGCACGGCTATTTCTATTTCGTCGACCGCATTGGCGACACGTTCCGCTGGAAAAGTGAAAACGTGTCGACGCTGGAAGTGGCGGACACCCTGAGCGATTTGCCGGGGCTTGAGTTAATCAACGTCTACGGGGTGCAGGTGCCGGAGCACGAAGGGCGGGCAGGCATGGCCGCCATTCTGATGCAGGACGGGCATTGTTTTGATCCGCAGGCGTTTTACGACCTGACTGAAGCGCGCTTGCCGCGTTATGCCGCGCCCGTGTTTGTGCGTGTGTCGGCGGCGGCGGACCTGACCACCACCTTCAAGCTGCGCAAGGTCGATCTGCAGCGCCAGGGCTATGCGCCGTGCCTGTTTGCCGACCCTTTGTTTGTGCGCGACGACAGCAGCGGCACGTATCAGCCGTATTCGCTGGAGGTGCTGGCGCGGGCGGGTTTGCCGCCTTTCGTGAGCAGCGATCATGAGTGACATCGACGCGCAAGGGCATGCATGGCGTGACGGTCTGCGTTACCCGTGGCCGCAGCCCCCGGCCAGCGGGCATGTGCTGGAGGTGGCCGAAGGCGTGCTTTGGTTGCGCATGCCGCTGCCGTTCGGGCTGGACCATATCAACCTGTATTTGCTGCGCCACGGTGAGGGCTGGGTGGCCGTGGATACCGGGCTTAACACCGCGCAGTGCCGTGAGGTATGGGAGCAGGTGTTTGTCGACGTGATGGCAGGTCTGCCACTCAAGGCGGTGATCTGCACACATTTTCACAGCGATCACACAGGCGTGGTGGGGTGGCTGGCCGAGCGTTTCCGCTGCCCGGTGCTGATGACCCTGGGCGAGTTCGACGCCTTGCACCACGGCCCGCCCAGGGCCACAACCCCGGACTGGGCGTTTCTCGATTTTTATCAAAAGGCCGGTTTCAGTGCCGAGCAAACGGCCGCCTTGTTGCCGCTGATTCAAAGCGAGCATTTCCGCCCTCAGGTTGCGGCCGGGTTTGTCCGGTTGCGACACGGCAGTGAACTGGTGATCGGCGGGCGCCATTGGCAAGTGGTGATGGGCAACGGCCATTCTCCCGAACATGCCTGCCTGTACAGCGCGCAGGACGGCTTGCTGATTTCCGGAGATCAGGTGTTGCCGCGCATCACCTCGACCGTGGCGGTGCATGTGACTGAGCCCGCCGCCAACCCCTTGCAGGACTGGCTGGATTCCATCGAGCGTTTGCGGGTGATCCCCGACAGCGTGTTGGTCCTGCCGGCTCACGAACGGCCTTTTTTCAACCTGCATGCGCGGCTCGATCAGTTGCGCGACCACCACCACAACCATTTGCAGCAGTTGCTTGATGCCTGCGCTCAGCCGTGTTCGGGGCTGGAGATGATGGGCGTGCTGTTCAAAAAACTGTCGGGCCGTTTTGACGAGTTGATGGCCTTGGGCGAGACGCTGGCGCACGCCAACTACCTGATGGCCCAAGGCAAGCTTGTACGTGAAGAACAGGGAGGATTGCACCGTTACCGGCGTGCCCGGACAGGAGACTCGACGTTCAACCCGCTTGTGCTGCGCTGAGCGGGGCCTTATGCGCCAACCAACGCAATGACGCTTGAACCCATCGATGCGGCCAGCGTGTCGCGAATCAGGAGAGGCAGTGTGATTAATAAAAACAACAATAAATGTCCGGGGCTGCGCCCGCACACGGTTCAGGTCACGGGCCTGGCCGCCGCCGTTGCGTTGTTCGCCGGCCCGCTGTGGGCCGGTGAGACCATCGAGTTTGATAACGGCGCGACTCTGGATTGGTCGGTCACCACCAGTTATGGCATCGGCATGCGCCTGGGTAAGCCCAGCGACCGCTTGATGGGCATCAACGCGGATGACCCGAACCGCAACTTCGACCAGCACAGCCTGACCACCAACCGGCTGGGGGCACTGGGCGAAATGATTCTGCGCAAAGACAACTACGGCGCGGTGGTGCGGGCCAGCACCTTCTATGACGACGTGTATCACCGCAGCAACGACAACGACTCCCCGAATACGGTTAACAAATACGGGAGCAATGACACCTTCACCAGCGACACGCGCACCTACAGCGGCGGCCGCACGCGCCTGCTGGATGCTTATGTGTTCGGCGGCTGGCGGTTTGAAAACGACACCATGCTTGACGTCAAAGCCGGGCGGCACATCGAATCCTGGGGCGAAAGCCTGTACTACCCTGGCGTGAATGGCGTACAGAACCCGTCCGACGCGGTCAAAGCAGCGCAACCGGGGGTAGAGGTCAAGGAAGTGCTGCTGCCGGTCGGGCAGGTTTCGGCATCGTACCGGGTCAACCCCGTCGTCACCCTCGGCGGCTATGTGCAGTACGAGTGGAAAGGCACCGAGTTGCCCCCGGTGGGCAGCTACCTGTCGACCTCTGACGTAATCGGGCCGGGCCGTGAGTTCCTGTATGGCGCCGGCGGCGCCAAGGTGCCGTACAACGGCACGGACGATCCGCGCGACAGCGGTCAATGGGGGGCGCAGATCCGTTTCCGGCCACTGCCGGAACTGGAAATGTCGCTGTTCCATGTGGTTTACCACGACAAAAACCCGGCCACCGCGCTGATCGGCTATGACCCGCTGCCGATCAACAACGGCCAGTACGCCTACACCAGCAACGGTTATCGCATTAAATATTTTGAAGACATCAAACTGACCGGGATCAGCGCCACCACCAAGATTGGTGACACGCAGGTTGGCGCAGAATGGTCGTACCGCGACGGCGCGCCCGTGATGGTCAACACCGGGCTGGGGCCTGTGCCGACACGGGGCAAGGGCCAGCAACTGCAAGTCTCGGCGATGCGCATTCTGGGGGACCGCCCGTGGGCCAGCCAAACCACCCTGACCGGGGAAATCGTCACCGTGCGTGTGGATGACGTGGACGATGTGTCGGGCGCGCCGAACCTGCTGGGCCTGCCGCTTGACCCGCGCTATGCGGGGGCTGTGCAGCCATCCAATGATTACACCTACAAAACCGGTTCGGCCTGGCGCACCCGCTCGTCCAGCGCCTACACCGTGGGTGCCTCTTTCAGTTATCCGGGCGTGTTCACCGGCTGGGACCTGGAAGTGCCGTTCATTTACTCCGATGTGTTCAGCGGCGCCGCACCGATGTCCGGGACCATCGCCGGGGTGGCGGGGGATCGACGCCTGAGCGCGGGCACGACGTTCAAATATTTGAGCAATCTGGAAGTGGCCTTCAAGTACATCGCGTATTTGGGGGAGCCGGACCCGATCAAGCGTCCGCTGGCAGACCGTGATTACGCAACGTTCTCGATGAAATACACGTTCTGAGCCTTTCGTCCCTGTCCTCGCTGCACCGCGCATTGAGGGCAGGGCCAAGCATTCGATATAAAGAGAGAAACCCATGGGTCTTAAAGGTCATGCGGCCATTGTCGGCAGCGCGCAGTACAAACCGGAAAAATACGCCACGGCCCCGCGCATGTTCCATCTGGAGCAAGTGGCGGATCTGGCAGCCCAGGCCTTGCGTGACGCAGGGCTTCAGGCCAGTGATCTCGACGGGCTGGTGATCAACGGTCCGCAGTTTCATGAAGCGTCAGTGTTCGTGCCCGCCATGGCGGCCGAGTATTTGGGGCTCAAGCTTAACTTCGCTGAAGTGGTGGATTTGGGCGGCTGCACCTCGGTGGGCATGGTGTGGCGCGCCGCTGCTGCCATTGAGTTGGGGCTGTGTCAGGCGGTGCTGTGCGTGCTGCCAGCGCGCATGGCGCCCATGGGCCCGGACGAAGACCCGAGCTGGATGGCCCGGGCCATGCGGTTTGGCGGCCACAGCACGGCATTTGGCGCACCGGAAGCGGAGTTTGATTTGCCCTATGGCCATATGGGGCAAAACACCGGTTACGCCATGATCGCCCAGCGCTATGCCGCGCAATACGGTTACGACCCGCGGGCGTTGGCGAAGATCGCCGTGGACCAACGTACCAATGCGCAATACAACCCGCAGGCCATGTTTTATGGCCAGCCGCTGACCATCGAACAGGTGCTGGCGAGCAAAAAGGTCGCCGACCCGCTGCACGTACTGGAGATCGTGATGCCGGTGGCCGGTGGCGCCGCGATGATTATTGCCTCCAAAGAAGTGGCGGCCCGGGCTCGCAAGCGGCCTTCGTTTATCACCGGGTTTGGCGAGCACCTGGCCTTCAAGTCCCCGTCCTACGCTCAAGACATGGTCCATACCCCCATCGGCCCGGCGTCGCAGCGGGCGTTCACCATGGCCGGGCTTAAGCCTCAGGACGTGGACGCCGCGCAAATCTATGACTGTTATACCATCACGGCGCTGCTGACCCTCGAAGATGCCGGCTTCTGCGGCAAAGGCGAGGGCATGAGTTTTGTGCGCGAACATGATTTGACTTGGCGTGGCGACTTCCCGATGAACACCCACGGCGGCCAGCTCAGTTTCGGTCAGGCCGGGTCGGCGGGCGGCATGAGCCAGGTGATCGAGGCCGTCACGCAAATCGCCGGCGAGGCGGGCGAGCGTCAACTCAAACGCTGTGACACCGTCTACGTCTCAGGCACCGGCGGTGTGATGAGCGAGCAGGGCGCGCTGATACTTCAGGGAGCATGAATCCAATGTCCAATAACAAACCAATGCCCGTGCCGACCGAAATCTCTGCGCCGTTTTGGGAAGGTCTGAAAGCCGAGCGCGTCTTGATACAACAGTGCAACCCGTGCGGCCAATGGGTGTTTTACCCGCGTCGGCATTGCCCGGCGTGTCTGGCCCAGGACCTGAGCTGGCGTGAAGTCAGCGGCGAGGCAACCCTCTACAGCTTTACCGTGACGCGCATCCCGACCTTGCCGGACTTCGCGGATGAAATGCCGCAGATACTGGCCGTGGTCGAGCTGGATCAAGGCGTACGCATCAACACCAATCTGGTGGGGCTTGAGGAAACCGATGTCAAAATCGGCATGCGCCTCAAACCGGTGTTTGCAGAGGTGGACGCCAAGGGCAATCGCCTGTTGCGCTTTACCGGCGTGCAAAAGGATGCCAACGGGCTCAAGCAGCGGCCTGGCGCCGAGCAGCCCGCACCTGTGGAACCGGCCCGGGTCGCGGTGCGCCAGATCGCCCTGAGCGATGACGCGGCCTTGCAGGCGCTGGTCAGCGAAACGTTCAGCCCGTGGAGCAATCAGGTGGTCGTCGATCAGGCACTGATTGACGCTTTTGCGCAGTTGTCCGGCGATGATTACTGGATTCACACCGACCCGGAACGGGCGCGCAAACAGAGCCCGTTCGGTGGCACCATTGCCCACGGTGCACTGGTGCAGATCCTGCAATCGCGGATGCAACTGAATCTGGGATACGAGATCACCGGGTTTAGCAACATGGTCAATTACGGATCGGACCGGTTGCGCTTCCCGTCGCCGGTGCCCGCCGGGGCCACCATTCATGCACGGGCGCGGGTCAAGAAGGTGGAGAAGGTGAAAAGTGGCACCCAGCTGACCCTTGAACTCAACACCCACGTGCTGGGCAACGAGCGGCCATCGGTCATCAACGAGTTGGTGATTCTGTACATGTAAGCCCTTCGTACCGTCGCGGTTGTCCGGCGCAAAGCGTGAGTGCCGGGCAACCACGACAACCTCTGCGCCCGTTAGTCTCAACGGACGATGATCCCCGCCACCTTCCTTCCCATACTGCCCTCAGCCAATACAGACAGGCGTTGAGGAGCAGGCATGATCGACATTCGCGGTTTGAGCTACTTCGTTGCACAGTCCCCCGATCCCGTTGCGTGGCAGCGTTATGCCGAGGATGTGCTGGGCATGATGGTGACGCCAGCCCCCTCGGGCGGGCTGTACGTGAAGATGGACGAACGCCCGTTTCGCATGCTGATCGTGCCCGGTGACGAGGCACGCTACCTGGCGTCGGGCTGGGGACTGGGCAACGAAGCGGCCTTCAACGCCGCCATCGACACCCTCAATCAGGCCGATATCAGTTGGCGTCAGGGCAGCGCCGAGCAGTGTGAACAACGGGGTGTTCAAGCGCTGGTCCACGTCACCGACCCATCGGGCAATCGCCACGAATTAAGCTGGGGCCATCGTTCCGATTGCCAGCCTTTTGTTTCGCCCCAAGGCGTACCGCGCTTTATCACCGGCGACATGGGGCTGGGCCACACCGTGCTGCCCGCGCCGAACTTCGACGCGACCCTGGCGTTTGCCAAGGACGTGCTCGGGTTTGAGCTGTCGGACATTTTCAACTTCCGGCCCGACCCTTCGGCGCCGCCGATCCGGATTCACTTTTTGCATTGCAAAAACAGCCGTCATCACAGTTTGGCGCTGGCGGAGTACCCGGTCCCTTCGGGCTGTGTGCACGTCATGGTCGAGGTCGACAACATGACCGAAGTGGGCCGCGCCCACGACCGGCGCCTGGCCCATGACGTGCCGCTGTCGGCCACGTTGGGACAGCACCTGAATGACCGGATGACCTCTTTTTATATGAAAACCCCGTCGGGTTTCGATCTCGAATACGGCTATGGCGGCCTGCTGGTGGACTGGCAGGCGCACAGCGCATTCGAATTCACCCGGGTCAGCCTCTGGGGGCACGACTTTTCTGTCGGCCAGCAGTAAGGAGCGTTAGATGAACAAGCAAATGACAGCGGCCGACGTGGTCGGCCAATTACGCGATGGCATGACCATCGGGTTCGGCGGTTGGGGCCCGCGGCGCAAGCCAATGGCCATCGTGCGTGAAATCCTGCGTTCGTACGTCAAGGACCTGACCGTGGTCGCCTATGGCGGCCCTGAAGTCGGCATGCTCTGCGCCGCAGGCAAGGTCAAGAAGTTGGTGTTCGGTTTTGCCACGCTGGATGCCATCCCGCTGGAAGCCCACTTTCGCAAGGCACGCGAAGCCGGTGGGCTGCAACTGATGGAACTCGATGAAGGCATGTTGCAATGGGGGCTGCGTGCAGCGGGCATGCGCCTGCCGTTTTTGCCGACCCGTTGCGGTCTGGCCACTGATGTCACGCGGTTCAACCCCGAGATCAAACAGGTGCAATCGCCCTACGACGATGGCGAGGTGTTGCTGGCCATGCCTGCCCTGAATCTCGATATCGCGTTTTTGCATGTCAATGTGGCCGACCGGCTGGGCAACACGTTGGTGACCGGCCCCGACCCGTACTTTGACCACTTGTATGCCCGTGCGGCCAAACAATGCTTTGTGTCCTGCGAACGCCTGGAAGACCGTTTGAGCCTGGATGCTCAACAAGCGCGCTTTAACACCTTTGAACGCTATTTGGTCACGGGCGTGGTGCATGCGCCGTTTGGGGCGCACCCGACTTCGTGCCCGTCCGATTACGGCTGGGACCTGAGCCATTTGAAGCGCTACAGCGCCAGTGCTGCCGAAGACGGCGGCTGGGCCGCGTATGTCGCCGAGTTCGTGACCCCCGGCGAAAGCGCGTATCAAGCCAGCAATGGCGGTGTTGATCGGCTGAGCGCATTGCCGCTGCCAGTGTTTTGAGGAGCATGAATATGTCTGCTGATTGCGAATTTTCCCTGGCTGAACTGCTGATCGTGGCCGCGTCTGACGCCTGGCGCGGCAACGGCGAGGTGATTGCCTCGGGCCTCGGCGTGATCCCGCGTCTGGCTGCCAGCCTGGCCAAAATGACCCACAGCCCTGAACTGTTGATGACCGACAGTGAAGCGTTCCTGGTGGAAGAGCCTATTCCCTTGGGACCACGGGGGGATTACGAACCGCGCTACTCGGGTTATCTGTCGTTTGAGCGGGTATTCGAATGCGTCTGGGGCGGCCGTCGCCATGCCATGATCGGGCCGACGCAAGTGGACCGTTGGGGCCAAACCAACCTGTCGTGTATCGGTGATTACCACAAGCCCAAAGTGGCGATGCTCGGCGTTCGCGGCTTGCCCGGTAACAGCATCAACCACCTCAACTCGTTCTTTATCCCTGCGCATAACACCCGGGCATTTGTGGCGGGTGAAGTGGACATGGTGTCCGGCGTGGGCTTCAACGATGAACGCTGGGAGCCGGGGATGCGCCGTGACCTGATGGATGTCCGTCTGGTCGTCACCGATTTGTGCGTCATGGATTTCGGCGGGCCAGAGCGGGCGGCGCAAGTGCGTTCGCTGCACCCGGGCGTGAGTTTTGAACAGGTGCAAGCGAACACCGGCTTCCCGTTGCTCAAAGCGGCAGACCTGCAGCCCACCGTGGCACCCACTGCGCAGCAGTTGGCGCTGATCCGCCGACTTGACCCCCATGACTACCGCGCAGCTGCGCTCAAGGGCAACCCGCCCGGCATCCGTCAGGCCTGACGCCAAGGACATTTCTCATGAGCAGCGACAGTGAATTTGTGCAGCGCGCTGATGGCGCTGTGTATGAAACCGATGAACCGGTGTTGTACGCGGTGGTGGAGGGCGTGGCCAGTGTGACCCTCAACCGGCCGACGGTGAACAACGCGCAGAACTCGCAAATGACTTACGCGCTGGACGATGCGTTCAGGCGTGCGGTGAACGATGACGCGGTCAAGGTCATCGTGCTGCGGGCCAATGGCAAGCACTTTTCGGCCGGCCACGACATCGGTACGCCGGGGCGTGACATCAATAAGCCCTTCGAGCGTGCGCACCTGTGGTGGGATCACACCAACAAGCCCGGCGGGGAGTATTTGTATGCCCGCGAGCAAGAGGTGTACCTGGGCATGTGCCGGCGCTGGCGCGAATTGCCCAAGCCGACAATCGCCATGGTGCAAGGTGCCTGCATTGCGGGCGGGCTGATGCTGGCCTGGGTCTGCGACTTGATCGTGGCCAGTGACGATGCCTTTTTTCAGGACCCGGTGGTGCGCATGGGGATCCCGGGGGTGGAATATTTCGCCCATCCGTATGAACTCAACCCGCGGATTGCCAAGGAGTTCCTGTTTACCGGGGACCGCATGAGCGCTGAACGGGCCTATCAAATGGGCATGGTCAATCGGCTGTTCAGCCGCGAAGCACTGGAGGCCGGGACGTATGCGCTGGCCACTGCCATTGCCCGCCAACCGCGCATGGGGCTGGCACTGACCAAGCAGGCGATCAATCATGTCGAAGACTTGCAGGGTAAGCGCACGGCCATGGACGCGGTGTTCGCCTGGCATCACTTTGCCCATAGTCATAATGAGTTGCTGTCCGGTGACAAACTGGGCGGTTTTGATGCCAAGGCCATGGCCGAGGCTAACAAAGCGGCTGCGGGGGAGCGTTGATGAGCGATTACCTGAGCACCCCATTGACCCAGGCACTGGGCTGCCGTTACCCGGTGGTGCAAACGGCGATGGGCTGGGTGGCGGACGCCAATTTGGTGATCGCCAGTACCCGCGCCGGCGCTTTTGGTTTTTTAGCGGGGGCGACGATTGCCGCCGATCAGCTCGAGGGCGAAATCCAACGGGTGATTGAGGCCACGGGCGGCAGCAACTTCGGGCTCAATTTTCATATGTTTCAGGACAATGCGGCGCAATGTGTTGACCTGGCCATTGAATATCGCTTGCGTGCGGTGAGTTATGGGCGCGGGCCGGACCGGCAGACCATTGAACGTTTCAAACGCGCCGGGGTGTTGTGCATTCCCACCGTGGGTGCCCTCAAGCATGCAATTAAAGCCGTGGAACTGGGCGCCGACATGGTCACCGTGCAGGGCGGTGAGGGCGGCGGCCATACTGGTGGCGTACCGAGCACCATCCTGTTGCCACAAGTGCTGGATGCGGTGCAAGTGCCGGTGATTGCTGCGGGCGGTTATTCCACCGGGCGCGGCCTCGCCAGTGCGCTGGCCTGCGGTGCGGCGGGGGTTGCCATGGGTACGCGGTTCCTGATGACCCGTGAATCCCCGACGCCGGTTGCGACCCTGGAGCGTTACATCAAGGTCAACGACCCCCAGCAGATTCGGGTCACCACTGCCGTGGATGGCATGCGTCACCGGATGATTGAAAATGCTTTTATCAATCGCCTGGAACGTGCCAGTGCGTTTGGCCGTTTGCGCATCGCGTTGGGCAGCGCCTGGCAGTGGAAGCAACAGACCGGCATGAGCCTGCGGCATATGCTCGGGGTCTTTGCCCAGTCGGTCAAAGAAGATCCGGGCGCGTTGTCGCAAACCGTGATGGCCGCCAACCAGCCGGTGCTATTGCAGCGTTCGATGGTTGACGGCGTGCCGGACGAAGGCATATTACCCAGCGGCCAAGTGGCGGCTGCGATTGGCGAGCTGAAAAGCTGCCAGCAGGTGATTGAAGAGATGGTGCAGGAGGCTGAGCGGTGTTTGAGGGCCGTCAGCACACCGTATAACCGCTAGCCGATCCGCACCCAGCGCTGTTCGTGGGCTGCGGTGCGGATGGCGGCGGCCAGGCACTCCACGTGCCAGGCTTCTTCGAAATCCGGGCCGGCGGCGGGCAAGCCCGCGCAGGCTTGAATCACGGCGTGGGCTTCGAGGGTTTTTAGCTCGTTGTAGCCCAATTGATGCCCGGCCGCCGGGCTGAAAGCGGCATAGCCCGGCAGTGAGGGGCCCGCCAGGATACGTTCGAAGCCTGTTCGTCCGTGCAGGCACACGTGCAGTTCGTTCAGGCGCTCCTGATCGAACCTGAGAGTGCCCAGGGTGCCGCTGATCTCGAAGCTCAGATGGTTTTTATAGCCGTGCTTGAGCCAACTGCTGCTGAAGGTGCCACGCGCGCCATTGCGAAAGCGCAGTAAGGCATGGGTCTGGTCATCGACATGGATCGGTCTGGGCCGGGTATCGACAGCACTGGCGGGTCGCAGCGGGTGTACGGTCTGGCTGTCAGCACACACCGCTTCAATATCGCCCATCAGGTAGCGCGCGAGGGCCAGTAAGTGGCTGCCCAGATCCGCCAACGCTCCCCCCGCATGTTCGGCTTCGCAGCGCCATGACCAGGGCGAGGTCGGGTCGGCCATGAAATCTTCGCTGAACTCACCCTCAAAACTGATAAGCCGCCCCAACTCACCCCGTTCGATCATGTCGTGTGCCAGCACCAGCATCGGGTTGTGCTGATAGTTGTAACCGACCCGCGTGACCACGCCTGCGGCACGGGCGGCCTGACGCATGTCATCGGCCTGTTGCAGACTGACGGCCAAAGGCTTTTCGCAGTACACGGCCTTGCCGGCTGCAAAGGCCGCCATGGCCATCGGGAAATGCAAGTGGTTGGGGGTGGTGATGGCCACCAGATCAACCTTGGGGTCGCTGATTAACTGCTGCCAGTCACAGTGGGCGCGTTCAAACCCCCAGGCCGATGCGCAGTGTTGTGCCCGTTCGGCGTCTGCATCGGCCAGCGCAGCCAGGCGCAGTTGCACCGGCAATTCAAACGCGGCGCTGACATTGCGAAACGCCAGCGCATGGGCGCGTCCCATAAAGCCGGTACCGATCAGGCCTATTCCAAGTGAACGCATGGCAACTTCCTTTGGATTTTTATTGTGAGGAAATGCCTTTATGGAATTAAATTTCTGAAAATGCAATAAGTGGAATTAAATTGCCGGCGGGTGTCAGGACAAGAACCCGCCATCAACATTCAGCGAAACACCTGTGGTGTAGGTCGATGCATCGCTGGCCAGGTACAGGACAGCGCCGGCCATTTCTTCCGGGTTGGCCACACGGTTGAGGGGTATCTGTTGCAAAACACCCTTTAGGATCGCGTCGTTCTTGACCAGCGCCGAGGCGAATTTGGTGTCAGTCAAACCGGGCAGCAATGCATTGCAGCGAATACCAAAGGGCGCGCATTCCTTGGCAAACACTTTGGTCATATTGATGACAGCCGCTTTGGTCATCGAGTACACGCCCTGAAACGCACCCGGCGAGACGCCATTGATGGAGGCGACGTTGATGATGCTGCCGCCGCCGTGTTCGCGCATCAATTTGCCGGCTTCGACCGACATAAAGAAATAGCCGCGTATGTTCACGTCAACGGTTTTCTGGAAGGCACTCAGGTCGGTGTCCAGCACGTGACAAAACTGCGGGTTGGTTGCTGCGTTGTTGACCAGAATGTCGAGGCGACCGAAGTCTTCACGGATGCGTGCGAAGGCCTGGTGGATCTGCTCCATCTCACCGATGTGGCAGGCCATGGCCATTGCTTTGCCACCGGCGGCAATGATCGCGTCGGCCACGGGCTGGCAACCCTCCAGTTTGCGGCTGGAAACAATAACGTGAGCCCCCTGGCGGGCCAGCAGGTGAGCAATGGCCTCCCCGATACCGCGGCTGGCGCCGGACACAAATGCGATTTTGCCATCAAGGTCGAACAGTGGCGTGCGGGTCATGCGGAATCCTCGTGCGAATGGGCTTAAAGGCTGGACTGGTCGATGACCTTGAGGCTCATGTGTTCCAGCAAGGCGTTCATATGGACGAACTGGGCAAAGCGTTTGTCCTGTGTCTGGCCGTGGTAGAAGCGGTAATAGATTTGTTGCACGATGCCCGCCAGACGGAATAACCCGTAGGTGTAGTAGAAATCGTAGTTGTCGATCTGAATGCCTGAGCGTTCTGCGTAGTAATCGACGAACTTACGGCGCGTCAACATCCCCGGCGCATGGCTGGGTTGACGTCGCATGCGTTGCAGCGCAGGGGGATCGTTGGCTTCGATCCAGTAGGCGAGGGTGTTGCCCAAGTCCATCAGCGGGTCGCCGAGGGTGGTGAGTTCCCAATCCAGCACGCCAATGATCTGCATCGGGTTATGCGGGTCGAGAATGACGTTGTCGAAGCGGTAGTCGTTGTGAACGATGGCAGGCGTCGGGTGATCCGGCGGCAGGTGGGCCTTGAGCCACGCCTTGACGGTTTCCCAGTGCGGCGCATCCGGGGTCAGCGCCTTGTCATAACGGTCGCACCAGCCGCTGATCTGGCGTTGCACGTAGCCTTCAGGCTTGCCCAGGTCAGCCAGGCCGCAAGCGGTGTAATCCACCTTGTGCAGCTCGACCAGGGTGTCGATGAAGCTGCGGCACAGCGTACCGGTCTGGTCGGCCGTGAGGTTGAGTTCTGGGGGCAGCTGCGCGCGCAAGATGATCCCTTTGACCCGTTGCATGACATAGAACTCACTGCCGATCAGCGACGCGTCGGTGCAATGGGCATAGGCTTTGGGGCAATAGGGGAAGGCATCCTTGAGGTGATTGAGAATGCGGAACTCCCGGCCCATATCATGGGCAGACTTGGCCTTGTGACCGAACGGTGGACGCCGCAGCACCAGCTCCATGCCCGGGTATTCGATCAGGTACGTCAGGTTGGACGCGCCACCGGGAAACTGGCTGACGGTGGGCTCGCCGCTCAACCCGGGAATATGGGCCTTGAGAAACGGGTCAATCTGGCTGGCGTTAAGTTCTTCGCCAGAACGGATACGGGTGGACGAGTCGGTGAGCGCCATAGCTATCTCTTCTGCTTATATTTGCGGCCTGACAACATTCGCTAATCTAATGAGCCTGCCGACCGACAACAAGTCGTGAACGGCCTTAATAGACGTGGGTGTTAATGGCCAATCAGCGTGTCTGATAGCGCGCAGCCCCAACCTTGCGGCCAAAAAAAACCGAAGCTGCGTGGGCTTCGGTTTTTTGTCGTGCGCGAAACTTAGCTCGGGAACAGTTCGCTCAGCTTCATTGCCAGCATCATGTCGCCTTCAGCGCGCAGTTTGCCGCCCATGAACGCTTGCATGCCGTCGGTTTCGCCGCTAACGATGCCTTCCAGGGTTTCGCCGTCCATCACCAGGGTGACTTGTGCGTCCGGGTTTTCGCCTTCCTTCAGTTCGCAGGTGCTGTCTTTGACGATCAGCGAGAAGTTCTTGGTGTCATCAATGCGAAAGCCGAATACCAGGTCCAGACCGGCAGCAGCGGCTGGGTTGAATTTGGCTTTCATTGCTTGAACGGCATCAGCTACAGACGTCATGGTTCGATCCTTTTGTGGTGGGTTACGGCGACCCGTAGGTCGCGGTTGCCGGCGCTCAACGATAGGTGATGAGTGACGGCGTCTTCAACAGTTGCAAATGCAGGTGACTGTTGAAGGAAGCCAGTGTGACCTCGCGGCCTTGAAACGTGAGGCGGCTGAGCGAGGTATTCGCAATGTGCCAAGTGAGCTTGAAGGCCTCGTTGGCGGGAATTCGGGTCAGTACGTGGAGCAGGGCGGTGATGGTGCCGCCGGAAGTGAACACGGCAATGTTGTGCTGCCCGGCCTCGGCGTGCTCCAGCAACCGGTTGAGCCCGCCTTGTACGCGCTCGACAAAGGCCAGCCAGCTTTCGAGCTCCGGGGTGTCCCAGGTTCCGCTGAGCCAGCGCGCCACAATCAGATCAAAAATCCGCTGGAACTCGGCCGGGTCTTCGGCCGCATGGGTCATCGCTGCAACGGCATCGGGCTCATCCGGCAACAAACCGGGTAGCAGCGCACTGAGCACGCCGAACGCATCGAACTCATTGAACGCCGGGTCAACTTCCAGTGCGGGGGCGGATAGCCCGGCTGCGCTGAATTGCTGCAGGGCGTGGCGAGCGGTGTCTTGCTGGCGGGATAGGTCGCCGGACAGGCAACGGTCAAAGCGCAGGCCCAGGTCAACCAAGTGCTGACCGACGATTTGTGCCTGGCGCACACCCAGTGGCGACAACACGTCGTAGTTATCAGCGCCGAAAGAGGCTTGGCCATGTCTTATTAGATAGATGCTGCCCACGTCCGCTTTATCCCGGTACGTTGAAAGTCAGGCGAGGTTAGGAGCAAGGCGGGGAGCTGTCAATGAAAAAACATACGCTTGTTTGAATTGCGTCCGGCACGTGTCCACGCGGTGTTTCACGGCTGGCAGCTGCAGGTTGGCGCCGGTATGCTGGTCGTCATTACGCCACCCGGACGTCCAGGGTGGCATCGTTTGAAGGAGTGTCTGTGGAATTTCTTGCCGATTACGCCAGCTTTCTGGCTAAAACCGTGACATTAGTGGTTGCAATTGTGGTCGTGCTGGTCACGTTGGCGGCCTTGCGCAGCAAGGGACGTCGCCGGTTGACGGGTCAATTGCAGGTCACCCGGTTGAACGATTTTTACAAAGGTTTGCGCGAGCGTCTGGAACAGTCACTGTTGACCAAGGATCAGTTGAAAACGTTGCGCAAGGAGAGCAGCAAGGCCGACAAGAAGCTGAAGAAACAGCCCGATGAGAAGCCGCGTGTGTTCGTCCTCGACTTCGATGGCGATATCAAGGCCTCTGCCACTGAAAGCCTGCGCCACGAGATCACCGCGTTGCTGACCCTGGCTACCCCGGCCGATGAGGTGGTGCTGCGGCTGGAAAGTGGCGGCGGCATGGTACACAGCTATGGTCTGGCGTCTTCCCAGTTGGCGCGGATTCGTCAGGCGGGCATTCCGTTGACCGTGTGTATCGATAAAGTGGCCGCCAGTGGTGGCTACATGATGGCTTGCATTGGGGCGAAAATTATCAGCGCACCTTTCGCCATTCTGGGTTCGATCGGTGTGGTCGCACAGTTACCTAACGTCAATCGGCTGCTAAAAAAGCATGACATTGATTACGAAGTACTGACCGCTGGCGAATACAAGCGCACGTTGACTGTCTTTGGCGAAAACACTGAAAAAGGGCGTGAAAAGTTTCAGCAGGATTTGGATATCACCCATCAATTGTTCAAGAACTTCGTCGCGCAGTATCGCCCGCAATTGGCAATCGATGAAGTTGCCACAGGTGAGGTATGGCTGGGGGTTGCAGCCGTTGAAAAGCGCCTGGTCGACGAATTGAAAACCAGCGATGAGTATTTGTCTGAACGTGCCAAAGGCGCGCAGCTCTATCACTTGCATTTTGCCCAACGCAAAAGTCTGCAAGAACGTGTCGGGCTGGCAGCCAGTTCCTCAGTCGAGCGGGTCGTTGATTCGTTATGGTCACGTGTGACGCAAAAACGTTTTTGGTAAGTGTGCATCAAGTCTGCTGCGCGTCTGTGTGCAGCAGACTTCCTGACCCACGTGTTGTATGCACTGGGAAAGGGACTGTCCTCACCTGCAGCAGGTCGTAACTATGTAGTCCATGGATTTTAACGCCCGAGATTAAGCTGGTCTTCTCCTTAGAAGACGGGCTTTATTCATGGCACCCTTAAATGGCTATAACCCTTCCAACGCTGTAAGGCAGGTGACGCACACGGCAAACGTTCTGGCCCAAGCCCCGGTCAATAATAAATATGAAGCCCTTGTTGCTACGTTGTTACCACGTTGGTTTTTGCGCGCTCCGGAATCACTGCGCAATGTGTTGAAAGAGAGCATGTCGCGCCTGCATGAATCGCAGAAAATAACGTCGCAGATAGTGGCCAATGTTCAGCCGATAGAACAATTCTGCGAACCGCTCTTAAAAATGGCATTGGCGGCATATGGCTGGGGAAGGCTTGACGTCAAGAGTAATGCGTTAAAGCAGGTTCACCTGGTTAATAACTTATTGATTTTTATTGCCCGCCAGCACATCAAACTGGTGGATTCGGCCGCCCGTACCTTATTGCCTGAGTCAATGATTCCAGAGTCCCTGGAACTTAATTTGGTCGCCAGTACGTCTCACCTAAATTTATTGCAAGCGGCCATGCAGAACTTTGAACATTCCGAGACGGCCGTTGGCGGCTTTGATGCGGGTTCCTGTGTTTATTCATTGGGACCGGACAAGGCGGAGGTTCCCAACAGCACTTTGACGCCGGAAAAATTTGCCCAGATTTGCCGTGATCTTAACTTGGGACTTCAATATCAACTGCACCTCGACAGGCAATTAACCCCTGTCGAGAATGAGTGGCCGAACAGCGATCCACGGTCCAGAGCGTTTCAAATCAAAGAGGCCTTCACTGAAAATATCCGGTACGAGTTTGCCTGCGCTCTGCACCTTGCTTTCATGAAAGGGTATTTGAGCCCTGACGCCTATCGTTTTATGGACGACCTGCTGGTCGCACAACCCTCTGTCTTCACGACCGGGGCTGCCAGCTGCGCCACGTTCCAGATCCTTGAATTTGAAGTGACGGGGGTGATGGTATTTCTGCCCAAACGTAAAGCTCGAACCCACGTTCAGCCGTGTGTGGTGTATTTGCCACAGGCGCCAGGCCGTTGCTTTTATGAGTTTGAAACCTTTGCTGCGTTCCAGGCCCACTTGCGTGAGTGGTTGAAAAACCCGCGCTTTGCCGACTATTTTGTCCAGCGTGTACCGTTGCGCCATCGGGCCGAGTTTATACGACGTACCCATATCAAACACGCCAGGTGGGACTCGTTACTGTTGAGACGGCCACCGATTATTTATGAGCCGGCGTTATTTACCCTCTCGCAATACAACCCCAAAGCTGAAAACCCATTTGAAGTGGCCTGGTTACAACAGTTGGCGCAAATAAAAGACGACGCCAGCCTGCTAGTGGTTTCAACGGAAGATGAAGACAAACAGACCCGTCTTGAGCGTCAGGCCATGTACCTGAACCTGGGCATGAGCCTCTTGGGTCTGGCGCTGGGGTTTGTGCCCATAGTGGGTCAGGTCCTGTTGGCGGTGAGTGTCATTGAGTTAGGCGAGGAAGTGTATAAGGGCATCCAGGCCTGGGAAAACGATGACAGGATGAGCGCCGTCAATTACCTGTTTGATGTTGCACAGAACGTAGCGTTGCAGGCGGGGACATGGGGCGCGGTCAAGGCGTTGACGCCTGCGGCCCATGTGGAAGCCATGATTCCGGTGAAGGTGGAGCGGGGTGTCAGCAAGTTATGGAAGCCTGATATTACTGGGTATGAATTCAAACATACTTCCCTGCAGGGCATGACACCTGACCAGCGCGGTATTTATAAAAAAGACGGCCAGCTCTTTATTACCCTCGATGATCACGTGTATGGCGTAGGGACAGACACACAGACACGTACGTATTATTTGAAGCACCCGACAGACGCAGGGGCCTACAAGGTCAAGTTGAGCCATAACAACACGGGTATCTGGACCCACGAACTGGATAAACCGCTGCATTGGGAACGTGCACAGTTACTTAAACGCATGGGGCCAGACGCTCAAGCGTTATCCGCGCAGACCCTGGATAAAGTCATGACCCTCTCAGGCCTGTCGGATGCGCAGTTACGGCACGTCGTGTTGGAGCATCTTCCCACCCCCGCGTTATGGGTGGACGGCATCAAGCGTGCCACCCTGATTGAAAAAATAGAAACATTCGTAGCCAGGATGAAGAATGGCAACAGCCGATTTGATGCAGACGCGGACTTGCAGCTGAGGTTGCTGACGCAGTTGCCGGGCTGGCCGGCTGATCGGGTGTTACGTGTTGTGGAGAATAATGGCGTGCTCTTCAGGGAGTATGGAAACGATCTGGTCTCAAGGATACCGAGGCTGCAAGTCACCGAAGCACAAATTGCCCATAGAGATTTGTTGAAAGTAACCCTGGATTGCCTGTCGCAAAATCAGATCACTCAATTGCTAGGCCGGGAGGTCGTCGGAGAGCAAGAGCAGGTTGAGGTGCTGGCTCAAACATTAGGTGCCTATGCGCAGACCACTCAACAATCATTGCTGCTCAGTCTTTACACTGAAACTGAGCAAGTTTCTGCTATTGGCACACTGATAAAAAAACAGTTCCCCAGCTTACCGGCCACCGTGATTGAAGAGTTGGTCGGCCATCTAAGTGCTGAACACCTGGATTTGATCCAGCGCAGTAATCACTTGCCGTTGGTGGTGTTGGAAGAGGCTCGGCATTATGTTCAGTCGGTACGCATCAGTCGGGCCATTGAAGGCTTATTATTTGAGTCGCATGTGACTGAAGATTCTTTGAAGATTGCATCGCACATTACTGCATTGATGCCCGGTTGGCCTCCGGCACTTCGAGTGATCGTGCGTCATAAGATCACCGATCAAGAACTCGCCAGTTTTGGCCGCGGTTCCAGCCCTCATGTGCGCACGCGCGAAATCTTCAAAAACGGCAATGTGTACGAATACTTTGGTTTTGGCAGACCACAATCGTTCACCAATACCTCTTTATTAAAATGCCTTTACCACACGTTATCCGAAACGGAGCGATCGGCATTAAGGCTACCCTCTGATACCTATGAGGCGTTTGTAGCCAACCTGGCGACGATCGCTGTTCAACAGCGTTCCCAAAGTGCAAAGGCCTTGGGAATGCACACCATAAAACCTTGGATAAAGTCACCTTTAAGGCTTGCGGACGGGCGCTTGGGGTATCCGCTGGGTGGTCGCGCCGGTCGGTTATTGCCTGAAAGCAGCCCCCTGATACTCAAGGATCAGTTAATTGAGCTGTACCCCCTGATGACTGACGCGGAAGCCGGGCATTTTTTGGTGCGTTTAAAGATGAACGCTGCACAACTTGCCAGAGCGTTGGTCGGTCTTAAGGCAGAGCTGGATAACCTGCGCACGGAACTGGACGCATGGGTCGCCTCAGACGTCTGGTGCACGCCCGCAGACCGGCCCAGATTCAAGCTGTCCATCCAGGTTAAAAAATCCATGCGCAGGGCGGTGATCCGCGCTTGGCGCCGCCAATCACCCAGTAGCCGGATAGCAGGCTTTCAGGGGTATGAACTGGACCTCGATGCCTGGCCTGTTGATACCTTGCCGGAGTTGAGCGCGGATTTTCCACATATTCATACGCTGAACCTGAGCCATTCGACCACTTCTCGGTTGTCAGAAGCGTTTCTGAAAAAGTTCAAGCAACTAAGGGTTTTGATGCTCAGAAACAATGCGTTCTCTGAATTGCCTCCCACGGTTGGCGAGATGACAGAATTGCGCACATTAAACCTTCAGGGCAACCGGATCCTGTTGACCGCGGCCACGCAAGAAACCTTGAAAAAGCTAACCAAGTTGCAGTCCTTGAACCTGACAGGTAACACCTTAGGCAGGCGACTGTCAGTGGGGCAACTGGCTGAACTTGAACATTTACACATGCGGTACACGGGGATCGAGCAGTGGCCTGAAGGGCTTGAAAGACTGACCCGTTTACAAGTTGTCGATCTACGCGATAACGCGATCAGTCATGTTCCTCCCGAAGTGTTATCGCCTGAGCGCAATGCGATCAATAACGTGACGTTCTTGCACGATAACCCGCTTGATACGGATTCGCTGCGTCGTCTCTATCTATATCGACAGGAGCAGGGCATAAACTTTGGCATTTGGGTCTCGCGCCAGCATGTTACTACCCATGGCGGCATCCTGCATTGGGCCAGCATCCCGTCTGCAGAGCAGACAGCGGTCTGGAATGCGTTGCGCGCTGAAGACAATGCAGAAGATTTTTTTCGGGTGCTTGAAGATTTAAGTGAATCAGCTCAGTTTATCCATAACTATGAGGACTTAAGTGGGCGCGTGTGGACGCTGATCAATGCCATGCACGAAAGCTACGGCTTGCGTGTCCGGCTGTTTGAAATAAGCAGCCACCCCAGAACCTGCGTAGACGGGATTGCCATGGTCTTTGCTGACCTGGAACTGCGATTTCAAATCTACAACGCTGAGAACGGCCTTAACACCGAAGAGCAATTGATGGAATTAACCCGCGGGTTATTTCGCATGGAAACGCTCAATGCTCATGTGGACACAGTGATTGCGCAACGTATTGCTCATATCAGTGCGCAACCCGTGTCTGCCGTGCAGCGTTTACAGCGGCTGATCGATGTGGTGAGCCCGAATTTCGCTGAAAGTCCTTTGAGTGAAATGTCGGCGCAAGAGTGTCAAGGCATTGCCTATCGGTTGGGCACTCCTGAAGCGCTTGAGTTGGCGGAAATACTCAGCCCTCGCTGGCTGCGTAATCACCTTGCGCTCATCGATCAGTTGCAGGTGCAGATGTATTACCAGGTGCACTTGGCGCAAGCCTTGGGGTTGCCATCAAGGCCGCACAGCATGATTTTTGAGAACGTGGCCCGTGTAACCCCAGCAGAGCTCGAAGCAGGCAAGCGCTATGTCATTGACCAGGAAACCCCCGATGCCTTGAAGGCATCGTTGATTGCACGAGACTACTGGCAAAATTTTTTACGTTTTAAATACCCGGACGCCTTCATTCGATCCGATGAGGTTCAAGACGAACGTATGGGCGCACTGTTCGCCGCACGCGAGTCGATGTCAGATCACGACTACGTGGCGCAAGTGGAGGCGGTTGTTACTGAGCGCGAGCACGCCAGACTGGAGTTGGTGACACGCCTGACCGAGGAAGAGATCACGGAGAATCCGCAATTCAAGGTGGTTCTGCAGCCTGCCCCGGAATGAGGGTCTGAGGCTGGCTCCAGGTCATTCACACCCCTGGAGCCAGTACAGAATCAGCGCCGTCGGAAAAGAGGCTGAGGCTCGTCAGCGGACGCTTGATAGGTGACGCTAAAGTCTTTCAGGCCTTGCAGTGCTTCATAGGGGTCTTTATCGGCCCGTATGGCGAATGCATCGAAGCCACAGCGGTGCAGGTAGAAAAGCTGATCACGTAACACATCCCCGATGGCTCGCAATTCACCTGTATAACCATAGCGATCGCGCAGCAAACGAGCATTGGAGTAGCTGCGGCCGTCGGTGAAGGCAGGGAAGTTCAGGGCAATGACCTGAAAGCTGTCCACGTCTTCGCCGATTTCTTCTGCCTCTTCGTCGCTGTCCAGCCACACGCCCAAACCGCCATCACGGGCTTTAAGTGCATGAGCATGCTCGCGCCACAGGGCCAGCGGCACGATCAGATCATCGCAGTTGGGGATGCCATCGAAGCTTGCGTCCTTGGGCAGCAAGTGCCAGGTTTCGTCGATAACTTCGTTATTCTTAATGATTCGCTGCATAGACGCGCTCCTTGAAGGGATCGATGCCAATACGTTGATAGGTGTCGATGAAGCGCTCGTCTTCGGTCCGTTTTTCAACGTAGACGTCGATCAGCTTTTCAATTACATCCGGCATGTCGTCCTGAGCGAACGAAGGGCCGAGGATTTTACCCAGGCTGGCATCACGGCTGGCACTGCCCCCCAGCGACACCTGATAAAACTCGGCGCCTTTTTTATCAACACCCAGGATGCCGATGTGGCCGACGTGGTGGTGACCACAGGCGTTCATGCAACCTGAGATGTTGAGGTCCAGCTCACCGATGTCGAACAGGTAGTCCAGGTCCTCAAAGCGGCGCTGGATGGATTCGGCAATCGGGATGGATTTGGCGTTGGCCAGCGAGCAGAAATCGCCGCCGGGGCAGCAAATCATGTCGGTCAGCAGGCCGATATTCGGTGTGGCAAAACCGTGCTCGCGCAACTCGCCCCACATGGTGAACAACTGGCGCTCTTCGACATCGGCCAGAATGATGTTTTGTTCGTGAGAGGTGCGCAGTTGGCCGAAGCTGTAGCGGTCGGCCATGTCAGCAATGGCGTCCCACTGCTTGTCAGTCACATCACCCGGCGCAACGCCAGTAGGTTTGAGCGACAGCGTGACAGCCACATAACCCGGCTTTTTATGGGCGAGGGTATTGCGGGTACGCCAGCGGGCAAAACCGGGATGCTGCTTGTCGAGTTCAGCCAGTTCGGCGCTGAAATCTGGCAAATCTTTGTAGTCCGGGTCGACGAAATGCTTGGCGATACGGTGAACTTCAGCTTCGGTCAGCGTGGTCGAGCCACCCCGTAGGTGCACCATTTCGGCCTCGACGCGTTGCGCAAAGACTTCAGGGGTGAGGGCTTTGACCAGAATCTTGATGCGTGCCTTGTACTTGTTGTCCCGACGGCCATAGCGGTTGTAGACCCGCAGGATGGACTCAAGGTAGCTCAGCAAGTCTTGCCACGGTAGAAATTCATTAATGAATGCGCCTACCACCGGGGTACGGCCCAAGCCGCCACCAACCAGTACACGGAAGCCCAATTCACCGGCTTCATTGAACACGGGCTCAAGGCCGATATCGTGTACTTCAATGGCGGCGCGGTCAGAAGCTGACCCGTTGATTGCGATCTTGAACTTGCGCGGCAAATAGGCGAATTCCGGGTGGAAAGTCGTCCACTGACGCACGATTTCACACCACGGGCGGGAGTCGATCAACTCGTCGGCGGCAACGCCGGCAAACTGGTCGGTGGTCACGTTACGCAGGCAGTTGCCACTGGTCTGGATGGCGTGCATCTGCACAGTGGCCAGTTCTTCCAGAATATCCGGCACGTCTTCCAGCGCAGGCCAGTTGAACTGCACGTTCTGGCGGGTACTGATGTGGGCATAGCCCTTGTCGTAGTCCCGGGCAATCTTGGCCATCATCCGCGCCTGGCGCGAAGTCAGTTGGCCATAGGGCACTGCAACCCGCAGCATCGGGGCAAAACGCTGAACATACAGGCCATTTTGCAGGCGCAGGGGGCGGAATTCTTCTTCGCTCAGCTCACCTGCCAGGTAGCGTCGGGTCTGATCACGGAACTGCTTGACGCGGTCCTCAATGATCCGCTGATCGTACTCGTCATATACGTACATATAGGTCCTGTTCTCAGGCTGCTAACAGCTTATCTGCGCGCACGGCCGCGCACTCCCCACGGAGCGAGGAACGATACCAGTTTGTAGTTATGCGCAAAAGTGCTGTTTAAGCATATGGAAAGAACCAAAAAGACTATAAGAGGCTGATTCTCAATCACTTACTTGTCTTGTGGGGATTGCTGGACTTAACTGACAGGACGTCTTCAAGCATTCACCCATAAAACTGAAAAAAGGCGATGCGATGAGCACTCCAGTCAAGGCACGTAAAAGTGATAGCAAGGTTGATGCATGGGCCATTCTTTTCATGATCATTTTGGTGGTGGGCACTGCGGTGTTTTGGGTGAGTCACCAATAATTAAAGCTTCGCGCGCAGGTAACTGACGTTGTGGCTTTTCTGGCCGCACTGAAACAGCAGCGTTAGCCAGATGCCTGATGGTATTGTGCCAGTTATGATGAGGCTCAATTTCCTGGGACAGGTGTCAATGCTCAAAGCTTTCAGTCAATGCCTGATCATCCTGACCCTGCCATTTTCCATGGCGGTGCAGGGCGCCAACGTGCTGTTTATCAACCCCGGTCTTGCGGATGAGACCTTTTGGGTCAGTTATTCTGACTTTATGCAAGCGGCAGCCAACAGCCTGGGCATGCAGCTTGAGGTCCAATACGCACAGCGATCCCCACAAAAAGCCATCGAGCAAGCGCGGGCAGCTTTACAAGGCCCCCACAGGCCCGATTACCTGGTCTTCGTTAATGAACAATACGTTGCCCCGCAAATCTTGCGCCTGTCCCACGGCAGCGGCGTGAAGCTGTTCATCGTCAATAATGGCCTGACCCATGAGCAGGCCCAGTTAATGGAGGCAGATGGCGCCCGTTACTCGGGCTGGCTTGGCAGCATGGTGACCAATGATGAAGAGGGCGGTTATCTGATGCTGAACGAGTTGATTCGTCAGCATGGGCCTATAGCGCCTGGGAAAACGGTGGATCTGCTGGCTTTTTCCGGGGTCAAAAACACCCCTGCTTCTCGCTGGCGGGAAAAGGGCATGCAGCGTGCGCTGAATGAACATCCTCACGTGCGCTTGCGACAGATGGTGTATGGCGAGTGGAACGAGCAGCGCGCGTATGAGCAGGCTCAGCAGTTGTTCAAACGTTACCCCGACACGGCGCTGGTGTGGAGCGCCAATGATGAAATGGCGTTCGGGGCCATGCGGGCGGCGCAGGAAGCCGGGCACGCCCCGGGCCGCGATATCCTGTTCAGCGCGGTCAACAGCTCTGTTGCTGCCCTCGAATCGCGGATCAGCGGGCGTCTCAGCGCTTTGGTGGCAGGCCATTTCACCCTTGGAGGCTGGGCGATGGTGTTGTTGAGTGATGACAGCAAAGGCGTTGATTTCAAACGCTTCGGTGGGCGAGATCGGCAAGTTCCGGTGTTGCAGTTGCTCAATGCCGAACAAGCGGCAACCTTGCTCAAGGTTATACGTAGCCAGGCATTCAACCTGCGCTTCACGTCGTTCTCTGCGCAGGGTAAACCCGCGAATTATCGATACCCGTTCTCGCTCGATAGCCTGCTGCAAATGCCTCAGCCCCCGGCAAAATGAAGCACCAGTTTGACGATTGCGAACAACGTCAACGCAAATACTCCGGTAAACAGCAAGCCCAACAGCAAGAACTGACCGGGTTTGCCGTGGGTGAAATCGCGAGCCCTGTTTTTCGAGCTTTGTACGCCAAATGCGGCAGCCATCACGCTGTGCAGCACTTGCCAAAAGGACGGTGGCTTTTGCGGATCGTTCATAAGCACCTCAAGCTCCAGAGAGGAAGGTCACTGTCTTGAGGATAGTCAAACCTCGACAGGCGAGGGCGCGATACGCATGTGTTACAGGAGCGCTCTGACACTCAGCCGCGGTGTTGCCACTGTATAAGTGGCAACACCGGGACCAGCGGGAGGCTTTTCAGCTTCAGTTGTCGTAACCCAGGTTCGGCGCCAACCAGCGTTCCGTAACGGCCAGGTCCTGACCTTTACGCGCGGTGTAACTGTCGATCTGGTCTTTGTCGACCTTGCCCACGGCGAAGTATTGCGCCTGCGGGTGTGCGAAGTACCAGCCGCTGACAGCCGCAGCCGGGAACATGGCGTAGTGCTCAGTCAGGAACACGCCGCTTTTGCCCGCCCGCATTTCTTCGGCTTCAGGATCAAGCAATTTGAACAACGTGGCCTTTTCCGTGTGATCCGGGCAAGCCGGGTAGCCAGGGGCAGGGCGGATGCCGCTGTATTGCTCTTTGATCAGCGCGTCATTGCTCAGTTGCTCGTCCTTGGCGTAACCCCAGTAATGGGTCCGCACCTGTTGGTGCAGCCATTCGGCGCAGGCTTCGGCCAGGCGATCGGCCAGGGCCTTGACCATGATTGAGTTGTAGTCGTCGCCAGCGTCCTGATAAGCCTTGGCCACTTCTTCTGCGCCAATCCCAGCCGTGGTGATAAAGCCGCCCACGTAATCGGTCACGCCACTGTCTTTAGGCGCCACAAAGTCGGCCAAGGAGAAGTTGGGCTTGCCATCGGTCTTGATGATTTGCTGGCGCAAGTGGTGCAGTGTGGCCAATGGCTGGCCGTTTTCGTCATACAACTCCAGGTCATCATCGTTTACCTGATTGGCCGGCCAGAAGCCGAAGACGGCACGGGCGCTGATGAGTTTTTCATCGATCAGTTTCTTGAGCATTTCCTGAGCATCGGCGTACAGCGCGGTGGCGGCTTCGCCCACGACCTCGTCTGTCAGAATGCGCGGGAATTTACCTGCCAGATCCCAGGAAATGAAGAACGGTGTCCAGTCGATGTATTCGGCCAGTACGTTGAGGTCGATGTTGTCCAATACCTTGGCGCCGGTAAACGTCGGTTTCACCGGCTGGTATCCGGCCCAGTCGAACTGCGGCTTTTTGGCTATGGACGCGGCATAGCTCAGGCGCTCGGTGCGCGCACTGCGGTTGGCGGTGCGCTCGCGGACCTCGATGTACTCGTCGCGGGTCTTGCTGACGAAGCCGGCTTTCAGTTCTTTGGACAGCAACTGCGTGGCCACACCCACGGCACGGGAGGCGTCGGTGACATAAATCACGGCGTCGTTCTGGTACTTGGGTTCGATCTTGACCGCAGTGTGCGCCTTGGAGGTGGTCGCGCCGCCGATCATCAGGGGCAAGTGGAAGTCCTGACGTTGCATTTCACGCGCGACGTGGACCATTTCATCCAGCGACGGTGTGATCAGGCCGGACAAACCGATGATGTCGCACTTTTGCTCTTTGGCCACTTGCAGGATTTTCTCGGCAGGCACCATCACGCCGAGGTCGACGATGTCATAGCCGTTGCAGCCCAGCACCACGCCGACGATGTTCTTGCCAATGTCGTGCACATCACCCTTGACGGTGGCCATCAGGATCTTGCCCTTGGCTTCCGGTTTGTCGCCTTTCTCCAGTTCAATGAACGGGATCAGGTGCGCCACGGCCTGTTTCATGACGCGGGCAGACTTGACCACCTGCGGCAGGAACATTTTGCCTGCACCGAACAGGTCGCCAACGATGTTCATGCCCGACATCAGCGGGCCTTCGATGACCTCAATCGGACGCTTGAATGACAGGCGCGACTCTTCGGTGTCCTCGACAATGTGGGTGGTGATGCCTTTAACCAATGCATGCTCAAGCCGCTTGTTGACGTCCCAGCCGCGCCACTCTTCGGTTTCGGCTTCTTTGACACTGCCGTCGCCTTTGTACTTGTCCGCGATTGCCAGCAGGTTGTCGGTGGCGTCAGGGGTGCGGTTGAGCACGACGTCTTCAACGGCGTCACGCAGTTCGGTCGGGATCTGGTCGTAGATTTCCAGTTGCCCGGCATTGACGATGCCCATGGTCAGGCCCGCCCGAATGGCGTACAGCAGGAACACCGAATGGATCGCCTCGCGTACCGGGTTGTTGCCGCGGAACGAGAAGGACACGTTCGACACGCCCCCCGACGTCAGGGCATACGGCAGTTCGTCACGGATGTAGGCGCAGGCGTTGATGAAGTCCACTGCGTAGTTGTTGTGCTCTTCAATGCCGGTGGCCACGGCGAAGATGTTCGGGTCGAAGATGATGTCTTCCGGCGGGAAGCCAACATCATTCACCAGAATGTCGTAGGAGCGTTTGCAGATTTCTTTCTTGCGCGCTTCGGTGTCGGCCTGGCCGGCTTCGTCGAACGCCATCACCACCACCGCTGCGCCATAGCGCTTACACAGTTTGGCGTGGTGAATAAACTGCTCGACGCCTTCTTTCATGCTGATCGAGTTGACGATGCCTTTGCCCTGTATGCACTTGAGCCCTGCTTCGATGACCTCCCATTTGGAAGAGTCAATCATGATCGGCACGCGGGAGATGTCCGGTTCGCCAGCGATGAGGTTGAGGAAGGTCACCATGGCCTTCTTCGAATCCAGCATGCCTTCGTCCATGTTGATGTCGATGATTTGCGCACCGGCTTCAACTTGTTGCAGGGCCACTTCCAGGGCTTCGGTGTAGTTGTCTTCACGGATCAGCCGGGCAAAGCGCGCCGAACCGGTGATGTTGGTGCGTTCGCCTACGTTGACGAACAGCGAGCTGCGGTCAATGGTAAACGGCTCAAGGCCTGACAGGCGGCACGCCTTGGGAATGTCGGGGATCTGGCGCGGTGCGTAACCGGCCACTGCCTTGGCGATGGCCTCGATATGGCCCGGCGTGGTGCCGCAGCAGCCGCCGACAATATTCAAAAAGCCGCTTTGGGCGAACTCTTCAATCACCTTGGCCGTCTGCGCGGGCAGTTCGTCGTATTCCCCGAACTCATTCGGCAGACCGGCGTTAGGGTGTGCCGAGACGTAGGTGCTGGCTTTGTTCGACAGCTCTTCAAGGTACGGGCGCAACTCGCTGGCACCCAGCGCGCAGTTCAAGCCCACCGAAATCGGCTTGGCATGACTCACCGAGTTCCAGAAGGCTTCGGTGGTCTGGCCAGACAGGGTGCGGCCGGAGGCGTCGGTAATGGTGCCGGAAATCATGATCGGCAACTCGATGCCCAACGTTTCGAACACGCCTTGCACGGCGAAGATTGCTGCCTTGGCGTTAAGCGTGTCGAAAATGGTCTCGATCAGGATCAGGTCCGCGCCACCCTCGATCAAGCCCTTGGTGGCCTCGGTGTAGTTTTCGACCAATTCATCGAAGGTCACGTTGCGGTAGCCGGGGTTGTTGACATCCGGCGACAACGAGCAAGTACGGCTGGTCGGGCCCAACACGCCCGCCACGAAACGCGGTTTGTCCGGCGTTTCAAGCGTTTTGGCATCGGCCACCTTGCGCGCCAGCCGAGCACCTTCTACGTTGAGTTCGTAGGCAAGTGCCTGCATGCCGTAGTCAGCCTGGGAGACTTGAGTGGCGTTGAAGGTGTTGGTTTCGAGAATGTCGGCACCGGCATCCAGGTACGCTTTCTCAATCGAACCGATGACATCCGGGCGAGTGATGACCAGCAGGTCGTTATTGCCCTTTACGTCACTCGGCCAGTCGGCAAAGCGTGTGCCACGATAGTCGTGTTCCTCTAGACGGTAGCTTTGGATCATAGTGCCCATGCCGCCATCGAGAATCAGAATGCGCTCTTTGAGGGCGTGCTGAAGTGCTTGGAGACGAGCGCTGCGGTCAGACATAGGACTACCTGTTAGAGCCATGCAAAAGATGGCAAAGCATAACAAACCTGCGTGGGATTTGATCGTTCGCCATTTTTCATGAATTTCATTCATGTTGAGGCGAGTCTTCGACGGGTAGAATCGCGACAATTTTTAATATCAGGACAATGGCACATGTTTTTTCGCCTACTCACCGGCGCCGTGACGCTGGTGGTGTGCAGTACAGCGTTGGGCCAAACCCCGCTCGTTAGCCCGGCTATTTCATACACCCGGGATATCCAGCCGATCCTTACCGAAAAGTGCGTCGCTTGCCACGCCTGTAACGATGCGGCCTGCCAGCTCAACCTGGGGAGCGCGGAGGGCGCAACCCGGGGGGCGAGCAAAGTACCTGTCTATCAGGGTGATCGGACCACTGCTGTGGCGCCAACACGGATTTTCTACGACGCCAAGGGCCCGCAAGAGTGGCGCAATAAAGGTTTTTACTCCGTGCTGGACGCCCAGGGCGCACAAGCGGCACTCATGGCGCGCATGCTGGAACTGGGCCACAGCGCTCCGTTGACGCCAAACGCCAAACTGCCTGAAGAGATCGTGCTGGGGCTCAACCGTGAAAACAGTTGCCCGGCACCCGGCGAGTTCAACAATTACGCGCAAAAACATCCCAAGGAAGGCATGCCGTTAGCCGTCACTGGCCTGACCGATCAGCAATACATAACGGTGCAGACCTGGTTAGCGCAGGGCGCGCCGGTCGATCAACATGCCATTCAGCCGACGGCAATTGAAGCCACTCAGATCGCCGAATGGGAAGAGTTGCTCAATCGCCCGGGCTCCACCGAAGCCCTGGTCGCTCGCTGGTTGTATGAGCATTTGTTCCTGGCCCATGCCTATTTCGACAACGGCGTGCCGGGGCATTACTTCCAGTGGGTGCGTTCGCGTACGCCCAGCGGGCAGCCGATTGACCTGATCGCTACGCGGCGCCCCAACGACGACCCGGGCACCACCTTTTATTACCGGATCATGCCGGTCCAGGGGGTGATCGTTCACAAAACACACATCACCTATCCTATGGGGCAGCGCAAGCTGGAGCGGGTCAAACAACTGTTTTACAGCGGTGACTGGCATGCGGCCAAGCTACCGGGGTATGGGCCACGAGGGCGTGCCAACCCGTTCGAGACCTTTGAAGCCATCCCTGCCGTCGCCCGTTACCAGTTCATGCTGGATAACGCCGAATACTTTGTGCGCACCTTTATTCGCGGGCCTGTCTGCCGCGGCCAGATTGCCACGGACGTGATTCGCGACAACTTCTGGGCCGTGTTCCAGGAACCTGCCCGTGATCGCTACGTGACTGACGCCGTTTACCGCGGCAAAGCCACGCCGTTGCTGGCGATGCCAGGTCAGATCGACGACGTGGGCAGCATCATCTCGCTGTGGCACAACTACCGCGACAAACGTAATGAGTATGAAGAGTTGCGCCAAAGTGCATACGCTGAAATGCCGCCGCCAAGCTGGTCGACCTTGTGGGCAGGAAATGACAACGCGCTGCTGACCATCTTCCGTCACTTCGACAGTGCCAGTGTCAGCAAAGGGTTGATCGGTGAAGTCCCGCAGACCTTGTGGCTTTTCGACTACCCGCTACTGGAACGCACCTACTATCAACTGGCGGTCAACTTTGATGTGTTCGGTAACGTCTCGCACCAGGCGCAGACGCGCCTGTACTTTGACCTGATCCGTAACGGCGCCGAGGTTAACTTCCTGCGTCTGATGCCAGCTGATTCGCGTGCGGCCATTTTGGGCGACTGGTATCAGAACAGTGGCAAGCTCAAGATGTGGATGGATTATCGGAAGATCGACACCGGCACTGCGACGGGCATGAAGCTCGACCCGGCAGACCCGAAACGCGATTTTGCCCTCAAGCTGATTGAGCGCACCGGAACCCTCAACGCACGGCCTGACCCGATTAACCGTTGTTCGGGAGCCTACTGTTCGCGGCCCAACATTGCTCAGGCCTTCCAGTATGCGGAGCAATCGCTCAGCCGCCTGACGTCGCGCCCCGCAGCCGGGTTGCCCGTTATCAATCGACTGCCCGAAGCCAGTATGCTGCGCATCGAAAGTGCTGATGGCACGCGTGAGATGTACAGCCTGTTGCGCAATCGCGCGCACACCAATGTGGCGTTTATGCTGGGTGAGGAATATCGCCTGCAGCCTGGGCTGGACACGCTGACGATCTACCCGGGTGTGCTTAGCAGTTATCCGAACTTCATGTTCAACATCCCGGCCGGTGAGGTTGAGGCGTTTGTCGTTGCGATGGAGAAAAGCCAGGATCAAGCCTCGTTTGATGCCATCGTCCAGCGCTGGGGGATTCGCCGCAGTCATCCGCAATTTTGGGCGTACTTTCATGACATCGGCGAATACATCAACGAAACCGATCCGGTAGAGGCCGGCGTGCTGGACATGAACCGCTACGAGAACCTGTAAGGGTCATTTGTTTCACCCACATGGGGTGTGGCTTTCCTGACAAAAATACTAGGACTTTGTCAGGCGCGCCGATTGGCGTAAACTGCGCCCCATGTCTGCGAGGAGATTCCATGAGCGCCATAACGATTACCGACGCCGCCCACGATTACCTGGCTGATCTGCTGTCCAAGCAGAACACCACGGGTATCGGCATCCGCGTCTTCATCACCCAACCGGGTACGCAATACGCTGAAACCTGCATTGCGTATTGCAAGCCAGACGAAGTCAAACCTGAAGATACCGCCCTGGGCCTGAAAAGCTTCACCGCCTGGATCGATTCGGTCAGCGAGCCGTTTCTTGAAGACGCCGTGGTGGACTACGCGACCGATCGCATGGGCGGCCAACTGACCATCAAGGCGCCCAACGCCAAAGTGCCCATGGTCAACGCTGACAGCCCGATCAACGAGCGCATCAATTACTACCTGCAAACCGAGATCAATCCCGGCCTGGCCAGTCACGGCGGTCAGGTCAGCCTGATTGAAGTGGTTGAAGACGGTATTGCGGTCCTCAAGTTCGGCGGCGGTTGTCAGGGATGCGGCCAGGCCGACGTGACGCTGCGCGAAGGTATCGAACGCACGTTGCTGGAGCGTATTCCCGAGCTCAAGGGTGTGCGTGACGTGACCGATCACTCGCAGAAAGAAAACGCCTACTACTGAGTTAACAGTCGCAAGGTGTTCGCTGCGAGCAGCATAAAAAACGGTGCCCCGTGAGCACCGTTTTTTTATGCCTGTGTTTTACGCGGGCGACTGTCAGGGGCGATACACGTGCGCGTGCCCAGCCCGGTAAAGCGAAGACTCGCTGAAGCTGTCGTTGGCCAGCACACGACCGACCAGAATCAATGCCGTGCGCCTGAACCCTTTGGCTTGAACCCGCTGCACAATGTCAGCGAGGGTGCCGGTGACTGCATCTTGATCAGGCCAACTGGCACGGTGGATCACCGCAATCGGGCAGTCACTGCCGTAATGCGGGGTCAGCTCGGCCACGATGCTGTCCAGGTTTTTAACCCCCAGGTGAATGGCCATGGTTGCTTTATGGCTGGCCAGACTCGCCAGCTCTTCGCCTGCAGGCATCACGGTTTTTTCCGCGTATCGGGTCAGAATCACCGTCTGCGAGATGTCTGGCAACGTCAGTTCGGCTTCCAGCAGAGCGGCGCAGGCGGCGGTCGCCGTGACCCCTGGGATGATTTCAAACGCAATGCCCAGCGCCCGCAGGCAGCGGATTTGCTCGCCGATTGCGCCATACAGGCTGGGGTCGCCTGAATGCACGCGGGCCACGTCCTGGCCTTGAGCGTCGGCAGCGGTGATGTGCGCGATGATTTGTTCCAGATGCAACTGGGCGCTATTAATCACCCGTTCGGCCTGATGGCCTTCCAGCACTGCGGCGGGCACCAGTGAACCGGCATAAATGATCACCGGACAGCTGCGGATCAGGCGCTGGCCTTTGACCGTGATCAGCTCTGGATCGCCGGGGCCGGCCCCGATGAAATAAACAGTCATGGCAGTCTCTTGAACGATACAAAACAGAGCGCCGCTTGAACAACGCTCATAGTGAGGCGGTGGAGTATCGCCTGATTACAGCCCGGTCGCTAACGCAAACGTCGCGTTATCAGAGGTTTGGCGAGTGACCCGCAGCGTCGCGCGTTGACCGGTCACTCGCTCGCAGAGGGCCAGTGCAGCACTTTCAGCCACCCCGAAACAGCCCGTGTGGGCGTACGAAACCGGTGACTGGTGACTGAGCCGGGGGGCAAACACGGCAAGCTGCTGTGCACTGAATACCTCGAAGGGCAGTTTCAACTGCTGCGCCAACTGGATCAGGCCGGGCTCGTCCCGTTTTGAATCAATACTGGCCAAGGCCCGTATTGCACTGAGCGCGATCCCGGCATGGTTCAGAGACTCATTCATGAGCGTCAACAGTTCTTCAGCACTGCAGCCGCGCCGACAGCCCAGCCCGGCCACGAGGGTTTGCGGGGTGGGCGGCGGCGTCATGCAGCGTACTGGCCATCAGTCTTGCGCCGGAACCACCACGCGCTGATAACCCCCAGTGCCAGCCAAAAGGCAGCGTTGGTCAATTGCGAAGCCACCTTGAACTGCGTTTCAAGTGCTTGCGGTGCCAGGCTGGCGTGGACCAGCGGCTGTGGCGCGCCCATGACATGAGGCATGACCAGAATCACCACCCCTAGCACTTTTAGCGCGCAGTGCCTGCCAAATACCACGAGTGCAATCGCAACGGCTGTCGACGCGGCGGTACTGACCCACCAGATCTGGCGTTGCAGCAAATCAGCCGCAGCCGTGCCGGGTAGTTCCGGCGGCAGTCCCAGTGTTGGGGCGAGACAAAATGTGGCATATCCAGCCAGCCCCCACAGCACCCCTTGAGAGGTACGGGTCGGCGTTCGCAGTGTGTAGAGGCCTGCGAGCATCAACGCGAATCCCACGGCGACCACCAAATTGGCACCGGTGGTCGACACCAGGCGCTGCCAGCCATCCTCGGGTTCCCAGGCTTCAGCGGCATGGGTGTGGCCGGGCAGGGCGGAGTCAGCGTGTTCATGCGTGTGACCCGCAGCAGGCGTCTCGAAGGTTTCTGCTTCAAGGATCAGTGGCGCCACCCAAAAGCTTTGCAACAGCGTCAATAACAGGGCAGCCAGCAAACCGGTAAAACCGGCGGTTTGAATGATGCGCTTCATCATGGGCTCGCCTCTCAATGGCACGGGAAGGCAGCGCTGTGACGCGTGTCGTGTGCGGCATTGTGCACCGCGTCAATATGGGAAAAGCCCGCGAAGTAAACGAGAAACGCCCCAAGCACGGTTGCGCCGACAGCCGCTACGATACGCTGGCTGTGAGTGGCGGTGGTGGCTGCGGATTGTGTACGGCTGGTGCTGACTGACATGGCGCTTCCCTCTGGTGAGCAGCGGGCGAAAAAGCGCAAGAAAACCCCGCGAACGGTGCTCGCAGGCTTTAACAGCGCCCGCCCACCGCGGGTTTGTTATTCGATATGAGCAGGCCGGTCTCCGGGCTCACAAGGGGTTCAAGTCATCTGAACCTGCGAACATCACCTTCCCATGCATGAGCACAGTGGCTTCGATGTTCCGCTTGTTTACCGTTGCGGGGGCAGCACCGGACTGATCAAGGCGATGAACGCCTGACGCACCGGTTTCCCGTTTCACCCTGTGAAGGGCACCTGATACAAGATGTGTAGGAGAGCATGACAGCGGTGGACGCGTCAATTCACGTCTCAGGCAAGAAGGCTCTTGACCTTGTCGCGCAACTGATCGATCGAAAAGGGCTTGGCGATCACCGAGGTGTTGCCCACGGTATCTATGCTCTCGGCATAGCCGCTGGCGAACAGAATTGGCAATGAGGGGCGTAATGTCTGCGCCTGTTTAGCCAGTTCTCGGCCATCCATCCCCGGAAGTCCGACATCGGTCATCAGCAGATCAATGACTTGCTTCGCATCGCCTATATAGGTCAGTGCACATTCACTGCCATCAGCTTCCAGTACATTGAATTCGAGTTCTTCCAGCACATCCACAATCAGCATGCGAACAATGGCATCGTCTTCAACAACGAGGATGGTGGAGGGTGTTGCAGACATAGTGGGTATCCCGAAAAAATGTGAATGCGGGTGAAGGCCAAAAAGCATCGGCTTGCACTATCAGTAAGCTGCAACCGCGCACAAGTTCCCGTCGTTGTACGAAAAACTCCTTCGTACAAGGTGTGCAAGGATAGCTGTATGTAGCTTTTCAGTGCAGCTCTTTGTACGAATATGTACTTATTTGAGGAAGAAAATAGATTGTTTGCTCGGTAATCCGGCAAACTTACGGTTTTTTACACTGTTCACGGGCCAGAAAAATGAATGCACCTGCATCGGTTGATGAGCAAAGCTTTCGCAAACTCCTGAGTCGCAACGTCGGTTTGCCCTTGGGTGTCGGCGTGCTCAGCGCCGTCTTGTTTGTGGTGATGATCAGCTATCTGCTATCGGTCATACAGTGGTTGCAGCACACCGATCGCGTTATCAATAACGCGAACGAGGCGATCAAGCTCACCGTTGACCTTGAAACCGGCATGCGCGGCTACCTGATTACTGGCGACGAGCATTTTCTGGACCCGTATGAAGTCGCCAGGCCCCAAGTCCTTGCACAACTGCGGGGTTTGCAGGAGCTGGTCAGCGACAACCCGCAGCAGGTGGACCGCCTCAAACGTCTTGAAGCGCTGCAAAATGACTGGAGTCAGTACGCTCAAGCGATGATAGACCTGCGCCGCAGTAATGGTGATTACCGGGGCGCAGTGCAGTCTGGGCGCGGCAAGCGTCTGACCGATCAGGTGCGCAAGGAATTCGACGAATTCATTGCCATGGAGCAACAGCTGCGTGTCGACCGCAATGATGCCGTGAGCCGCACAACGTTTCTGGTCATCGGCCTGTACTTGCTTTTCGTATTAGGTCTGAGCGGCTTCCTGGCGTATATCGGGCGTCGTGACCTGGTCAATCTGTCAAAAAGCTACAGCGATACCCTCGAAGCGCAGGTCAGGAGTGCGCAACGCCTTGAGCAGCAGGCCTGGCTGCGCAACGGGCAGACCGAGCTTGCAGAACAGGTGTTGGGGCGTCTGACCCTTAACATGCTGGGTCGCAACATTTTGCAATTCTGCGCTCAGTACTTGGGCTCAGTGGTCGCAGCAGTTTACGTGCGTGAAGACCATGGCGGCCTCAAGCGTGTGGCCAGTTATGGTTTTTCCCGCGAGCACGAGTTGCAGGATCAACTGATTCACAACGACGAAGGGATTGTGGGCCAGGCGGCGCAGCAAGATAAATTGATTCGTCTGGACAATGTCCCCGAGGGTTACTTCAAGGTCAGTTCCGGGCTCGGCGAAGGCAGCCCACGCAGCGTGCTGGTCGTGCCTACCAGTGACGATGACCGGGTCAATGGCGTGATCGAGCTGGGCTTTTTGCGGCCGTTGACTGAGCGCGACATCGAGTTGTTCGAGTTGATTGCCGACAACATTGGCACCTCGATTGAAGCGGCACGCTACCGTCAGCGCTTGCAAGAAGTGCTGGCTGAAACCCAGCAACTCAATGAAGAGTTGCAGGTGCAGCAAGAAGAACTCAAAACCGCGAATGAAGAGCTGGAAGAGCAGTCGCGCATCCTCAAGGAATCTCAGACGCACTTGGAAACCCAGCAAGCCGAACTGGAGCAGACCAACGAGCAGTTAGCCGATCAGGCATTGGCACTCGCAGCCCAGCGCGACGCAATGGACCAGAAAAACACCGAGTTGAATCATGCTCAGGTGCAATTGGAGGAGCGTGCCGAAGAGTTGCAGCGCTCCAGCAAGTACAAGTCCGAGTTCCTGGCCAACATGTCGCACGAGCTGCGCACACCGCTCAATAGCTCGCTGATTCTGGCCAAATTGCTGTCGGAAAATCCGCATGAAAACCTGACCGCCGAACAAGTGAAATTTGCCGAGTCGATCTACTCGGCGGGCAATGACTTGCTCAACTTGATTAACGACATTCTGGATATTTCGAAGGTCGAAGCCGGCAAGCTCGAAGTGCGCCCTGAAAACACCAGCGTCCCGCGTTTGGTGGACGGTCTGCGAAGCATGTTCCAACCGCTGGCCGGGGAAAAGGCGCTGGATTTCCAGGTCGAACTGCAACCCGGTACCCCGCAGATGATCTTCACAGACCGTCAGCGACTGGAGCAGATTCTGAAAAACCTGCTGTCCAATGCGATCAAGTTCACCGAAAAAGGCCAAGTGAGCCTTACGGTGTCGCGTCAACCGAGCGAAGGCATTGCCTTCACCGTGCGTGATTCCGGGATCGGCATTGCGGCCGAGCAGCAGGAAAGCATTTTTGAAGCGTTCCGCCAGGCCGACGGCACCACCAACCGCCGCTATGGCGGAACGGGGTTGGGGCTGTCCATTTCCCGCGATCTGGCCAACTTGCTGGGAGGCTCCATCAGCGTGACCAGCGAGCCGGGGCAGGGCAGTATTTTCACGCTGACTCTGCCTGAACAGTTTGTTGAGCACGATGAGCCGTATGCACCCGCCCTGGTGGCCGAGCCGGTCAAAACCCTGACTGCCGTGACGCCCCCCGTCGCGCCACCCATGGCAAGCGTCCCGAACGTCGAGATTCCGCGCTTTATGGATGATCGCGAAAAGGCACCCTTTACCACGCGTTGCATTCTGGTGATTGAAGATGAGCCAAATTTTGCGCGCATCCTCTTCGATCTGGCGCATGAGTTGGGCTATCAGTGCCTGGTGGCCCATGGTGCCGACGAAGGCTTCAGCCTCGCAGCCGAGTTCATCCCTGATGCGATCCTGCTCGACATGCGCTTGCCCGACCACTCCGGCCTGACGGTGTTGCAACGTCTCAAGGAGCAGGCGTCTACCCGGCACATTCCGGTGCACGTGATTTCAGTCGAGGACCGGGTCGAAGCGGCCATGCACATGGGGGCCGTGGGGTATGCCGTCAAGCCCACCACCCGCGAAGAGCTCAAAGACGTATTCGCACGCCTTGAAGCCAAGCTCACGCAGAAAGTTAAACGGGTGTTGCTGGTAGAGGACGACGATTTACAACGCGACAGCATTGCTCGCCTGATCGGCGACGATGACATCGAGATCACCGCAGTAGGGTATGCACAGGAAGCGCTGGATTTGCTGCGCTCGAACATTTACGACTGCATGATCATCGACCTCAAGTTACCGGACATGCTCGGCGGTGATCTGCTCAAGCGCATGTCCACCGAAGATATTTGTTCGTTCCCGCCGGTCATTGTGTACACCGGGCGTAACCTGACCCGTGATGAAGAGGCCGAGCTGCGCAAATACTCGCGTTCGATCATCATCAAGGGTGCCCGCTCGCCCGAGCGTCTGCTTGATGAAGTGACTTTATTTCTGCACAAAGTCGAATCCCAGTTGTCCCATGAACGCCAGACAATGCTCAAGACCGCGCGTAGCCGCGACAAAGTGTTTGAAGGGCGCAAAATTTTACTGGTCGACGACGATGTCCGAAATATCTTTGCACTCACCAGTGCACTGGAGCATAAGGGCGCCATTGTGGTCATCGGCCGAAATGGCCGTGAGGCGATTGAGCGCTTGAATGAAGTGGAGGACATCGATCTGGTGCTCATGGACGTCATGATGCCCGAGATGGATGGTTACGAAGCCACTGTTGAAATTCGCAAAAACCCGCGCTGGCGCAAGCTGCCGATCATTGCTGTCACGGCCAAGGCCATGAAAGACGATCAGGAACGCTGCCTGCAAGCCGGGTCCAATGACTACCTGGCCAAGCCGATTGACCTGGATCGCCTGTTTTCGCTGATTCGTGTCTGGTTGCCCAAAATGGAACGTATTTAAGTGCCGCGAAACACCGATATTGAAATACGTCTGCTGATTGAAGCGATCTATCTCAAATACAGCTATGACTTTCGTGATTACTCCGGCGCTTCGGTCAAGCGCCGGGTGCATCACGCCATGCGCCAATTCGATTGCAATACCATCTCGGCGTTGCAGGAACGGGTGCTGCACGACCCCACCGCGTTCATGCAGTTATTGCAGTACATGACGATCCCGGTCAGTGAAATGTTTCGTGACCCCGAGCATTTTTTGGCGATCCGTCAGGAAGTGGTGCCGATCCTCAGAACCTACCCTTCACTGAAAATCTGGATCGCGGGGTGCAGCACGGGCGAAGAGGTTTACTCCATGGCCATCCTGCTGCGCGAAGAGGGGCTGCTTGATCGCACGATCATCTATGCCACCGATATCAACCCGCGTTCGCTGGAAAAGGCCAAACAGGGGATTTTCTCCCTGGAAAACATTCGGGGCTACACCGACAACTACCATAAGGCCGGTGGCCAGCGTGACTTTTCAACGTATTACACGGCAGCGTATGACTACGCGATTTTCGACAAGAGCCTGCGCGAGAACGTGACGTTCGCTGACCACAGCCTGGCGACCGACAGCGTATTCTCGGAAACTCACTTGATTTCGTGCCGTAACGTGCTGATTTATTTCAATAAAAATTTGCAAAATCGGGCATTCGGGTTGTTTCACGAATCGCTGTGCCATCGCGGCTTTTTGATGCTGGGCAGCAAAGAGACGCTGGACTTCTCCGACTACAGCAAGCAATTCACCCCCGTGCTCAAGCAAGAGCGGATTTACCGCAAGCTATGATGAACGAGCCGGTTGAGTACGTTGGCCTGCCGCCGGTTGACGCCGTCGTGGTGGGCGCATCGGCGGGGGGTGTCGAAGCCTTATTGACGATTTTTGCGGGTTTAAAGCCGGGCTTTCGTTTGCCGATCATTGTGGTGCTGCACTTGCCGGACGAGCGCCGTAGCCAGTTGGCTGACGTGTTTGCACGTCGTTTGGCAATCAAGGTCAAAGAAGCGGCCGACAAGGACACGATTGAACCTGGCACGCTCTATTTTGCGTCGCCCGGCTATCACCTGTCGGTTGAGCACGATTACAGTTTTTCGTTGAGTCAGGAAGCACGCGTGCACTATTCGCGGCCTTCCATTGATTATTTGTTTGAGTCCGCGGCAGACGTGTATCAACAGCGTCTGGCTGCGATTTTACTGACTGGCGCCAATCAGGACGGTGCTCAGGGTATTGCCACGGTCAAGCAGTCGGGCGGTTTGACCATCATTCAAGACCCTGAAGAAGCCTTGGTTTCTACCATGCCGCAAGCGGCTCTGGATCGCATGAAACCGGACTACATCCTCCCTTTGCGCGGCATCGGCCGTCTGCTTGTCGAGCTGGAACGAATCGAATGCTAGTAAGTGATATTCAAGCCAAGCTGCTGATCGTCGATGATCTGCCAGAAAACCTGTTGGCACTGGAAGCGTTGATCAAGCGTGAAGACCGCACGGTCTATAAGGCTTTGTCCGCTGACGAAGCGCTTTCGTTGCTGCTGCAACATGAGTTTGCGCTGGCCATTCTGGACGTGCAGATGCCTGGCATGAACGGCTTTGAGCTGGCTGAAATGATGCGCGGTACCGAGAAGACTAAAAACATCCCGATTGTTTTTGTCAGCGCCGCAGGGCGTGAAATGAATTACGCCTTTAAGGGCTATGAAAGCGGCGCAGTGGATTTCTTGCACAAGCCGCTGGATATTCACGCGGTCAAGAGCAAGGTCAATGTGTTCGTTGATCTGTATCGGCAGCGAAAAGCGGTCAAGCAGCAAGTTGAAGCCCTTGAGCAAAGTCGTCGGGAACAGGAAGTCCTGTTGGCACAGTTGCAGGTCACGCAAGGCGAACTTGAACACGCTGTGCGCATGCGCGACGACTTTATGTCCATCGTCTCCCATGAAGTGCGAACGCCTCTGAACGGGCTGATCCTGGAAACCCAGTTGCGCAAGATGCACCTGGCCCGCGATAACGCAGCGGCGTTCACTCTGGACAAGATGCAGGCCATGGTGGAGCGCGATGAGCGCCAGATCCAGAGCTTGATTCGCCTGATTGAAGACATGCTCGACGTGTCGCGCATTCGCACCGGCAAATTGTCGATCCGCCCGAGCCAGTTCGATTTGACGCGTCTGGTGAGTACGCTGGTGGAAACTTTTGCGCCTCAAATCAGTGCGGCCCAGTCGAGTGTCAATCTTCTTGTTGACTGTCCGGTCGTCGGTCGATGGGATGAGTTCCGGATTGAGCAGGTCGTGTCGAATTTGCTGACTAATGCCTTGCGCTATGGGGCCAAGAGCCCGATTGATGTTTCAGTTTATGTCGAAGGCCAAAACGCTATTGTTGAAGTCCGCGATCAGGGCATTGGCATCAGCGAAGAAAACCAGCAACGCATCTTTCAGCAGTTTGAGCGGGTTTCAGCCAAGCACGCCGTGGCTGGGCTGGGGCTCGGGTTGTTCATCTCTGAGCAGATTGTGGCGGCCCATGGTGGCAAAATCACCGTACAAAGTGCATTGGGTGAGGGTGCTGTATTCCGGGTCAGCCTGCCATTGGCGCAAAACGCGTAAATTAGCCGCAACCTATGGCCGACCCCATGGTCGTATTGGCAGCATTTGCAGCAATTAAGGTTTCCCCCATGAGTGAAGATGCACAAGATGTGGTTCTGATTGTCGAAGATGACCCTTCGATCCTGATGGTCTTGTCCGCCTATTTGTCAGGTGAAGGCTATCGCGTGTTACAGGCTGAAAACGGTGAGCAAGCCTTTGAAATTCTGGCCAGCAAGCCGCACCTGGACCTGATGGTCACGGATTTCCGGTTGCCGGGCGGTATTTCCGGGGTACAGATCGCTGAGCCTGCGGTAAAGCTTCGGCCGGATCTTAAAGTGATTTTTATCAGCGGCTACCCGCAGGAAATACGCGAGACTGATAGCCCCATCACGCGCAAGGCGCCCATTTTGGGCAAGCCGTTCGATCTGGATAAGCTCAAAGAAATCATTCAGAACCAGTTGGTCTGAATCCTCTTTAATTAAAGCGGATTCAGACCTGCAACATCTCATTCACCTTGGCCGTCAGCAGGTCAAAGGTGAAGGGCTTGGTTATCAACTGCATGCCTTCATCCAGAAAGCCGCCACGCGCAGTCGCATGCTGTGCGTAACCGGTGATGAATAGCACGCGCAGATCCGGGCGTGCCTGACGACTGATCTCAGCCAGTTGGCGGCCGTTCATGCCCGGTAGCCCCACATCGCTGATCAACAAATCAATGGCTTGCGCCGATTCGATAATCGGCAGTGCAGCGTTCGCATCCTCGGCGCTGAGCACCGTGTAGCCTTGTTCACGCAGCACTTCGATCACCAGATTGCGCACGGCGTTGTCATCTTCAACCACCAGCAGGGTTTTTTCGGCATTGGCTGCGGTTTCTGCCTGTGACAGGCCTTGGGCGCTCAGCTCTGCGCTGCTGCCGTTACAGCGAGGCAAGAACAGTTCCACAGTGGTGCCGCTGCGTTCATGGCTATTGATGCGTACATGGCCGCGTGACTGTTTGCAGAACCCGTAAATCATCGACAGTCCCAAGCCGGTGCCCTGGCCGATGGGTTTGGTGGTGAAAAACGGGTCGAAGGCGCGTTTAAGCGTGCTTTCTTGCATGCCGCAGCCATTGTCAGATGCGCTAAGCACAATGTAATCACCGGGCGTGAAATGCCCGTTAGCTTCACTGAAAGCGGTATCGACCTGCAGGTTATAGGTCTTGAGGGTGAGGTGACCGTCTTCGGGCATGGCATCGCGGGCATTGGACACCAGGTGCAGCAATGCGTTTTCCAATTGCTGCGGGTCAACGTCAGCGATCCACAGGTTGTCATCGGCTTCAAGGGTGAGCCGGGTGGCCGGAGCGAGGTTTTGCTCCAGCAGGGACCGTTGTGCCAGCAGCCACTCGCTGATCATGGTGGGTTTGGAGTCCAGTGACTGGCGGCGCGAGAACGCCAACAATCGATGGGTGAGCCCCGCAGCACGATTGGCGGAGGTGACGCCCATGTCGATAAGACGATCCAGATCATCGAGTTTGCCCCGGGCCACCTTGCGCCGCAGCAGCTCCATACTGCCGATGATCCCGGCCAGCATGTTATTCAAGTCGTGGGCAATGCCTCCGGTGAGTTGTCCGACGGCTTCCATTTTTTGCGCATGGCGTATGTCATCGTTGTGCTGCAGTGCTTTTTTGACGCGATTCTCTACTTCTAAATCAATCTGTTGCAGCGTGTTCTTAATAAATACTTCACGTTCGGTCAGGGCGCGTGCGCTGTCTCTGGCGGCGTATTGCTGTTTGCGTGTGCGCAAGGCGTTTTTAGACAGGCACAGTAACTGTGCCGCTGACCAGGGCGAGGCGACGAACAGGGCATGACCCAATTGCTCGCTCAGGCGGGTCATTTGAACATCAGGCCATTGAGGTTCAGCGGTCAGTACGATGATCGGCAGGTCCGACCAATCGGGTTGTCTCACCAGCACATTACGCAGTTGCTCGAACGCATCGAGCTGTTGGGAGTTGGCCTCGAAAATCAACAATCCCGCACCTTGTTCCAAGGCCGGGTGGAGGTGGTCCATGCACGCCAGTTCAACACTGTTTACGCCGCCTGAGGTCAGTTGCTGCACATCAACCGACCTTTCCAGCCCGGGGCACGTGAGAATCAGGGCGCGCTCCTCGGTGGGTCCCAATGCAATCACAGAATTTCCCGCCTCTTGATACTCGACTCATAAATTACCCGCATTTGAGCGGCTATATGGTCTTGACCCTGCGCTACCGTGGCAATTCAACGTTTTGAAATTTATATTCAAATGCATCTATTTGAAGTGCAAATGACGTTGATAAAACGGTGTCGGGCGTTATAAGAGGGGTCATAACCCCTGCTGCAAAGCCGGGTCATCGGGGTTTTGCTGTTCAAGTTGGGCGAGCAGCACCTGCACGTTTTGCAATTGCCCCGACTCCTTCCAATAACGGATCAACAGCACCCGTGCCTTGCGATTGGCGGGTTGGCGTTGCAGCAGCTCTTCAAGCTGGCGCTGCGCCGCTTCGAGTTGGTTCAAGTCGTGCAGGGCAACGGCCAGCTTGTAGCGATAGTCGCTGTTGTCAGGTTCGAGTTCGACGGCTTTGGCCAACCCGAGCAGGGCGTATTCGGTTTGCCCGTGATTGTGCAGCCAGATGCCCAGTGCATGCTGCAAGTAAGCCGAGTCGGGGTGGGCCTCAAGCTGCTGGGCCAGCAACTCGCGTGCGCGGTCGCTCTGGCCGCGTTTATCCAGCAGGTCCACGCGTGCGACCACGGCTTTCAGGTTGTCCGGCTCAAGGCGGGTGACTTTTTCCAGTGCGGCCTGCGCCTCGTCCAACTGACCTTCGTGCAAGTACAAACGTGCAAGCTGCCCTTGTGCCTGCGCACTCTCAGGCTGTGTTTTGAGCGTGCGTTCATATTCGTCAATCACTTGCTGCAGCGGGCCGAAATACAGCCCTTGCTCGTCCGGGGACAGGCCCAACAAGGCGTTGGCGGCGGCAAACCGTACGCTTTGCTCCGGATCATCCAGGATCGGGCCAAGCAGCAGCGTGCGTTGCGCCCCCGGCACCAGCCCGACAATGCTCTGGATGGCCGCTTCGCGTACCAGTGCCGAAGGGTTATGCAAGTCGGCATCGGCCAGTTTCAGGGCTTGGGGGCTGGGATAGTTGGGCAGTTCGGCGTGCAGGCTGGCGCGGCGGATGTCAGACAAATCGGTGCGGGCCAATTGCTGGTAGAGCACACGGGCAGCGCCAGGCTCGCCATTGTGTGCTTGCTCCAGGGCTTGCGTGTAACTGTGATTGACGCTTGTTGTGGTGACGGTCGCCGCAGGGCGCATCCAGACCCATAGGCAGGTTGCAACGACGGCAGAAGCTAGGCTGAGCAACAAGTAGCGGTGGGGCTTTAGCATGCAAATTCCAGAAGCGGGCGTGCGTAGTGAACACCAGCTTCCGCCAGTGCAGCGTGCGAGTCAAACCCTTGTCCGGTTCAAGGCGCCCGGCTTGTGAAAATGTACAACAAACCCCGTAATCCCTTGTGCAGCGGCCTGGCGTGTTTGCACGCCGATACTGGCAGCATGGTTGACATAAGAACTGGAGATTCGCCCAATGAAAATCGTCATTGCCCCTGACTCGTTCAAAGACAGCCTGAGTGCCGAAAAAGTCGCTGAGGCGATTGCTGCCGGTCTGGCCGACGTGCTCCCCGATGCGCAGTTGATCAAATGCCCCATGGCCGATGGCGGCGAGGGCACGGTCGATGCCATTGTGGCGGCCGGTAATGGCCAGTTGCGCTGTCATCAGGTGCAAGGGCCACTGGGCGAGCCGGCTCATGCCAATTGGGGCTGGTTGCCGGAAAGCCGCACCGCGATTATCGAAATGGCGCAAGCCAGCGGTTTGCAGTTGGTGGCGCTTGAACAGCGCAATGCCTGCGTCAGTAGCACCTATGGCACGGGTGAGCTGATCAAAGCCGCGCTGGAGGCGGGCGCCCAACGCATTATCTTGGCCATTGGCGGCAGTGCAACCAATGATGCCGGTGCGGGGGCCCTGCAGGCGCTGGGGTTGGGGCTGTTTGATGCACAAGGCCGTGAGCTGCCGCGAGGCGGTCTGGCGCTGGCGCAGGTGGCACGCATCGATCTGCAAGGGCTGGACCCACGCCTGGCCGACGTGCGCTTTGAAATCGCCGCGGACGTTAACAATCCTTTGTGTGGTGAGCACGGGGCTTCAGCGATTTTCGGGCCGCAAAAAGGGGCATCCCCGGCCCAGGTGCAGCAATTGGATCAAGCGTTGGGGTATTTTGCCGACCACTGCGCCAAGGTGCTGCCCAACGACGTGCGTGACGAGCCGGGGTCAGGGGCTGCGGGCGGTCTGGGGTTCGCTGCCAAAGCGTTTTTTGGCGCGCAGTTTCGGGCCGGTGTTGACGTGGTCGCCGAGCTGGTCGGCCTGAATGAGGCCGTGCAAGGCGCTGCGCTAGTGATTACGGGCGAGGGCCGCTTTGACGCGCAAACCCTGCGCGGTAAAACACCTTTCGGGGTTGCGCGCATCGCCCGCAGCAATGGCGTACCTGTTGTGGTGTTGGCCGGGACATTGGGGGAGGGGTATCAGGCGTTGTACGCGCACGGTATTCATGCCGCGTTTGCCGTGGCCAGTGGCCCTATGACACTGGAGTACGCCTGCGCCCATGCGTCGCAGTTATTGACTGATCGGGCGCGGGACATTGCGCGCTTGTGGAGCCTTGGTCGCCAATAAGGTGCGGGGCTGAATGCGAGGTTACTGGTTGAAACACAGAATCGTGTAAGCTTCGCGGTTATTCGCATTCGACCCTTAGCGAGCCCTATGCCGTCGCTCTTCAAACGCTCTCTGCTGCCCAAGTTGCGCAGCTTTCCGTTGTCCGCCGATGCCTTCAGCATTTTGCCCGGTGCGGCCGATTTTCGTCGTTGCCTGCTGGAGCACATCGCCAATGCCCGCCAGCGCATCACGCTGGTGGCGTTGTACTTGCAACAGGACGAAGCCGGTCAGGAAATCCTCGATGCCTTGCACGCCGCCAAAGCGGCCCGTCCCGAACTTGAAATCGTGGTCATGGTGGATTGGCTGCGTGCCCAGCGCGGGCTGATTGGCGCGGGCAAACAGCCCGGTAATGCCGCCTGGTACCAGGCCCAGACGCAAGCCCACGAGACCCGGGTGCCCATTTACGGTGTGCCCGTGCAAACCCGCGAGTTGTTCGGTGTGCTGCACCTCAAGGGCTTCATCATCGATGACTGTGTGATCTACAGCGGTGCCAGTCTCAATAACGTTTACCTGCATAAGTTCGACAAGTACCGTTTCGATCGCTATCACGTGCTCAACAACAAGCCGCTGGCCGATTCGATGCAGCGCTTTATCCAGCACGACTTGATTGAAACCAAGGCGGTGCATCGTCTGGACCTGCCGACTTTACCGAGCACGCGCAGCCTGCGCTCGGCCATCGGTGACTTGCGAAGTCGCTTGAAAAAAGCCAGCTACGACACCAGTCAAGGCACTGTCGGCCACTTTGGTTTGTCCGTAAGCCCTTTATTGGGCGTAGGCAAAAACAACCCGTTGAGCCGGGTGATTTGTGAACTGATCGCCAGTAGCCAACAGCAACTGACCATTTGCACGCCGTATTTCAATCTGCCGTTGCCCGTGACCCGCGAAATCAATCGCGCGCTGGAGCGCGGCGTGCGCATCGATATCGTGGTGGGCGACAAGACGGCCAACGACTTTTACATCCCGCCCAGCGAGCCCTTCAAGGTGATTGCGGCGTTGCCGTATTTGTATGAACTGAGCTTGCGCCGCTTTGCCAAGAGCCACCAGGCCATGATCGACAGCGGCTTGTTGAACCTGCACCTGTGGCGCGACGGCGACAACACTTACCACCTCAAGGGCATGTGGGTGGATGATCGCTACACCTTACTCACCGGCAATAACCTGAATCCGCGTGCGTTCAGGCTGGACCTTGAAAATGGGTTGTTGATCGATGATCCACGCCGCGAGTTGCTCGAACCGCGCCGCAAAGAACTGGACGCGATCTTCGCCCATACCACGCGTATTGATTCGTTCAAGCAGTTGGAAACCCTCACCGATTACCCGCCAGCAGTGGCCAAGTTCCTGCGCCGGGTTAGCCGGGTGCGGATCGAGCGGCTGCTCTACCGGATTCTCTGATCGCTCGTGCACGCCCAGGCCCTTGCCCGGATCGCCCATAAGCGCTGCGGTGCAAGGACGGCATATGTGTTCGGATGGGGAGAGTAGAAGCGCTGGTTCGCGAACAGATACGTTCGCGAAAGCGTGTCACACAGGGGCTTGAATCAGGCCAATGCTTGCCATGCCAGCGGCGGGACGAAGCTTTCTAGTTCGTCTTCGACGCACTGAATGATGCGTGCCACTTCCGTGGTGGTCATGACGGTGGCGCACGGGATGCCAGCGATGGCGATGACGGTCTCGCCGCTGGCCCGGTCAAACAGACGCGCGATCATGCTGCGCGGGGCGTCCATGGTGGCTTCGAAGCCCATGGGATGGAAATGCCAGCGCATCAACTGACACGCGTTGGGAAAGGTAACTTTCGCGGTATTGCTCACCGGATTCATCGAGCGCTTCCTTTTGCTCAGTGTTTGTACGGTCGCCAATTGCCCCGACCGTGTGTATTTGCGAGCGTTTCGTGTTCAAACCTAGCACCGTGCGCCCGCCACGATAAGGTTTTTGTGCCCAGCGGGCACATTGATTCACCGGGATTTGATGTAAATCATGCAGTGAAGCGTTTTAGCCGTGTTCTGCGCGGCTGTGCTTGACCATTGAAGCCCGTTCATAAACTCGGCACTCTGTGTTTTATTTCAGCGAGCCTTGCCATGTTTGCCCCAGATGACGGCCCCGAGCAGACCCGCGCCACGGGCGAGACGGTAATGCGTTACCACCTGTGCTGGAAACACCGCGATCTTGACGGGGTCATGGCGCTATATCACCCCTCGGTCGTTTACCACGATTTTTTCCAGAACCGGGTGATGGGCTTTAAGGAGTTGCGTGACTACGTTCACCTCTCCATGCCACGCGAAGCGGATGAGGCGCTGGAGCACAGTGACCGTATTCGCCTGGATGGCAATACGGCATTCATCCAGTACCGCATCACGCTGCGTGGCAGCCAGGGGCTGGTGTCCTTCAGGGCCAGTGAAGCCATCACGGTGCGCGACGGGTTGATCTGGCAGGTCCATGAATACGCTTCGTTGGTGCATGAATCCCCTCAACACGCTACCGGGCAAACCCCCATCAGACCTGCGGTCAGTCGTCTTGGCCTGTCTGCGCGGCAGTTGAGTTTCATGGCCCGGGATCTGCAAACCTACTTTGATCGCCAGCAGCCTTACCTTGACCCAGCACTGGACCTGCAACACGTCGCCAAAGCCTGTGGCTATACGCGCAACCAGATGTCGTATTTGCTCAATCAGGTGCTGGGACAAAGCTTCTATCGCTATGTGAATCAGGCACGTCTGCGCCACGTGCTGACCGCGATGGCCGCCGCCGATTCGCCGCTTAAAGTGGATGAGGTGGCCTTTGCTGCGGGCTTTAACTCGCTGTCGGCGTTCTACAGTTGTTTTCGCCAGCACACCGGGCAATCACCCAAGGCTTATGCGCGGCAAATTTCTTTGCGGGCACGCGCGCAAGACTCGGTTTGAGATCAGGCGCTAGGATCGCTCCATTCTGAAGACAGTGTGGAGACCGCAATGCCAGCCTGGCGCTCAATCAGCTTGTGGATGGACCAACTCGCGGACGACCTGACAGCACGCCCATCGCTCGAGCACGATCTGGACGTAGACGTGGTGATTGTGGGGGCCGGGTACACCGGCTTGTGGACCGCGTATTACCTCAAGCGCCACGCACCTGAACTGAGTATTGCCATTGTCGAAGCGCAAACGGCTGGCTTCGGTGCTTCCGGGCGCAACGGCGGTTGGCTGATGGGCAACCTGTTGGGCGAAGACCGCTTGCTTGCCAACCTGTCCATCGAGCGGCGACGCCAGTCTTACGCCTTGCTGCATGGCATTCCTGATGAAGTCAACCAGGTCATTGAGCGCGAAGGCATCGACTGCCATTACCGCAAAGGCGGGGCACTGTTCTGCGCCGCACGCTATCGGGAACAGGAAGTTACCCTGCGTCACTATTTGACGAAACTTCACGCTCAGGGCCTGAGTGACGGGGACTACCGTTGGCTGGATCCGGCTGAGCTGGCGCAGCAGCTGCGCATTGCGAGCCCCTACGGGGCGATTTTTACGCCGCACATAGCCACGATTCAGCCCGCCAAACTGGTGCGCGGATTGGCCCGTGCCGTTGAGCGCATGGGCGTGAAGATCTTCGAGCAAAGCCCGGTGACGGGGTGGCAACCCGGCCGTGTGCGCACCGCCAAGGCACAGGTCAAGGCGCGCTGGGTCGTTCCGGCAGTGGAAGGCTACGCCAACACGCTGGCGCCGTTGGGGCGTTATCAATTGCCAGTGCAGAGCCTGATCGTCGCCACGGCCCCCCTGCCCGAGGCGGTCTGGGATGAGATCGGGTTGTCGGCAGGTCAGGCTTTCAGCGAAAACAGTCGTCAAGTGACTTACGGGCAACGCACCCAAGACAACCGCTTGGTATTTGGCGCCCGGGGCGGCTATCAATTTGGTGGTCGTTTGCGTCATGACTTCAACCTCAGTCAGGGCGAAATCGACGTGCGCGGTTACCTTTTCGCGGAGCTTTTTCCGGCGCTCAAGGATGTGCACATCAGCCACGTATGGGGTGGCAACCTGGGCATGGCGCGGCGTTTTCAACCGCACATGCTCTGTGACCGGCAACACGGCATCGCGTTGTCCGGCGGTTACGGCGGGGAGGGCGTGGGCGCGAGCCATTTGGGCGGGCGCACCCTCGCGGACCTGATCTTGCAGCGTGACACCCTCGAAGTGCAGCAGCCCTGGGTGCTGACCGCTGGCGGCCTTGGCGCGCTCAAGGCATGGGAACCGGAGCCTTGCCGCTGGCTGGGTTACAACGCCGTTATCCGCAGTTTTGTCTACGAAGACCAGACGCTCGCCAACCCTGACGCAGCGCCTTGGCGGCGCAGGTTCGCCAGTGGCCTGGCCAGTGTGATGGAAGGTTTTATGCAGTAACCCTTTGGCCCCATCAGGATATATCCATGAGCATCACTCACTTCAAAAACACCGCCCACGTTGCGTTGCATGCATCCTCACCTGTGGCCGTGCCCCTTGGCACCCCGGTGGCCGAGACCTCGGTGACGTGTGTCGAGCGCACCGACGGCGTTGAAACCGGGATCTGGGCCTGCACGCCAGGACGCTGGCGGCGGCAAATCGTGGCGCAAGAGTTCTGTCACTTCATTCAAGGACGCTGCACGTTCACTCCCGATGACGGGGAAATTATTCACATAGAAGCGGGCGATGCCTTGATGTTGCCTGCCAACAGCACGGGGGTCTGGGACATTCAGCAGACCGTGCGCAAAACGTATGTTTTGATCCTTTGATCACCGAACCCTGCCCATAAAAACAGCGACACACAATACGCAAGGAATCGAATCATGATCCGCATCGCCCTGTTGCCCCTGATAGTGGCTAGCTCGCTGTGCCAGGCGGCCGAGACTGTAAAAATTTACAACTGGTCTGACTACATCGCCCCCGACACACTGAAAAACTTCTCGCGTGAGACAGGCATTGCATTTAGCTATGACGTGTACGACAGCAATGAAACATTGGACGGCAAGTTGATGACGGGTAAGTCCGGCTATGACGTGGTGTTTCCGTCCAACCACTTTATGGCGCGTCAGATCCAGGGCGGGGCGCTGAAAAAGCTCGATAAGGACCAATTACCGAACTGGAAGAACCTTAACCCGGCGTTGCTCAAGGCGCTGCAAGTCAATGACCCCGGCAATGAACACGGTTTCCCTTACTTGTGGGGCAGTACGGGGATCGGCTACAACGTCGCGAAGGTCAAGGCCGTGTTGGGCGACAACGCGCCTGTTGACTCGTGGGATTTGATCTTCAAGCCCGAAAACATGGAAAAACTCAGCACATGCGGGGTGGCGATTCTAGACAATGGCCCGGAAGTCTTACCGGCTGCGCTTAACTACTTGGGGCTGCCCCACCACAGCAAAAGCGCGCAGGACTATAAAAAGGCCCAGCCCTGCTGATGAAGGTCCGTCCTTATATCAGCTACTTCCATTCCTCCAAGTACACCAGCGATCTGGCAAACGGCAATATCTGCGTTGCCGTGGGGTTTTCCGGGGACATCCTGCAAGCCCAAACCCGCGCCAAAGAAGCCAACAATGGCGTCGATATCGGCTATTCGATCCCCCGAGAAGGCGCTGCCATCTGGTTTGACATGGTGGCCATGCCCGCCGATGCGCCGGATGAAAAAGCGGCCTACCGCTTCATGAATTACCTGCTGCAGCCGGACGTAATGGCGGGCATCAGCAATTACGTGCATTACGCCAACGGTAACCTGCAGGCCGATGCGCTGGTCAACCCCGAGATCAAGGCTGACACCACGGTGTACCCGACGCCACAAATGCTGCAAACGCTGTTTGCCCTGGAAGCCATGCCGCTCAACATTGACCGGGTGCGCACACGCCTGTGGACCCGGATCAAGGCTGGGGGATGATCAGCGAGCCGGTTGCAATGCGCTCGGGTTGACCAAATTGGGCGGGCGCTGCCCGTCCAAAGCTGCCAGCAGGTTGTCCACGGCGCAGCGGGCCATGGCTTCACGGGTTTCAATGGTGGCCGACCCGATATGCGGGGTGGCCACAACGTTCTCCAGCGTCAGTAAAGGCGAAGTTGGGTCCAACGGTTCGCGCTCAAACACATCCAGCCCGGCGCCACGAATCTGCCCCCGTTGCAATGCGTGGATGAGCGCGGCTTCATCAACCACTTTGCCCCGTGAAATATTGATAAAAATACTGTCTGGACGCATCAGTGCGAATTGCTCTGCGCCGATCAGGCCCTGGGTTTCTGCGGTCAGTGGCAGCGTCAGGCAAATGAAGTCCGCCTCGTGCAGCAGCGCATTGAGGCTGCGGTAGCGGGCGCCAAATCGAGCCTCGACAGCCGGTTTTGGCGAGTGACTGTGGTAGATCACCGGCATGCCGAAGCCAAAATGTCCCCGCTGTGCCAACGCCTCGCCAATGCGGCCCATGCCGATGATGCCCAGGGTTTTGCCATGCACGTCGGTGCCGAAATGTTCCGGCCCAATGTTTTTTTGCCATTGCCCATTGCGCACACGAATTGCCAGCTCCACCACGCGGCGGGCACTGGCCAGAATCAGTGCAAACCCCGTATCGGCTGTGGTTTCGGTCAACACATCCGGGGTGTTGGTCAACAGAATGTGGCGCGCGTTGAGGTAGTCCAGGTCGTAGTTGTCGATCCCCACGGACACACTGGCAATGGCTTCAAGCCTGGGCGCCAGGGCCAGTAAGTGCGCGTCCAGTTTCAGGCTGGCCCCCAGTAACCCGTGAGCCTGGGGTAAAGCGGCGCGCAATTGGTCCAGCCCTTGAGCGTCCAGCCGTTCAATCAGCGTGACCTCGGCGCGATCTTGCAGGCGCTGCATCAAGGGCGCGGACAGTGTTTTGTAGAGCACGACATGTTTTTTCAAAGTAATCACCAACGTTAAATTCAAGAATGAGCCAGACGCGACGTGGCGCTGACTGTCGGCGCGAGTGGGTCTTTGGCCGTGGGTTTCAGCATTAACGTCAGCACGACCGAGATCAGCAGCGCGCCGCTCATCAACAGGTAAGACGCCCCCGGTGAGCCGGTTTCGCTGTTCAGGTAACCCACCAGGTAGGAGCCGGAAAAAGACCCGAGCGCGCCCATGCTGTTAATCAGGGCCATGGCCCCGCCCGCTACGTTGGATGGCAGGATTTCCGGGATGATCGCGAAGAAAGGGCCGTAGGGTGCGTACATGCATGCCCCGGCAATCACCAGCAGCGTGTAGGACAACCAGAAGTGCTCTGCACCCAATGCGTAGGAACCGTAGAACGCAAAAGAGGCAATCAACAGCGGCGGCCAGACAAAACGCTTACGTTTTTGCAGTTTGTCCGACCCCCACGACACGCCGAGCATGGCGATGACGGCGGCCAGATACGGCAGGGCCGAAAGCCAGCCCGCTTCGATCATGTCCATGTGCGCGCCTTGCTTGAGAATCGACGGCAGCCACAGGACAAACCCGTAGACGCCGATGCTCCAGCAGAAGAACTGCAAGGCCAGCAGGATGACTTTGGGCGAGCGGAAGGCCGCGGCGTAGTTCTTCACCGGGGTCATGCCGACTTGCTCGGCATCGAGCGCGCTTTGCAGGTCCTGTTTTTCCTGAGGGCTGAGCCACTTGGCTTCGCCAGGGCGGTCATCGGCCAGTCGCCACCAGATGAACGCCCAGATTACTGCGGGCAAACCTTCGACGATGAACATCCAGCGCCAGCTGTAATGCTGCACCAAGTAGCCTGACACCACTGACATCCAGAGCATGGTCACCGGATTGCCGAGAATCAGAAACGTATTGGCCCGTGAGCGTTCGGCGCGGGTAAACCAGTGGCACAGATAGACCAGCATGGCGGGCATGACGGCGGCTTCCACCACACCGAGCATGAAGCGAATGGCGATCAGGCTGTAGGCGTTGGACACAACACCTGTGAGCGTGGCGAGTCCGCCCCAGAGAATCAAGCTGACAAAAATCAACTTTTTGACGCTGTTCTTCTGCGCGTAAATGGCCCCTGGCACCTGAAAAAAGAAATAACCGAGGAAAAACAGCGCCCCTAGCAACGACGACAGGCCGGGGGTGATGTGCAGGTCTTCGGCCATCCCGGAGGCGGCGGCAAACCCGTAATTGGCGCGGTCCAGATAGGCCAGGCTGTAGGTGATGAATACGATCGGCATGATGTACCACCACCGGCGGGCAGCGAGTGTTAGCGATTGCATGGCGTAGCTCCTGAGCTTGTTGTTTTTGTCGCAGCAGGTCACGGGTGCAGCACGTTAGGCAGGTAATACAGATTCGGTCAGGCCACGGCCCTCCAACTCGGCGCGGGTCGGCAGTCCTTCCATGTCGCCACGGCTTTGCACGGCGCGGCTGCCAATCCAGTTGCCACGTTGCACCGCCTGTTCAAAGCCGAGGTTTTCCAGCAGGGCACTGATCACGCCCACTGCAAAACCATCGCCGGCGCCGACGGTATCGATCACCACGTCCACCGGCACTGCTGGCACGAAGCCTTCGGTGTCCGTGGTGCGGTAATAGGCACCTTTAGGGCCCAGCTTGATGATGACTGCCTCTGCGCCTTGATCCAGATAAAACCGGGCAATGTCAGCCGGGTCATCGCGACCGGTGAGCAAGCGGCCTTCACTCAAGCCCGGCAACACCCAGTCGGCATGGGCGGCGAGGGCATTGATGTCGCGGATCATCTGCTGTTCGCTGCCCCACAGAGACGGGCGCAGGTTGGGGTCGAACGACACCGTGCGCCCGGCCGCGCGCATCGACTGCATCAGCGCGAACGACAATTCGCGGCAACTGGCTGACAGGGCAGGGGGAATGCCCGTGGCGTGCAAGTGGCCTGCGCTGAGCAGTTGCGGGGTGATGGCGCTGCGGTTCAAATGACTGGCCGCCGAGCCGCGGCGAAAGTATTCCACTTGCGGATCACTGCCATCGTCCACCCGGGACTTCAGCTGAAAGCCCGTCGGGTGCTGCGGGTCGGTTTCCACATGCTGGCAATTCAGGCCTTCGGCTTGCAAGGTGGCACGCACAAACCGCCCAAGCGAGTCAGCGCCTACCCGGCTGAGCCACGCCACATTGAACCCCAGTCGCGCCAGCCCGATGGCGACGTTACTGTCGGCCCCGGCAATACGCTTGTGAAAGTGTTCGACTTGCGCCAGATCGCCGGTCTCTTCAGCCACCCACATGGCCATGGTTTCACCAAACGACAACACATCGACTTTAGACATGGCTCAGCTCCCGTTGCGCTGCGCCTAGCGTAGCGAGTGTGTCGACATGGACTTTCGTCAGCCATTGCAGGTCACTGCCCTGCAGGGGGTATTCCACCGCGCGCGTCAGCCCGGGCTGCATATGCGGTAGAAATTGCTCCCACATCTGCAGGTCGGTGGCCGTTGGCGGCGTAGCAATCAACTTGCCATCCGGACGCCGGGCGACGCCTTTGCAGTGCAAATAGGTGACATGACGGCCCAGTAAGCGGGCAGCGGTACTGGCGGACTGGTCCTGCCACTGCCAGTTGCCGATATCAAAGGTCATGCTGATGGGGGCTTGCAGTTGATCCACTGCGTCGAAGAAGCGCAGCAGAGGCTCGATACGTCCGCCCTGGGACGTTTGGTCGTTCTCCACCAACAGGTTGACCGATTGCTGGCTCAGGCAGGCTGCCAGGTTCGACAAATCGCAATGTTCGGTGTAGTAGCCAAGAGAGACCTTAAGCCAGGCCGCACCGAACGCATGGGCCTTGCGCAAGGTCGCCAGCAATTGAGGATTAGGCCGAGATTGTCCTGCCTCCCACAGTTCGAGCGGCGATGAGTACACGCATTCCAGCCCCTGTCTCACCACCGCTGCAGCGAAGGACGCCGGGTCTTCGTCGGTCAGCAGTTCTTCGCGCAGCTCAATGCGCCGGGCACCGGCATTGGCCAGTAAGTCAATAAAACTGCCTTGGCCACGCTGGCGAACCAGATCAGCTCCGTAGCTCGACAGGCTGATGGAAACGGGGAATGTGTTCATTGTTATTAACCTCTGAAACCGGTTTCATTTTTATTCGTTAAGGACTGCCAATCGGATTGCGTCATGGCACAACTGTCAGGGGTTAATGCGTCGGGTAGAGCCACGCACGATGAGTTGCGCAGGAAAATCCAGGACTAGAGGTTCTGCGGTATCGCTCCGCAAGCGCTTTAGCAGGCACTCAAAGGCGCTGGCGCCGATGGCTTGGGTCGGTTGCGCCAAGGCGCTAATGCCGGTGCCCACCAACGGGAACCAGTCAAGGTCATCCAAAGCAATCAGGCCAATGTCTTCAAACAGATGGCGGTTCAAGTCACGCAGCACCTGAGTGGCTGCCAGCGCGGCCACGCCATTGGCGCAAAACAGCGCCTTGGGGCCACTGCCGGGGGTATCCAGAAAGTGTTGGATGCGAGAATGCAGATGGGGGCCGGTTTCCACCCGCGCGCCTTGCAGTGAGGGGCGGTCGTTGAGTTGCGCATTAAAACTGGCGATGCGCTCCAGACGCGAGCTGGTGCCATCAACCGGTTCGCTGACCATTAGCAGGTCGCGGTAACCTTGCGCTTGCAGGTGCTCTAGCGCGGTGCGCACGGCTCCGGCGTTATCGAGCCCCACCAGATCCGCATACAACTGCTCGACCTTACGGTCGATGAGTACGATGGGCATTTCCTGGTGCAGCGCCTGCAGAACGTCAGGCTGATGACCAAGGGTGTTAAGAATCAGACCTTCGATGTTGTAAGCCCGCAGAGCGGCCAGGTGCTGGCTTTCCTGCTCATCACTGCGGTCGGTGTTGCACACCACCAGGTTGTAACCGTGCTCACGGCAGGCGGTTTCGACGCCGTGCATGACCGCGATGGAGTAGGGGTTACGAATGTCCGCGACCAGCATGCCGATCAGGCGCGTACGCCCGCGTTTCAGGCCGCGCGCCATTTGATTGGGACGGTAGCCCAGCGCCTCGATCGAGCGCTCGATCCGTTGCGCGGTGGCTTCGGAAAGCAATGCACGGTCCTCGCCGATGAAGCGGGAAACGCTGGCCTTGGACACCCCGGCGTGCAGGGCAACATCAAGCATGGTGACACGGGAGCGTTGAGCGGCTGAAAAACTGTTCACGGCCTGAAACCTTTTATTGGTGTTATCGCAGGCGATCTCGGCACTGGGCCTGAAACCGGTTTCAGGAAAACTCAAATCACCTCTGATCGTCAAGTGCCGTTTGTAGGAGAACGCGTAGGCGGGTCACGTCATGTGACGGCAAAGCGACCACGGCTCACATCGTCTTCAGTCAACCCGTTCTGCATCAGTTCCTTGGCCGTCGCACGTCAGTCAATGGCCAACAGGCGGGCTTAATCGCATTTAAAATGACGGCTTTCAGTTATTGATGAAATGCAGGGCTGACATTGGCCAGATGTGTGGACGATCGTTAACAGTGGATGCGTCTGAAAATTTCAAATAAGCGACGTATATAAGAAAGCGACGCGTGGAGTTCAGGATGGCCACCCGAGCGTTTACTCCGTCCGGGAGTGTGTTGTGATATGACGAGTGACTTTTGATCGGCAAACACTTACACGGTTGCGGGTTAACGTCTGGCCAACTTTGTAAGACGAACGAGTGGACGAAAAGTTTATATAAACCCAAAGTGACCGGTTGGTCATGCCATGAGCTTTAATGCATCATTTTGTTTGTAGTGATATTCCTATTGCGAATATAGCCATAGTCTTTGCATGTTTAAGGAAAAACCTTTCAGCAAAACACTCAATGTTTTCGGCTACTTACAGAAAAGTCGTTAATTGACGTCAAAAAAGTGCTGGACTGAATATTTCGAAGTGTGTCAATTTCGCCCGGCCATTATACGGCGAGTGATAGGACGATCTCGCCATGGGATCGTCTCTGTCTGTTTAAAACTTTTCTACTGCTAAACAAGGAACTGTTTACATGTCGAAACTTAAAGAGAAAGCAGCGCTGTCCGTCAACCAGACGTTTGCGGCCAACGGCACCAGTTCTGCCTTCACCCAGGTGGATAATTTCAGTCATTTCTATGACCGCGGTAATCACCTGGTCAATGGCAAACCATCGTTTACGGTCAATCAAGCCGCTGACCAACTGACCCGCAGTGGCGCCAGCTGGTACGACCTCAATGGTGACGGTGTGATCAATCTGTCGTACACCTTCCTCACGTCTCCACCTCCGGGCTATGCCTCCCGCGGTTTGGGTACATTCAGTACGTTTTCCGCGTTGCAAAAAGAACAGGCCAAGCTGTCGCTGGAATCATGGGCGGATGTGGCCAAAGTGACCTTCACTGAAGGTCCGGCCGCCCGGGGTGACGATGGTCACATGACCTTCGCCAACTTCAGCGCCAGTAACGGTGGGGCTGCGTTTGCCTACCTGCCGAACAGCTCGCGCAAAGGCGAGTCGTGGTACTTGATCAACAAGGACTACGAGGTCAATAAAACTCCGGGTGAAGGCAACTACGGTCGCCAGACCCTGACCCACGAGATCGGCCACACCCTGGGCCTGTCACACCCTGGCGACTACAACGCGGGTAATGGCAACCCCAGCTACCGCGATGCTGTGTATGGCGAAGACACCCGTGCTTACAGCGTGATGAGCTATTGGAGTGAGAAGAACACCGGCCAAGTGTTCACCAAGACCGGTGAAGGTGCCTACGCCTCGGCGCCACTGCTCGATGACATTGCCGCGGTGCAAAAGCTGTACGGCGCGAACATGGAAACCCGCGCCGGTGACACCGTTTACGGGTTCAACGCCACGGCTGACCGCGACTACTACATCGCCACATCGGCCACTGACAAGCTGATTTTTTCGGTGTGGGATGGCGGTGGGAATGACACCCTGGACTTCTCGGGTTTCAGCCAGAATCAGAAAATCAACCTGGCCGCAGGTTCGTTCTCTGACGTTGGCGGCATGACCGGTAACGTATCCATCGCTCAAGGTGTGACCATCGAAAACGCCATTGGCGGTTCGGGCAACGACTTGTTGCTGGGCAACGCCGTCTCCAACATCCTCAAGGGCGGTGCCGGCAACGACATCCTCTACGGCGGTGGCGGGGCTGACAAGCTGTGGGGCGGCAGCGGTTCGGACACGTTTGTGTACCGTGAAGTGTCTGATTCGACCCCTAAGGCGGCCGACACCCTCATGGATTTCCAGACCGGTCTCGACAAAATCGATCTCACAGGGATTACTCATCTCAGTGGTTTGAATTTCGTCAATGCGTTCACCGGTCAGGCGGGTGATGCGGTCGTCAGCTATAACCAGGCCAGCAATGCCGGCTCGCTGCAGGTGGACTTTAGCGGGCACGGCGTAGCCGACTTCCTGATTACCACGGTCGGGCAGGTGGCAACTTACGACATCGTTGCGTAAGGCTGTCGGTAAACGGGCAGCGCGCAAGCGCTGCCTTCTGGCACTACGCCGAGGTCTCATGAACACTGCTAACCGCTTCATAAAAGCAATGGCCTGCGTAGTTGCAGTGCTGTTTACAACCACAGAGAGCGCCATGGCCAGTTCGCTGATGTTATTAAGCCCCGCGCAAGTGGCGGGCAATTGGACGTTTTATCTGCAAGGGGCCGAGCAGGACGCGTGCACGGTTAAATTGAAAAAAGACCGCACCTTCAGTGCGCAGGCGCGTTGTTTACATGCCTGGTTGGGCCGAACGCCGACCACCTGGTCGCCCACGCCTGACGGCATCTTGTTAATCGCAAAGGACGGAACACAGTCATTGTTCTTGGCGTTGCGTGAAGCGGGTCTCTATGAAGGTGCAGTGGACGGTGAAAAGACCCTGATAATGAAAAGGGCGCACTTACAAAGTGTGAATTAATGCGATCACGCGAATGAAGTTATTCAGGCCGGATCAGTTATTCCTGTAAAGACCGGATCAGGCTTGAACACATAAAAGCAGTGAGCGGCAACGAGGGCTGCTGACAGACACTCGCCCGTGCCTGTGGACGTGGTTTATTGATCAAGGAAGATTCATGAAGCGGCTGAAAAGCAGTCCCGTCGCGCCCCTGATACATGTATTGGCCGACTATAAAAAAATTCTTATCAGTGTCGGGTGTTTTACGGCCCTGATTAATATCCTGATGCTCGTGCCTTCTATTTATATGCTTCAGGTGTATGACCGGGTGTTGTCATCACAGAACACCACCACGCTGGCGATGCTGTCCTTGATGGTGGTGGGTTTTTTTATCTTTATCGGCACGCTGGAAACCGTTCGCAGTTTTATCGTGATACGTATCGGCAGCCAATTGGAACGCCGTTTCAACCAGCAGGTATACCGTGCAGCGTTTGAGCGCAACCTGTTCAGCGGTCAGGCCCATGCCGGTCAGGCGTTGGGCGACCTGACCCTGATTCGTCAATTTGTCACCGGCCCGGCATTATTCGCTTTTTTCGATGCGCCGTGGTTTCCGGTGTACCTGTTTGTCATCTATCTGTTCAACACCTGGCTGGGTGTGTTCGCCACGGCGGGTGCAGCCGTGTTGATCGCGCTGGCCTGTGTCAATGAAGTCATGACCCGTAAGTCTCTCAGCCAGGCCAGCGTGTATTCGCAACAATCCAGTCAGTTGGCCACCAGCCATCTGCACAATGCCGAGACCATTCAGGCGATGGGCATGCTGGGTGTTTTACGCAAACGTTGGTTCAACGTGCACTCACGTTTCCTGACCGAGCAGAACAACGCCAGCGACACGGGCGCAGTCATTGGCTCGGTGAGTAAAACCTTGCGCTTGTGCCTGCAATCGCTGGTGTTGGGGCTGGGGGCTTTGTTGGTGATTCAAGGCGACATGAGCGCAGGCATGATGATCGCCGGTTCAATTCTCATGGGCCGTGTGCTTAGCCCTATCGATCAACTGATTGCGGTCTGGAAACAGTGGAGTTCCGCCAAGCTGGCCTATCAGCGGCTGGACAATTTGTTGCGCGAGCATCCCGCTGCGCAAGAGAACATGGCGTTGCCTGCGCCCAACGGGCACCTGAGTTTTGAACAGGTCAGCGCGGCGCCTCCCGGCGTCCGCCTGCCGACCTTGCATCAGGTCAGTTTCAGTCTGCAGGCGGGCGAGGTGTTGGGTGTGCTCGGGGCCTCGGGTTCCGGCAAGTCGACACTGGCCCGGGTGCTCGTCGGTGTATGGCCGACCCTGGCGGGCACGGTGCGTCTGGACGGCGCGGATATCCACCAATGGAACCGCGACCAGCTGGGGCCCTATATCGGCTATTTGCCCCAAGACATTGAACTGTTCAGCGGCTCCATCGCTGACAACATTGCGCGGTTCCGTGACGCCGACCCGCAACAGGTGGTGGCGGCCGCACAGCAAGCCGGGGTGCACGAGATGATCCTGCGCCTGCCGCAAGGCTACGACACCCTGCTGGGAGACGACGGCAGCGGCTTGTCCGGCGGCCAGAAGCAGCGGGTGGCGCTGGCCCGCGCGTTGTATGGCGGTCCGCGTCTGGTGGTGCTCGATGAACCCAATTCCAACCTGGATGCCGTGGGCGACGCGGCGCTGACCCGTGCCATTGCCCAGCTCAAGGCGCAAGGCTGCACCGTGGTGCTGGTGACGCATCGTTCTGCGTCGTTGGCGCAGGCCGACAAATTGCTGGTGCTCAACGAAGGCCGCACGCAGGTGTTCGGGCCGAGCGCCGAGGTGCTCAAGGCTCTGACTGGCGCTCAGCAACAACAGGCTGCCGCCACCAGCATCCAACCCCCGAATCAGGCACAAGCGCGCAGCAGCGGCGCATGAGCAAGGACGCACGCACCATGAACAATCAACAACAGCCGCAACCAGCGGAACGTGGCGCCGGGTTTTACGTGCGCATCGGCTGGATCCTGACCCTGGTCGGCGCCGGCAGTTTCTTTGCCTGGGCCAGCCTTGCGCCGCTGGATGAAGGTATCCCGGTGCAGGGCACAGTCGTGGTGTCAGGTAAACGCAAGGCCGTCCAGTCATTGGGCGCGGGCGTGGTCAGTCAAATTCTGGTGCGCGAGGGCCAGGCGGTGCATCAGGGTGAACCGCTTTTTCGGCTGGACCGGACCCAGGTCGAAGCCGATGTGCAATCGTTACGCGCGCAGTACCGCATGGCGTGGGCCAGCACGGCACGTTGGCAAAGTGAGCGTGACAACTTGCAGCATGTGAGTTTCCCGCCCGAGTTGAGCCGCGACCCGGACCCACGGCTGGCGCTGGTGCTGGAAGGTCAGCAGCAGTTGTTCAGTAGCCGTCGCGAAGCCTTCGCCCGCGAACAGTCCGGGCTCAAGGCCAGCATCGAAGGCGCCACCCAACAATTAGCCGGCATGCGCCGTGCGCGGGGAGATCTGGCAGCCCAAGCCGACTCCCTGCGTCAGCAGTTGATCAACCTGCGGCCGCTGGCTGAAAACGGCTACATCCCGCGCAACCGCCTGATGGAGTACGAACGTCAGTTGTCACAAGTACAACAAGACATGGCGCAAAACACCGGGGAAAGCGGGCGCATCGAGCAAGGCATCCTTGAGTCGCGTCTCAAACTGGCGCAACACATCGACGAATATCAAAAGGAAGTTCGCACCCAACTGGCCGACGCGCAGCTCAAGAGCCTGACCCTTGAACAGCAATTGGCGTCCGCCGGGTTTGACCTTCAGCACAGTGAAATTACCGCGCCGGCTGACGGTATTGCGGTGAATTTGGGGGTGCATACCGAAGGCGCGGTGGTCCGTGCCGGTGAAACCTTGCTGGAAATCGTGCCTCAAGGGACGCGGCTGGAAGTCGAAGGGCGCCTGCCAGTGAATCTGGTGGATCGGGTGGGCAGTGAGCTGCCGGTGGACATTCTGTTCACCGCATTCAATCAGAGCAGTACGCCCCGGGTCTCGGGCGAAGTCAGCCTGGTCTCGGCCGACCAGTTGCTGGATGAGAAAACCGGCATGCCGTATTACGTGCTGCGCAGTTCAGTGAGCAACCAGGCGCTGGAAAAACTCAACGGCCTGGTGATCAAACCTGGCATGCCAGCTGAAATGTTTGTACGCACGGGCGAGCGTTCGCTGCTCAATTACCTGTTCAAACCACTGTTGGATCGCGCAGGTTCTGCGTTGACTGAGCGATAGGAAATTGCGACGTATGAAAGTAGCTTCAAAAGTGTGCCTGGGGTGGGCGTTATGGGCGGCAATGGTTGCCAGCGCGCAGGCAATGGGTCCGTTTCAGGTGTATGAACAAGCGTTGCGCAACGATCCCGAGTTTCTCGGGGCGATTCAGGAACGCGACGCTGGGCTGGAAAACCGCATCATCGGTCGCGCGGGGCTGCTGCCCAAGTTGTCGTACAACTACAATAAGGGGCGTAACAACTCCAAAGCCACGTACTTGAATGACAAGGGCAACCGCCACGAGGACCGCAACTACAACAGCTATGGTTCGACGTTCATGCTCCAGCAGCCCTTGATTGACTACGAGGCTTACGCCAACTACCGCAAGGGGGTCGCGCAATCGCTGTTCGCCAACGAGACGTTTCGCAGCAAGAGTCAGGCACTTTTGGTGCGCGTCTTGACCCACTACACCCAGGCTTTGTTTGCGCAGGACCAAATCGAGAATGCTCGCGCAAAGAAAAAAGCCTACGAGCAACAATTCCGACAAAACGAGCACATGTTTCGACAGGGTGAAGGCACTCGTACCGACATTCTTGAAGCAGAATCACGCTACGAACTGGCCACCGCCGAAGAAATTCAGGCTCAGGATGAGCAGGACGCTGCGTTGCGCGAGCTGGGTGCCCTGATTGGTCAGCCAACCGTGGACATCGATCAGTTAACCCCTTTAGCCCATAGCTTCAGCACCTTCGCGCTGGAGCCCGCTCAGTTTTCGACTTGGCACGACATAGCGCTGGCCAATAACCCCGTGCTGGCCTCCCAGCGCGAAGCACTGGACGTTGCGCGTTACGAGGTTGAACGCAACCGTGCCGGACACTTGCCAAAACTCAATGCCTACGCCAGCGTGCGCAAAATGGAGTCTGAAAGCGGCAACACCTACAACCAGCGCTATGACACCAACACCATTGGCATTGAAATTAGCCTGCCCCTGTATTCAGGCGGTGGTGTATCGGCGTCCGTGCGTCAAGCCAGCAGCAACCTGTCCCAGGTCGAATACGAGCTGGAAGGTAAAACCCGGGAGACGCTGATCGAGTTGCGGCGCCAGTTCAACGCGTGTCAGTCGGGGGTCAGCAAATTACGGGCGTATCAGAAAGCCCTGACCTCGGCCGAGGCACTGGTGGTCTCGACCCGGCAAAGCATTCTTGGGGGAGAGCGGGTCAACCTCGATGCCCTGAATGCAGAGCAGCAGCTTTACAGCACGCGACGCGATCTGGCGCAGACGCGCTATGACTACTTGCTGGCGTGGACCAAATTGCATTTTTACGCGGGCACGTTGCGTGAGCAGGACCTGGCACGGGTCGATGAGGCCTTTGTGCCCCGTGGGGACATGCGGCAGGCGCACTAATGACGATGAGCGGCTCAAGGGCCAACGCGTGTGGAAAGCGGCGCAGGGACACCCTGCGCCGCGCTGGTGTCTACACCTCTACACCTCTACACCTTGAACTGGCGCAATAACTGACCCAGTTGCACGCTCAGCTCCTTGAGGTGCAGGCTGGCAATACTTGATTGCTCGGCTGCCTGCGCAGTGCTTTGCGACAAGCCCGCAGCTTGTGTCACGTTTTGGTTGATGTCTTCTACCACATGGGCTTGTTGCAGCGTTGCACTGGCAATCGACGCGTTAAGGCCGTTCAGGTTGTTAAGCGCCTGACCGATACTGCTCAAGCTTTGCCCGGCCTGCGTCGCTTGTTCGATGGTCAATTGAGACGCACGGCTGCTGCTGGCGATGACGTTGACGGCCGCTTCAGAGTGCTTTTGCAGCCCCTCGATCATGGCCTGAATATCGGCGGTCGACTTTTGTGTGCGCTGCGCCAGCAAACGCACTTCGTCCGCCACCACCGCAAAACCGCGGCCCTGCTCACCCGCACGCGCGGCTTCAATGGCCGCGTTCAGGGCCAGCAGGTTGGTTTGCTCGGCAATCGAGCGGATCACTTCCAGCACTGTGCTGATGTCACTGGTTTGCGAGGCCAGCGTTCGGATCACGTCCACGGCCTGATTGATCGTGCCGGACAGGTCGTCGATTTGCTGCAAGCTGCTGTCAATGTTGTGCTGGCCCTGTTGGGCCTGATCCTGCGCCCCGCGCATTTCACTGGCCGCATGCTCTGCGTTTTTGGCCACATCCTGCACGGCATAAGTGACTTCGTTGATCGCCGTGGCGACCTGATCCATCTGCAAGGCCTGTTGCAGGCTACGCTGCTGGGCCTCGCTGGCATCGTGTCCCATTTGCGTGGACGACTGATCCAGCGCCGTAGCCGTTGACTGCAAATGACTCACCACATTGCGCAATTTGGCAACAAACCCGTTGAAGTGTTGAGCCAGCGCGGTGACTTCATCCTGACCATGGGTGTCCAGGCTGCGGGTCAGGTCGCTCTCGCCGCTGGCAATGTTGGCCATGGCCTGAACGGCTTCATCCAGAGGGCGCACGATACTGCGGGCGATCACAGTTACCAGCACGCCCATGATCAGCGCAATGCCCAGCCCGACCCCGCAGGCTTTCCAGACCTGGCCCCAGAACTCGGCCTGCATGTCATCGATGTACACACCGGAGCCGAGGACCCAGCCCCAAGGTTCAAACAATTGCACGTAGGAGGTTTTCTGCACCGGGGCTTCAGAGCCCGGTTTAGGCCAGCGGTAATCCACCATGCCCGCGCCTTTGGCTTTAGCCAGTGACGCCATCTCGCTGAAAATCGCAAAGCCGTCCGGGTCCTTGATCGCGGCGAGGTCTTTGCCATCGAGCTTGGGGTTGGTGGGGTGCATGACCATGTAAGGCCGCAGATCGTTGATCCAGAAGTAGTCGTCGTGGTCGTAACGCAGTTGGCTGATGACACCTAACGCCTGCTGCTGAGCGGCGTCGCGGCTCAGGCTGCCAGCGGTTTCGAGCCCATGGTAGTAGTTCAGGATGCCGCTGGCGGTCTGTACGACGTGTTGGGTCTTCTGCACCTTGCCCTGATAGAGGTCGTCATGGATCTGCTTGAGCATCAACAAACCCAACGCCAGAAGCATGGCCATGGCCACGAGCAAAATCAGCCACAACCGACGGCTGATAGACAACTTGCGTAAGGTATTCATAGAACGGTCACTCCTTGTTTTTCTTCTTGTAGTCGACACTGACTGGCATCCAAGCATGCTTTAACGACTCGGCCCATGCGACTTGGGTCTAATGTCATAGCAGCGAAAAGCGAATGTGTCTGATAGGATCTCGGCCGAAACGGGAAAACCTGTAAGTTTCTTGATTTCCGACACTTTTTTCACATCGCACTGGCGAAAATCCACAGTTGTAACCCACCCCGCGGCAGCGGTTGCAGACACTTACTTTTCAATAATCAGCCCGGCACGATGCGGGGCTTTATGGGGGAACAATGGATCTTTGGACTGCCGCACAGGCGTTGATACTCGGCGTGGTAGAAGGCCTGACGGAATTTTTGCCAATCTCCAGTACAGGCCACCAGATCATCGTCGCAGACTTGCTCAATTTCGGTGGTGAGCGAGCCATGGCGTTCAACATCATCATTCAGCTCGGTGCCATCCTGGCCGTGGTCTGGGAGTTCCGGCGCAAAATTCTGGATGTCATCACCGGGTTGCCCACCCAACCCAATGCACGCCGCTTTACCGTCAACCTGATGATCGCTGTGTTGCCTGCGGTGGTGCTGGGCATCATCTTTGCCGACACGATTCACGAGTACCTGTTCAACCCCATCACTGTGGCTGCGGCGCTGGTGATTGGCGGGGTGATCATGCTCTGGGCCGAACGCCGCCCGCACGTTATTCACGCCGAAACGGTCGATGACATGACGTGGAAAGACGCGGTGAAGATCGGTTTTGCGCAGTGTCTGGCCATGATCCCCGGCACCTCGCGGTCGGGTTCTACGATTATTGGCGGCTTACTGTTCGGGTTATCGCGCAAGGCGGCCACAGAGTTTTCATTCTTTCTGGCAATGCCGACGATGGTCGGCGCGGCGGTGTACTCGGGTTACAAATACCGCCATTTGTTTCAGCCTGACGACGTGCCCGTGTTCGCGATTGGCTTTGTGACCTCTTTTGTGTTCGCAATGATTGCAGTGCGTGCGTTGTTGAAGTTTATTTCCAACCACAGTTACGCGGCATTTGCCTGGTACCGCATCGCGTTCGGGATGTTGATTCTCGCCACCTGGCAGTTTGGCTGGATTAACTGGACGGCGGCTTCTGCGTGAACAAATCAGTCCGAGAGCGTCGCGAATATGTGGGCATGCCTGAGCGTGGCAACGGCCCGATCCGTGGGTTGAAGGTAAAACTGGTCCTCTTTGCAGCGCTGTGCGCCTTGCCGGTGGGCGGCGCGGCAACGTTATTCGTTACCGGTGTCAGCCGCGTACCGTTACTGATTTATCTGGTCATGAGTGTGCTGGCCTTCGGGTTGTACTGGTATGACAAGCAGCAGGCCAAAGCCGGCCAGTGGCGCACACCGGAGAAGGTATTGCACGGCGTTGAACTGTTGGGTGGCTGGCCCGGCGCGTGTGTGGCGCAGCAACTGTTGCGGCACAAGACGCGCAAGGTCTCCTTTCAACTCTGGTTCTGGCTGATTGTGGCCGTGCATCAGGCGATCTGGATCGATGTGCTGTTTTTGAAAATGACCCTGCTGGACCTTTAGCTCCGAGTGAAAACGCGTCAGAGCAGTAACCCGATCTGGCGCTTTTTCGGCAGTTTGGCCACCACCAGTTGGTGGGAGCGGCGCAGCGCGTCTTGCAGTTCCTCGGCGCCCATGGGGTAGGGGGGCTGCATGTTGATCCAGTACGCCCGTGCCAAATACGGGGAGGGGCGTATGCCGGGCCGATCGACATAGCCCAGAAACAATGTGTGATCGACCTTGAACGACAGCCCGTCCTTATTCAGGTTGAACAGCGCAAACATCTTGCTCTGGTCAACGTAGAACACCTGCACACCTCCCCACTTGATGTCTTCCTTGACACCGGGCAAGCCACGGCAAAAATCAGCAATCTCTTCCCTGTTCATCCTGTCGGTGCTCATAGCAGCTTATCTCCACAGCGTTCGAACGATTCAACCAAGTGTTCCATCCAGGCGCGAACGGCGGGCATCACCCCACGACGATGCGGGTAGACGGCATGTAACCAACCCCCCGGTAATGACCAGTTGGGCAGCAGCTGTACAAGTTGGCCGGATTGCAACTCCTGCTCGCAATACATCATGGGCAGTACGGTAAAGCCCAGGCCCGACAGGGTGCAGGCTTTACGCACGATAAAATCATCAATGCCCAAGCGCGCCTCCAGTACCAGGTCACAGCGGCTGCCCAGCTCATCGAGCATGCGCAAGTGGACCATGCGGTCGGCTTCAAGCGCGCCCAGCACGGGTACTGCCTTCAAGTCGTCCGGGTGTTCGATTGGCCATTGCCGGGCAAATGCAGGGCTGGCGACCATCACGGTTTGCGCCTGCCGCAGACGGCGGGTGGCCAGCAGCGGGTCTTCGTCCCCCAGCTCACGCACACGCAGGGCCACGTCAATGCCCTCTGTGATCAGGTCCACACGGCGGTTGAGCAGCATCATTTCTAGCTGCACATGAGGATAGGTGTGTAAAAAGGAGCTGATGACTTCAGGCATGAACTCATGGGCAAGCCCGACAGGGCATGAAACCCGCAGCGGGCCACGCGGTTCGCTCGACATGCTGGCCACAGCTTCGTCTGCCATTTCCGCTTCCAGCAGCATCGCCTGACAGTGGCGCAGGTAACGCTCTCCTACGGCTGTCAGTTTGAGCTGACGGGTGGTGCGTTGCAGCAGGCGCGCGCCAAGGCGTTCTTCAAGTTCGGCCACGCGCCTCGACAACCGGGATTTCGGAATCCCTAATACGCGTCCCGCCGCAGCAAATCCACCGGCCTCCACCACTTTGGCGAAGTAATACAGATCGTTCAGGTCTTGCATGAAGTGCTCACTGTCCTACAGGTGGGACGAACTATCGCATGAGGCGTGACTTATCGTCGATTGCTTTCATGGGTAGCATCCACACCACTTGATCGCCGGGCGGCGGTCCTCACCTCTGGAGATCACCATGAACGTTTTGCATATCGATTCGAGCATCTTGGGCGACAACTCGGCTTCGCGACAGCTGAGTCGTGCCGTGGTCAATGCCTGGAAAGCGGCTGATCCGAGCATTGAAGTGAGCTATCGCGACCTGGCGGCCGAAGCCATCGGGCACTTTTCAGCCGCTACGCTGGTGGCTACAGGTACTCCGGCTGAACTTCGCGATGCTGCGCAGTCGCACGAAGCGCAACTGAGCGCCGATACCCTGACACAGTTTCTGGCCGCTGATGCCGTGGTCATTGCAGCGCCCATGTACAACTTCACTATTCCGACCCAACTCAAGGCATGGATTGACCGCATCGCTGTCGCCGGTCAGACATTTCGCTACACCGACGCCGGCCCTGAAGGCCTGTGCGGCAATAAAAAAGTGATTGTGGTGTCGACTTCTGGCGGTTTGCACGCCGGTCAGCCTACCGGGCTTGCGCATGAAGACTACTTGAAGGTCATGCTCGGTTTTATGGGCATCACCGATGTTCAGTTCGTTCGTGCCCACGGGCTGGCTTATGGCGATGACGTTCGCAACAAAGCCATGAACGATGCTCAGGCGCACATTACTGAAGACTTGTTCAGCGCAGCGTAAGCTTTCGGGCACGGCGCCACCCCCTAAACTCTGTATTCTGGCTGTCAGCAAATGGCCCGGGTACGGAGTTTTTTGCATGTTGAGCCAAAAGCCTGGCCTGAACCGTGCATTCCACACCTACTCGGGTTCAGGCCTGGGGCATACCGGCGAAACGCCTTCAACGGTGAGCGATCATGGTGCGTGCGCGTGCACTTCTCATGCTTTTCTTGTTTTGCAGCCCTTGGGCGGTGCAGGCCGAGCCGTCCCTCCACTGGAGTGTCGGGTTTCATCGACTTACGTTTCTCGATCCGCTGGATGAGCGGCCGATGCATGCCATCGCCTTCTATCCATCAACGGGTAAAGAAGGGCGCAGCAGGATTGGCACTTATCAAATTGATGCAACGGAAAACGCCCGCATAGCGACGGGCCGTTATCCATTGTTGATGCTCTCCCATGGCAACACCGGTACGCCGCTGGCATTGCATGACGTGGCCACGGCATTGGCGCGCAAAGGGTTTGTCGTGGTGGCGGTGCTGCACCCCGGTGACAACTATAAGGACCACAGCCGCCTGGGCACGTTGAGTAACTTGTATGGCAGGCCGATGCAGATATCCGCCGCGATCGACGCGACGCTGCGAGACAGGCGCCTGTCGCGGTATGCAGTGCCTGATGAAGTCGGTGTAATTGGCTATTCAGCCGGGGGGGAGACGGCGCTGATCCTGGGCGGTGCGCAGCCTGATCTGGAGCGTCTACGGCGCTATTGCCAGGAACGGCCGGGGGATCGCGATGCGTGTACCAGGCAGGGTGAATTGATTGCAGACCGGGATGATCTTGTTCCGGTGGCGGATGCTCGCGTTCAGGCGCTGTTGTTGCTGGCACCGCTGAGCTTGATGTTCGGGAGAGACACCCTGTCCGAGGTCCATGTGCCCGTGCTGCTTTACAGCGGGGATGGCGACAAACTGGTCTTTCCGGACAAAAATTCTGATGCACTTGCCCGTAAATTACCCACTGCGCCCGAGTTCAAAATCATACCGGGCGCCGGGCACTTTGTGTTTATGGCGCCCTGCACGGATGAGCAGATGGCGACCATGCCCGGTTTGTGTACCGATGCCGAGGGTGTCGACCGCGAAGACGTTCACCGTGATCTTATTTATGAAGCCGGGCGTTTTTTTCGCCAGTCATTAACGAGCCGCTCCCACACTGGATTGCGCACGGCAGACCCGTGATGAGGTGAGCGCCCGCGAGGGCCTCAGACGTAGAAAACCCGTCACGGGGACGGGTTTTCTGCACGACGCGGTTCAATCAGGGGAGGCCTGAAATCAGAACACCACACCCTGGCTGCGCAGGTAGTCATCGTATGTACCGCTGAAATCGATCACGCCGCTTGGGCTCAGCTCGATAATGCGCGTGGCCAGCGAGGACACGAACTCACGGTCGTGGCTGACGAAGACCAGCGTACCCGGGTAGTTTTCCAGGGCGAGGTTCAAGGCTTCGATGGATTCCATGTCCAAGTGGTTGGTCGGCTCGTCCATCACCAGAACGTTAGGCTTTTGCAGGATCAGCTTGCCGAACAGCATGCGGCCTTGCTCACCACCGGAAATCACTTTGACCGACTTGAGGATCTCGTCGTTGGAGAACAGCATGCGGCCCAAGGTGCCACGCACCATTTGCTCGCCTTGTGTCCACTGACCCATCCAGTCGAACAGGGTCATGTCATCTTCAAAGTCGTGGGCATGGTCCTGGGCGTAGTAACCCAACTCAGCGGCTTCGGTCCACTTCACAGTGCCCGCATCCGGAGTAAGTTCGTTAACCAGTGTGCGCAGCAGCGTGGTTTTACCAATACCGTTCGGCCCAATGATCGCGACGCGCTCGCCGGCTTCAATGGTGAAACTGAAATCTTTGAACAGCGTTTTGCCGTCAAAGCCTTTGGCCATGTGCTCAACGATGACCGCCTGACGGTGCAGCTTTTTGGTCTGCTCAAAGCGGATAAACGGGCTCACACGGCTGGAAGGCTTGACCTCGGCCAGCTGGATCTTGTCGATCTGCTTGGCACGGGAGGTTGCCTGCTTGGCTTTGGAGGCGTTGGCCGAGAAGCGGCTCACGAACGATTGCAGTTCGTTGATCTGGGCTTTCTTCTTGGCGTTGTCCGACAGCAGTTGCTCACGGGACTGCGTGGCAACCGTCATGTACTCATCGTAGTTGCCCGGGAACAGGCGCAGCTCGCCGTAATCCAGGTCGGCCATATGGGTACAAACACTGTTCAGGAAGTGTCTATCGTGGGAGATGATGATCATCAGGCTGTTGCGCTGGGTAAGCACGTTTTCCAGCCAGCGGATGGTGTTGATATCCAGGTGGTTGGTCGGTTCGTCGAGCAGCAGCACTTCGGGATCGGAAAACAGTGCCTGAGCCAACAAAACGCGCAGTTTCCAGCCCGGCGAGACTTCGCTCATCGGACCGTTGTGCTGTTCGATGCCAATGCCCAGACCGAGCAGCAATTCGCCCGCACGGGATTCAGCGGTGTAACCGTCCATTTCAGCAAACTCGGTTTCGAGTTCCGCGACCGCCATGCCGTCTTCTTCAGTCATCTCAGGCAGCGAGTAGATACGGTCACGCTCAGCCTTGACCTTCCACAGCTCTTCGTGGCCCATGATCACGGTATCGATCACGGTGAATTCTTCGTAGGCGAACTGATCCTGACGCAACTTACCCAGGCGCACATTCGGCTCGAGCATCACCTGGCCGCCCGACGGTTCAAGATCGCCACCGAGGATTTTCATGAAAGTGGACTTGCCGCAACCATTGGCACCGATCAAACCATAACGGTTGCCTGCGCCGAACTTGACTGAAACGTTCTCGAAAAGCGGCTTGGCGCCGAATTGCATCGTGATGTTAGCTGTGGAGATCAATTACTTTACCTATCAATAGCTTAGAGAGCGCGTATTTGGGCTGGGGCCCAACAAGTGGTACCCATTTGGAGTGACTCAGGCTCACGCCGGTCGGGGCTTGAGTCGATCCAACGCGCATAAGTCGACAGCAACATTGGGACACTGTGGCCAAGCTGCTGAGAAATGAATGCGGGGTTTCATGCCAGACATGCCGCGCATTGTCGCATAGGTGGGACGCCAGATGCACTGCGGCCGATCGCGCAAGACCCAGTTTTCAAGGGGCAATCGTTGATTGCCTGGAAAACGCGATCGTTCAGGTTTTACAACGGGGGAAGGTGGCTGAACAGGGGATAAGCATTGGTACGCCTGTTGTGTCCCGTTCAGCCTTCTGATGCCGTGGCAGTTTAGGGGGTTATTGGTAGGGCGCGCAGGGCTTGAAAGCCTGGCACTTCAGCGCGTGTTTATTACCCAACGATTTCGCGCTGCGCCCGGTTCAACCGGGGCTGGCCCGCACGGCTAGGGCATGGCTGGGGTTGAATCCTCCCTGGCCTAACCACTGTGCAAGTTCACTGGCGGTTAGGGGGGGTGATCAAATATCCCTGAGCTTCTGAGCAACCCCACTCGGTGATCAGGCGCAAAATATCGTGATTTTCAACGCCTTCAGCCACCACGCGGTAATTCAATCCTTTGGCCAGCTCGATCAGTGTTTTAACCAAGCGTCGGTCTTGAGGGCTGGTCAGAAGTGTCCTGACCAGCGACTGGTCAAGTTTGACCGTCTGCGCAGGCAGTTTTCGCAGGTACGCCCAATTGCTGTAGCCCGTGCCAAAGTCATCAATGGCGATGTGCAGGCCCAACGTTCGCGCGCGCTCCAGTTCGTGCATGACGGACGCGGGTTTTGACATCAAAATGCTTTCAGTCAGTTCCAGCTCGATCATGTGGGGCGCGAGGCGTCCTGTTGTGATGGCGTCTTCTATCGTGTCGACAAACTTGGTGTCTTGTAAGTCGCTCACCGTCACGTTCATCGCAATGCGTATCTGTAAACCTTCAGACGCCCATGCGCGTGCTTGCTGGATGAGTGCGTCTAAAACCCAAAAAGTGATGGACTGCATCAAAGCGGTCTTTTCAGCCAGCGCAATGAACTCCGCAGGACCGATCGCGCCTAGCGTGGGATGGTTCCACCTTATTAGGGCTTCAACACTGTCACAGGCCAAATCGGGCAGTTTTATTTTTGGGTGATACACCAGACTGAGCTGATGATCGCTACAAAGGGCTTCATTAAGCGAGCTCAAAATCATGAAAGCACGGCGTTGCGCTGCGTCCAGTTTAGGCTCATAGAGCGACCAGCCTGTGTTCTGGTCCCTGGCAAGATCCGCAGCGCTGACAACGAGCCGTAACCAGTCTTGATCTTTTTGCGATGCGTCAACGATGGGCAGCACCCCCATCCCGATTTGCATCAGGATGGGGATATGCTGGCACTCAACTGGCGTTTTGAAGTCGTCAATGATTTTTTGGCACACACTGTCTATGCAGGTGTGTTCGCCAAGAATGAAACCGAAACGGGTCGGGCTAATTTTATAAAGCAGCGTGCCGGCCGGTATGAGGTGTTGCAACCGTGCTTTGATGGCCAGTATCAGGTCCTGCGCAAAGCTATACCCCAGCGCTTTGACCACATCGTTGAGTGATTGGGGGGCGATCACGTCGACTGAATACACCTGGCACTTTTTATCACTGGCGATGGATTGCCGAATATCTTCTTCAAAGCGCAGGCGATTGAAGAGCCCGGTGGGTTGATCAACAAAATTGCGCGAACGGACGCTCAGAATTCGCATCATGGTCAGCTCTGCAAAATCCAACAACATGGCCTTCTGGGCCGAGCTCATTGGCGCTCGGGGGCACGTGTCGATAATGCAAAGGCTTCCCAGGTTAAACCCTTCAGCCGTTATCAGCGGGGCGCTGGCGTAGTAACGAATATATGGGCTGCCTGAGACCAGCTCGTTAGCGTCGAAACGGGGATCTTGGGTGGCATCGAGGACCTCAAAGAGCGTGTTGTGCGTAAGGGTATGGGCACAAAAAGACAAGTCTCGCGGGGTTTCGCGCCTGTCGAGCCCGACATACGCCCTGAACCATTGCCGGTGTTCTTCTACGATGGAGATCAATGCAATGGGCACGTGAAAGTAAGCAGAGGTCATGGCGACTATTTTGTCGAACACCTCGTCTGCCGCTTCCTGAGGAGGACAAAGCTCGGCTACACGCCTGAGACGCCTGAGTTCATACGGATCCAGCCCTGCATGCTCATCCATCACGTTCGCTCCGTACCCGCGACTTGTACAAGGTTCATAAATTACCGTGACCCCAGAGCAAAGGCGATGACTTTTGTCAACAACGCGCCGTTGGCTGGCCGCAAGGGACAGTGGCGGCTGCCGTTCTCGCGTCATCCAGTGGTTGCCCGTCAGGGCGCTGTAAGTGACGGCCATCGGTGTGTGAGGGCTTCATCCAGGTAGCTCAGAAAGGCCCTGACTTTAGGAGTCATGGCTTCTCGGCTTTGCACGCAGGCATAAATGTCCAATGGCTCGGCGTAGGACTCGCTGGGGGCATGCGTGCGTTGCAGCAACGGGATCAACTGGCCAGCGTCGATGTAAGGTCTGGCCACGAATTCAGCGAGGCGCGCAATGCCAGCGCCGTGAATGGCCATTTGCGCGAGTGCATCAATGTCGTCACTGATGGCCGTGATATTTAGTGCTGCGTACTGATGCTGACCCTCGCTGAAAAATCCCCAGCGCAGAAAACGCCCGTCCAGGGGATACCGAAAACCCAGGCAGGCATGATGGGCCAGCGCATTGAACGACTCTGGCCAGCCTGCACGCTCCAGGTAGGCCGGGGCCGCGCACACAATAAACGGAACGCAGACCAACTTGCGCGCCACGATGCCATCTTCCAGTTGGGGCCTGATGCGCAGGCTCACGTCAAAACCGCTTTGAATGTGATTGATTTTGCCGTCCGTGGTGCACAGTTCCAGGGTAAGGCGCGGGTAGCGGGTGGCGAACTCTGCAATCAGCGGGGCCAATACATGGCGGCCGAACGCCGATGTAGAGGCAACGCACAGACGTCCTTGTAAGTCTTCGTCAGCCTGGGTGATAGCGGCTTGAGCCGACTCAAGATCAAAGGCAATGCGCTGCACCTTTGCGTAATACAGTGCACCACGTTCGGTCAGCGCCATGCTGCGGGTGGTGCGCTGCAAAAGCCGTGTGCCGAGGTGGGCTTCAAGCCGATTGAGGGTTTGACTCACGGCAGCAGCGCTCACGCCCAGTCGCTTGGCTGCGCCTACCACCGAGCCTGTCTCAACCACTTTGATAAAGCTGTCGATGGCAGCCAACAGATTCATGTGCACATCCCTGCGTATCGATTCGTAAGTTTTTGTTTATAAAGCATGCACGCCAGACCGTCTACTGAACAGGCGGGTGTGTTGGTAAGGTGCGTCACTGCTCCGGTACAGAATCCTCAGAGGCACACCATGAATTCAAAATCCCGCTCCTACACCCTTATGTTTAAACCCTCACGGTTGACGGCTCGCGCCACGCCGTACGTCTTCGCCTTTTACATGTCGTCTATCATGGCGTTCTTGATGTCGTTGGTGATTACGGCGGCCAATTCCGGAATAGGGCCGAACTACCTTAGTAATGCTTTGCACGCGTATCGATTGGCCATGCCCGTGGCCTTCCTGTGCATTCTGGTGGTTCGCCCCGTGGTGGGGAAGTTGGTGGCCCTCACGGTTCATCCCCAGCGCTGATATGTGCTATTGCTTGACGCACGGCATGGAGCCGTTTCAAGGAGTGAACATGCAGGGCAAACATCGCTTCGCCATCCTTCATTGCGCTTTCGCGGCGGTTGCTTTAACAGGCTGTGCCCATAATCCGCAATTTTCCGGGCAATCCGTTACCGATCCAGTGCTGCGCCAGGATGTGATGAAAAACGTCGAGCTGCTATTTTCGGCCATGACGCAATGCCGCTCTATTGACGCGGTAAACACCTCCATTACAGGGATCCATCAATTGCCATCAGGGGCAGTGGAGCGCGCCAGCGAAACCTGGGACGTGACCGGGTGCGGGGTGTCCAAGGCCTACACGGTTGAGATGCGCTCGGATGCCAGAGGCGAAACAGACTTTTCGGTGTCGCCACAGCGTTGATCGCTATGGCGCCAAGGTTTTATGACCTGCGGCAACGGCATAACGGCCAAAGACTGCTTTACTGGTCCGCATGACGTTTGGGCACCCGGTCCTCCTGCCCGTCAGGACGGGTGCAACAGATTTCAATTCGGATAAAGGAAAGCCACTATGAAAGCGCTCACCTATCAAGGCCCCGGCGAAAAAGCCTGGGCCGACATCCCCAAGCCCGTTATCGATAAACCCACCGACGCCATTGTGCGAATTTTGCATACCACCATCTGCGGCACAGACCTGCACATCCTTAAAGGCGATGTGCCGGCAGTGACCTCCGGCCGCGTGCTCGGGCATGAAGGGGTCGGGGTAGTCGAAGCCGTTGGTCCGGCCATCCGTAATTTCAAACCCGGCGACCATGTGCTGATTTCCTGTGTAACGTCCTGCGGCAGTTGCCCGAACTGCCGGCGTCAGATGTATTCCCATTGCGCCGACGGTGGCTGGATCCTCGGGCACCTGATCGACGGCACGCAGGCCGAATACGTGCGAATCCCCCATGCCGATAACAGCCTGTATCCCGTGCCTGAAGGCGCCGATGAAGAAGCGCTGGTGATGTTGAGTGACATCCTGCCGACCGGCTTTGAAATCGGCGTGCTCGCTGGCAAGGTCAAACCGGGCGACAGCGTGGTGATTGTCGGGGCGGGCCCAGTGGGCATGGCAGCGTTATTAACGGCCCAGTTTTACTCCCCCGGCCAATTAATCATGGTCGACGCAGACAGTAACCGCCTTGAAGTGGCCAAGCGGTTTGGCGCAACCCACGTCATCGATATCAAGACGGAAAACGCCGTTGAGCGGATTTTTGAATTGACCGGCGGGGTGGGGGTGGATGTCGCCATCGAGGCTGTCGGCATCCCGGCATCTTTTGACACGTGTCAGTCAGTGATCGCGCCGGGAGGCAATATAGCCAATGTCGGGGTGCACGGTAAAAGTGTTGAGTTGCACCTTGAAAAGTTATGGATTCAGAACATCACTATTTCAACGGGACTGGTGAATACCAACACCACACCACTGCTGATGAAAACGGTGCAGTCCGGCAAAGTTGACGCGGGGAAACTGATTACTCACCGCTTTGCACTTAACGACATTCTTCACGCCTACGAAGTCTTCGGTAACGCCGCCAAGGAAAAAGCCATGAAAGTCATTCTTTCGCAATAATTTAAACCTTCAGGTGCCTGTTGCCGTTAATAAGCAGGGCTGTTTGGGTGAATGAGGCAGCGCCGTGAGCCTGTGTAAATCAGGCTCACGCCATGGCATGTGTGCGCTTTCGAAAAGTCCGGCCAAGTCAGATGAAAGACGTGATTTATACAGTTTTGGTTATTTCTTTAAGTTATTGATTTACAGCGCTTATTTAATTCAAAACGGTGTTAGAAGGCGGGTTTTGTGACGCGCTTTTTTGACAGGTTCCCCAACCACAACTATGTTCCATGCGGCGGAACTAACGTCATTGCCAATTTGATAATAGGGAATTATTCATATGAAAAAGCACCTCCTGATTCTCGGTACTGCAAGCCTGGTTGCACTGTCGACACTGGCGCAGGCTGCTGATACCAAACAACCTGTTTCTCAGTGGACGTGTGAAAGTTTCCTGGCCGTTGATGAAAGCTTCCGACCCACCGCAGTGGGGTTGGGCGAAGCAGTCAATAAGTCCGGCAAGGTTGAAGATGCAGTGCTCGACGTTGCAGGGGTCGAGAAAATTACCCCACTGGTCGTCACGGCTTGCGAGAAGGACAAGAAAGCCAGCTTCGTGCAAAAACTCAAGGAAGAATGGTCGAAAGTTAAAAAAGACATGTAACAGTCCCGGCCTGTACTTGCTGTGAGTACAGGCTTTCCCTCTTGTGCCTGCCCGTAGCATTCGCGCCCCGCGCACTCAATCTTCTTTGAATTTCTCTGGCTGCTGACGTTCTACATCCTTGCAGCCGGTCTTCAGCGGGTTCAGCCCGTAGTAGACTGCCCGCATGCGTTTTTATTTGTCAGGGGAATCTTATGTTAATCAGGTCATTGGCCGAGCTTGATCGCATTCGGGACGAATGCAAGTCCATGGTCACCAAGCGCTCTGCGGTCTCCGCGGGTGCTGCGGCCGTCCCCATCCCCGGGCTCGACATCGGCACCGATGTGGCTTTGCTGGTGGAAATGCTACCCGCCATTAACAGCAAGTTCGGGCTTACACCCCAGCAAATCGAGCAACTGGATACGCGCTCCAAACGACTGATCGTCGTAGCGGCTTCGGGCATCGGCAGCGAGATTATCGGCAAGTTTGTCAGCCGGACCCTGGTGATGTCGCTGCTGCGCAAGATGGGCGTCAAAGTCGCCACCAAGTCCATCACTCGCTTCATTCCCCTGGTTGGACAGGCCGTGGCAGCTACCATCAGCTTTGGGGTCATGAAAATGGTCGGCAACGACCACATTGAGGATTGCTATCAAGTCTGTCGTCAGGCGCTGCTTGACGAGGCCAAGCAATCCACGGTGATTGAAATCGGCCCCGAGGATTACCGCCACGTTGATTCACCAACTCACCCGTAAACCCAGGGACCCACTGAGTCCTTCTTGGTTACGGCTGTCGATGTTGGCGCTGTAATCGGTACTTGCATACACGCTGACGCCGGGATGAAGCCGGGCGACGATGCCAGCACCAATGTCCATGGTGCTGGAGGTGTGGTCCGTGCGGGTTACCGGTTGCGCGTCGTAACGGGTGGTGTCATTGCCGCCGAAGCTGCGCCACAGGTTGGTGCGTACGTAAGGTTCGACGGGCACGTTGGCGATTTCCTAAGCGCCTTTTAGACGTGCGCCTACACGGCCTTTCAGATAGTCCTGGGTGTCGAAACCCACGTTTGAAATGCCATCTTGCGCGCTGTCCATCTTCACCCGTTGGCCGATGATTTGAGCTTGAGGTTCGATTTTCCAGCGATCAGTAAGGGCGAGGGGGTAACCGGCTTCTACCGACAGACTGACACCATGGCCGTCCAGATCCAGTTTGACGCCTCGTTCTGAACGGCTGCGTCCATCAAAACGGGTACCCAAGGCCACTACGTCTAGGTAGGCGGACTGCGGACCGATCAATGTCCAGTAAGCGCCAAGGCTGTCGCCGTCCAGTCGAACATCGCCGGCCTTGTTGTCCTTAAAGCCCAGATTGAACCCTCGAACATCGCCGTCCAGCCGTGCATGGCTGACGAACAGGCCAGCGCGCTGCCGGTAGCCGTTGGCATGGCTATAGCCATAAAGGTCATGACCGACCTGATAGCCATTGATTGAGCCGTCGAAACTGGGTGTAACAGTACCTGACCAGCTCTGGCGCATTGAGTTACCAAAGGCACGCACCCATCCGCCGGGCAGGGCACCGTCCTCCCTCAGCAGGTTCTGATCACCCTGACGCTCATGAAACGTGCTCAGCGTAGTTTGGGCCAATAAAGCAGCCACAGGGGGCACCACGGCATACAGCGGCACTTCCTGCCGGTACAAGACGATGCTTTCACCGGGTGCCGCAACCGGCAGGGGCGGGGTGCCCATCGCGGGGGTTGGAGGAGGCACGGGCAGGGGTTGTTGGGGGGTGGGTTGTTCTGGCGTTGGCTGTTGCGGCACAGCTGCGACCGCTGACGGTGCCACCACGCTGGAGCGCAGGTACCAACTGTTTTCACTGCCCGCCGTCACCCCGCCTTTGAACAGGTAATACTGATAGGCGCCTGCCGAAAGGGGGCGGCCCAACGTGAACGCGTCTGCACTGCTGACGGCACCCTGATTGGCTTCAACCACTTGAATACCGTTTTGAGTCGTCAGCGCGCCCATACCGCCCGCATTGGTCACGTTTATTGAGGTGGTGCCGCTGATAGTGCCCGTGGAAACGATCAGCCTGTCCGAGGGGGCGTTGTCGCCAGCCAAAACGCTTTGCAGGTTGAGTCGCGCGCCGTCGCCCGTGTAGTTGCCTGCGATGGTCAACTGATCGGTCACCGACGTACCGCTGGAGGTGAGGTCAATCAACCCGGCGTTATTCACACTGACTTTTTGCCCGCTGGCATAGGCGTTAATTACGCCTTGGCTGGAGCCGATCCGGCTGGTGGCATCGAGGGTGAGAACGCCAGTCCCCGCGGTGCTGTCGCCCAGCGTCAGGGTGTCGTTGAGTGTCAGGCTAGAAGTCTGTGCGAGGTTGATGGTTTCCCAGTTGATATAACGTGCGCCGCTTTCAGGGCTGCTGTTTTCGACGCTCAGCTTGTCTGCCCCCGGCCCGCCATCGATGGCCGGGGTGGAAGACAAGAGTGTTTCGGTGAGGTTGCCCAACACCGCCGTGTCGTTGCCGTCGCCCATTAGCACAGCGCCCTTGAGGGTCCCTGCGTCGCGCCAGACAAAGCGGTCGTCGCCAACGCTTAGCCGGATTTCCCCGCCCACCGTGCCGCCGGTGACCGTGACGGAATCATCCCCACCGCTGACACTGATATTGCCGCCAATGCTGCCACCGGACAGGATGATGGTGTCTCTGCCAAATGCTGTGACCAGGTTGCCGGTGATGTTTCCGCCCGACATGTCGAAGATGTTGTTGTCCAGTTTCATGTCAACCCGGCCGATACTCCCGCCCGTCATTTTTGCCACATCCCCATCTTCGAAAGCGCCCACGATGGTGCCGCCGGTCATCAGGAATGTGTCCCGCCCATCACCCTGTGCCAGCGACTGGACCTGCCCGCCCGTCATCACAAAATCGTCAATGCCATCGCCCTGAATGACGGCCCCGGTGATCAAGCCGCCGTGGACAGTGATGCGATCAGCGCCCGCTCCAAACGTGACGGGGCCATTGATAGTGCCGGAACTGTTGGCGGGCAGGGTCAGGGTGTTATTCCCAGACAAGTCGATCAAGGATGGCGCACTGTCGCTGTCACATACATAGCTGTCATCGCCCGGTGTCGGACTGAAGCTGCAGGCAGCGTGGGCGTCGTGCAAGGCAAGGCTCAGCACCGAAAAGGCGAACAGTTGGCACGTACGACTGCGGGTCATGGGCACCCTCCTGAGAATTTAATGGATCCATCTACATGCGCCGTCACGGCGGCCGGTCGAAGTAGATGTGGTTATAAACCCAATGAAACCCCCGGATAAGCTGTCAAAAGTGACAGCTTGTGGCGATTTTTCTCGCGTTGTTTACTGACAGGCTAGGTGATTGAGGTCCGCAATCCGTCACTGCGCATCAGAGGTACTCAGGGGAAGCGCAATAATTCCGACGTTTTAAAGCGAACCCGCTGACCCAAATGCGATCCAACGGTGACTGAATACGGCATAAGGAACGCACCATGAAACCCATCATTTACTGTGGTCTTTTGCAGATGCTGGTCAGTTGTGGCGTAACGGCACAGGCCGAGCCACGGGTTGTTGATGCGGCTTTGGCGCAGAACACGATCGTCACCAGCCCCCCGCCAGTTGACAACACCTTGCGCCGTATCAACCCCAATAGCCGCCAGGGCAGCACCTCCAGCGCTCCCCCCGTGCGCGGAGCCACTACCTTGCCAGCGCCGTCCGTACCTACCCTTGAAAATGGCCAGATCCGCAACGGATATCCGCGCCCCACGACACCGCCCGCGACACTCAAGCCCACGGCACCGTCACTGCAACGGCAAAACGCACGTTAATCACCCAAGGAGCGACAGATGCTGAGGAAAACCCTGCTGGCAGCGCTGTGTGCCACATCATTACTCACCGCAGCGATGATGGCCCACGCCCGAAATTTCACCTCTGAAGAAGGCGTGGTCACTGTCGACAAAGTCGTCGGGGGGCTCAGTCATCCGTGGGCATTGGCATTCTTGCCGGAAAAACAGGGCATTCTGGTGACCGAAAGGCCTGGCAATCTGCGGGTTGTCAGCCCTGATGGTCAATTGTCTGCGCCGTTGGGAGGCGTGCCCGAGGTATGGGCGAAGGGGCAGGGCGGCTTAATGGACGTCGCGCTGTCACCTGACTTTCGCACAGACCGAATGGTCTACGTGACGTACGCCGAAGGTGGGGGTGACGGCGGTACGGCGGGCACCGTGGCGGGCCGAGGGCGGTTGTCGGACGACTTGACGAAATTGAGCAATTTCCAGGTGATCTTCCGACAGGAACCCAAACTATCAACGGGTAACCATTTCGGCTCTCGGTTGGTGTTTGATCGGGACGGCTACCTGTTCATCGCATTGGGCGAAAACAATCAGCGTCCGACAGCCCAAGACCTCGACAAGCTGCAAGGCAAAGTCGTGCGTATTTATCCGGATGGGCGTGTGCCGGATGACAACCCGTTTGTTGGCCAGCCCAATGTACGCCCGCAGACCTGGTCTTATGGGCATCGCAACCCACAGGGTGCTGCGTTAAACCCTTGGACCGGCTCGTTGTGGACCCATGAACACGGACCAAAAGGCGGGGATGAAATCAATCTGATCGAACGCGGCAACAATTACGGCTGGCCTATGGCAACCCATGGGATTGACTACTCCTCCAAACCCATTCCGGAAGCGCAGGGCGCGGCGGTCGAAGGCATGAAAGGGCCCAATCATGTCTGGGAGCAATCCCCGGGTATAAGCGGCATGACGTTTTATGACGCCACTCGGTTCACGCCCTGGCAACACAATGTGTTCATTGGGGCATTGGCTGACCAAAACCTGATCCGCCTTCAACTGGACGGGGACAAAGTTGTGCATGAAGAGCGCCTGCTGGGCGAATTGAAGTCGCGGATTCGCGACGTGCGGCAAGGTCCGGACGGTTATCTGTATGTGCTGACCGATGAAAAAGACGGTGTGCTTTATCGCGTGGGTCTGCAGTAGCGTGCAAGCATCCGCGGGCGCCACCCCGTGTGGCCGTGGCGCCCCATAAAGAGTTACTCGGCAACGGCCTGCTTGATTTGCTTGGAGGCCGACCAGATGCGATAACGCACTTCAATGTCCTTGGGTACGTACAGCACGATAGGCAGTTTGCTGTTGTAGCGCAGCATGAACCCGTCCCCCACGACCGGTACGAATTCAGCGTGCGTTTTGCCTTCAGGGCAGGCCATCAGCGTTGTCGCCGGGCCGCTGACCTTGTTAAGGCGATACATAGGGTAGCCCCAGCCTTTGAGCGTCTTCTCTTCCAGCTTGCCGCCCAGGCGTTGCTTGTTGCAGTCCACTTGCAGGGTCTTGCCGGCAATGATCTGGACTTTGTAATCGTCTTCATTTTTCTGCGTCGGCAAATGAATGACTTGTCGGCTAAAGCCCTTATCGGCTTTAGGGTAGGGCGCCACGTCTTCCAGTTTGGCGGCGTTGGCAACGCCGCTCAGCGTACTCAACGAAAACAACAGTGCCGCGCTGATGACCAGTGGTTTCATGATGTGTCCTTAAATTCAGTGCAGAAAGAAAGCCTCCGGTTGGATCACGAAAACACCGGAAAGTGCCATAGTTTTGCCATGAGCTAGGTTTTGTTGCAAACAGGGTCATCGTCACGTGCCGTAATAGAGCCTGCGATCATCAAAAACGCAGGCAATTGCGCAGGCCTGGGATAGATCGCTTCTCGCCAGTGTCGAAGTGCCAGTAAACTGCGTTTTTTCCTCCGAATCATTTATTTCCCGAGGTTTTGCATGACACTCAGTCCTCTTGCGGGCAAACCGGCGCCGGCACAGTTGCTGGTCGATATTGCGCGACTGGTGACCGCTTATTACACCGGTCAGCCCGATGCCAGCATTGCGACCCAGCGCGTCGCGTTCGGAACCTCCGGTCATCGCGGCAGCTCGTTTGAGTTGAGCTTCAATGAATGGCATGTATTGGCCATCAGCCAGGCCATTTGCCTGTACCGTCACGCCAAGGGCATCAATGGCCCACTGTTCGTCGGCATCGACACCCACGCGCTTTCCACCCCGGCCGGGGCGAGCGCTTTGGAAGTCTTCGCTGCCAATGGTGTCGAGACCATGATTGCCGCTGCAGACGAGTACACCCCGACGCCCGCAATTTCCCACGCCATCCTTTGCTATAACCGCGGCCGTACGTCTGGCCTGGCGGATGGTGTGGTGATTACGCCTTCGCATAACCCGCCTGAAAGTGGTGGCTTCAAATACAACCCTCCCAACGGCGGACCGGCAGACACTGACGTAACCAAGTGGATTGAGGCCAAGGCCAACGAATTACTGGCCGCCAGGCTGGCGGGTGTGAAGCGCATCAGTTATGAGCAAGCCCTCAAGGCCAGTACGACGCACCGTCACGACTACCTGAACACTTATGTGGCTGACCTGAAGAACGTCATCGACATGGATACCTTGCGCGGTGCCAATCTGCGTCTGGGAGTCGATCCGCTTGGCGGCGCAGGCGTGCGCTACTGGTCAGCAATCGGTGAGCACTACGGCTTGAATCTGGATGTAGTGAACACGTCCGTCGACCCGACGTTCCGCTTTATGTGCGTCGACTGGGACGGGCGGATCCGCATGGACCCGTCCTCGAGCTATGCGATGCAAGGCCTGATCGGCCTGAAAGAGCGTTTTGATGTGGCCTTTGCCTGCGACCCGGATCATGACCGTCATGGCATTGTGACCCCTTCGGGCGGCCTGTTAGCGCCGAACAATTACCTCGCCGTCTCCATCGACTACCTGTTCCGCAATCGTCCGCAATGGCGCGTCGATGCGGCCGTGGGCAAAACCGTGGTCAGCAGCGGGTTGATTGATCGGGTGGCCGCGCGTCTTGGCCGTCGTTTGTACGAAGTGCCAGTGGGCTTCAAGTGGTTTGCCGATGGCCTGTTTGACGGTTCGCTCGGCTTCGGTGGCGAAGAGAGCGCAGGGGCATCGTTCCTGCGGCGCGATGGCAGTGTGTGGTCGACAGACAAGGATGGTTTGATTCCGTCTTTATTGGCCGCAGAGATGACGGCCCGCACCGGTCGCGATCCGTCGCAGTTGTACCAGCAGATGACCGACGACCTGGGACAGCCTTTCTCAACCCGTGTAGATGCCAAGGCGACGCCTGCGCAAAAGGCGCTGCTGGGCAAGCTGTCACCGGACCAGGTCAAGTCGACTACCTTGGCGGGTGAAGCCATCACGCAAATTCTGAGCCATGCCCCCGGCAATCATCAGGCGATTGGCGGCCTGAAGGTCATGACCGAAAACGGATGGTTCGCTGCGCGCCCATCGGGCACCGAAGACATCTACAAGATCTACGCCGAGAGCTTTATCGGCGACGAGCATCTCAACCGGTTGGTTGAAGAAGCTCAAGTGTTGGTCGACGCTGCTATCGCCTGACCCCAGCTGCAAAAACGCCTGATCCCTTTACAGGACCAGGCGTTTTAAAAGGGCGGCTATCAACCCTGGGTGTTGAGTTGCACCCGTTGTTGCATGTGTTCGTTGCACGCTCGGGCTTGCTGCAGCATCGCTTCGAACGGGGCGCTCATGATCGCGTCATGGCTCAGCCAACTGTGTTTTTGCGTCACGGAGTACCGGTAACGGTACTCACCTTTATTGAGCTGGCTGCTCAACTCCAGATCAAACCAGGGTGAATTGACCTTGCAGGTGTTGATGAGCTTGGCCACCTTGGCACCTGAAAGGGTGATGTCGTAGGTCATCGTTTCCGGATCCCCCATATACAAGTCTGCCAGTTGGCCTGTGCGTCGATAGTTCATCAGGCTGTCCCAGCGCTCGGTCATGAATGCGGGTTTATAGATCAACTGCCCGGCCATGTTCTCCAATGGGCGCAGGTTGGTCAGGCGGGCGTGAACCCTATAATGCTGCGGGACCACAAAACCGGTTTTTTCACGGGTGATGGTGCAATCACCGATCTCTTTGCCAAAGTTGTTACACAGGTTCAGGTCGGTGGCAGAGACCCCTGATTCCGTGTCGGCGTAGCTGAGCTGCATCAACATCATTTGCCCCATCTGCACCTGCGCCGTGGTGCGCGCCTGTCCTTCGTCATTGAAGTGTTCAAACTTTTTCACGTCCATGCTCACAGTAGCCGGGGCTTCGGGGATGTGTTCCTGACGCACCGTGCCTTGATCATCGATGACCAGCGCCCAGCGATCCTGAATGTCCGGCATGCTGCGCCCTGGCATGAACACCGGATTGGTCGGGTCCAGCCACCAGACGTGCCCATCCACTTCAGCACGCACGATGGCGTGGTTGGCGGAGCTGGTGCCGGGCAGCAGCAGGCTGAGCGGCGTTGTACCCCGGCTGACCCAGGTGGTGTGCGCGTTGATGCCACTGGCTTTTAACATGGCCGTCAGCAACACCGATAAATCCTTGCAGTCGCCGTAGCCACGCACTTCGATCTCGCTCAGGCTGAATGGCACATACCCTCGGTCGGTAGCGCGCCAGTCGCCCATGTAGCGGTATTGATCGTGGATGTACTGCATCACACCGGCTACTTGCTGTGCAGGCGGCAAGCCCTTGAGCCCGGAGACGGTTTTTGCGGCACCGGCAGGCAGGCGCGCAGCGAGAATTTCGTTGTAGCGTTTGGCGAAAGGCCCGAAGTAATCCTGTAACTGGCTAGAGCTGCCGATTTCAACCCGTGGCACCTGGCGGATGTAGCCATTGCTTGCTTCGTTGATGTAATTCACAAAGCGCGGTTTCTTTTGCTCGATCACCAACGTTTTGTGATCGGCCGAGGGCGTGAAGATGAAATCCTCCATCTGTTCGCTGCGCCAGACAATCGGCTGCTCGGCGGTGAACGTGCCTTTGAACACATCCGTGCGAACCGGGCTGGGGCCGAATGTCATCTGGTAATGGAAGTGCTCCATCAGCGGTTTGGCCGTGGTGTGTTCACGCACGGTGTAGGTGAGTTGGGTGCCGACGCGCAGGTTTGGAAACGCAATGGACGTTTGTTTGGCCCGCAAAAAGCCCTGATCCGGGTTGGGTGCCATACGCGTGTCGATTTGCGATTCAGCCAATGGCTGCGGTGTGCCACCGGGCTGGGTGGAGTGGGCGTCGATGATGTCCAGCCGGTCCGTTTCGGGGAAGCTGAAGTCAATGCGCGATAGCATCTCTCGCCCATTGTTGGTCAGGATGGTGTAACGGTAAGTGGTGGTGCAGTCGCTGCTGGTGTCTTTGTTGAAGTGGCAGGTGCGTTGTGTTTCGCCGGCCAGCGCCGCATCTGACGCTGGTTGCAATGCCGCGAAAGAGGGCAGGCTGACAATCCCCAATGTTGCGCAAATCAACGATTTGCTGAAAGTAAAGCGGTGCATGAGCGCCTCAGGTCATTCCTTTAAAGCAGCACCTGCGACGTTTTAATGATTGTTGATTAGCGGTGTAGGGTGCTGCGCGAGTGGCGGATGATAATCGATCTCAACTGTAATTTCTACATTGTAGGACAATTAATGCAGCGGAGAGGCCCGAGCTAGAGCCTTCTCCAATTATCAGGCGGCAGGAAGCGGCTGGCACACATCGACCCACTGCGCGTTGACCAGCGCTGCCAGGCGCGTGGGGCATAGCTTTACCGCGGTGTGCGTGGCGCCCGCGGCAGGCATGACTTCGGTAAAGCTTTGCAGGGAAATGTCGCAGTAAACGGGCAGGTCAGTCGCCAGCCCGAAAGGGCAGACACCGCCGACCGGATGACTGGTGAGTGCCACCACGGTTTCGGCGTCCAGCATTTTGGCTTTGCTGCCCAAGGCGTCTTTGATCTTTTTGTTATCGATCCGCGCGTCACCTCGAGCTACCAGTAATACGTTGCGCTCGCCAACGCGAAAGGCCAGGGTTTTGGCGATTTGACCGGGTTCGACCCCATGGGCTTCGGCGGCCAGTGCAACCGTCGCCGTGCTGGTGGCCAATTCGATGATGTGCAGGTCGGGGGCGTTGGCGTTAAAGAACGCACGTACAGATTCAAGGCTCATTAGGCTTCGCTCGTGGGGGCAAAAGCCTGAATCTAGTGAAGCCGCAAGCGCACTGTCAATGCGCCTTGCGGCGGTATTGCGTTTAGATGTCCAGGCAGATTTTGCCGAAATGCTGGTTGGTTTCCTGGTATTTGAAGGCTTCAACAATATCGGTCAGCGGGAAGTGACGATCGATGACCGGACGCATGCCGTTGGCATTGATGGCGCGGATCATGTCTTGTTGCTGACTGCGGCTGCCGACCAGCACGCCTTGCAGGCGAACTTGCTTGACCAGTGCAGGTACGAAGTCCATGGCGCCGCTGACGCCGCTCAAAATGCCAATGATCGAGATGTGCCCGGCGACGCGCACGGCAATCATCGATTGCTCAAGGGTCGCGGGGCCACCCACTTCGATGATGTGATCGACGCCACGGCCACCGGTCAGTGCGCGGGCGGTCTCGCCCCAACGGGTGTCTTTGCGGTAGTTGATGACGTGGTCGGCCCCCAGCGCTTTCAGGCGCTCCAGCTTTTCATCGCTGGAGGAGGTGGCAATGACGGTTGCACCGGCCATTTTCGCGAATTGCAGTGCAAAAATTGAAACCCCTCCCGTGCCTTGTACCAGCACGGTGTCGCCGGGTTTGAGCGAGTCATCGGCCATCAGCGCACGCCAGGCTGTCAGGCCCGCGGTGGTCAGGGTCGAGGCTTCAGCGTGGCTGTAACCGGTCGGGGCCAGTGTGAAAGCGGTCGCTTTGGCCGTCACGTGCTCGCGGGCGTAGCCGTCAATGCCATCCCCCGGAACGGTGACAAACCCTTCCACCAACGGCGTGCCATCAATCCACTCGGGGAAGAAAGTGCTGACGACTGAATCCCCGACCTTGAATTCGGTTACGTCCGGGCCTACCGCGATCACTTCTCCCGCACCATCGGCCATCGGGATGCGCTTTTCAGACGGCCCCCACATGCCGCTAACCACAGCGAAATCGTGATAGTTCAGGGAGTTGGCATGCAGTCGCACGGTAATTTCGCCGCCCGCTGGCGCGCGCACTTCGCTGCTGCCGACAACCACGTTGTCATAGCCACCACCGGGTTGGACGAAAATGGTTTTAGTGCTCATGGAAGTTCCTCATATTTTTACATTACGCAAAACGACGAAATGTATAGGTAAAAATTACAACTCGATTTTCAGCCTAGCCGCAAAGTCATCAATCGCTTGCTCGTTGCGCCGGTAATAGGTCCATTTGCCAATGCGCGTGGTCAAGACAAAGCCGGCACGCTGCAAAATGGCTAGATGCGCGGAAGCCGTGGAGGGTGAAAGCCCTGCCTTGTGCTGCAAGTGGGTCACGCAGACACCGATAGCAGGATCTCCGTGATCCTGTGGCGGGAAATGGGTAAGTGGGTCTTTGAGCCACTCCATCATTTGCATGCGAGTGTCATTGCCCAGCGCTTTGAGCTGTTCGAGAATCATGGGCGGCGATATTACGCCTTTTAACGAAATGTTCAACCCGCACGCCTGATATGCCGGGCGCGGCAATGGCGCGCAGGTGGGCCGGATGTTTTGCAATTCAGGGGTCAATCCTGTATTTGTTGCGCCATTGAGCCTTGGCCAAGGCTCACTTGTCTTATGAACCTGCCCCTCAGGAACCATGATGCCTAACCAGTTCCCCGCTGTTCGCCCGCGTCGTTTGCGTCGCTCCCAAACCCTTCGCGACCTGTTCCAGGAAACCGAATTCAGCCTTAATGACCTGGTGTTGCCGATTTTTGTTGAGGAAGAAATCGACGACTTCGTGCCCATTACCAGCATGCCGGGTGTCATGCGCATCCCTGAGTCGAAACTGGCGGGCGAAATCGAGCGGTACGCGCGCGCCGGTATCAAGTCAGTGATGCTGTTTGGCGTGTCGCACCATCTGGACGCCACTGGCAGCGATGCCATGCGTGAAGACGGGCTGGTGTCGCGCATGGTGCGCATCAGCAAAGACGCGGCGCCGGACATGGTGGTCATGAGCGACACCTGCTTCTGCGAATACACCTCTCACGGCCACTGTGGCGTGATGCATGACCATGGCGTGGACAACGACGCGACGTTGATCAATCTCGGCAAACAAGCCGTGGCAGCTGCGGCTGCGGGCGCTGACTTCATCTCGCCTTCGGCCGCGATGGATGGCCAGGTGCAAGCGATTCGCAGTGCGCTGGATGGCGCGGGGTTTCTGGACACGTCGATCATGGCGTATTCCACCAAGTTCGCCTCGGCCCTGTACGGCCCGTTCCGTGAAGCAGGCGGCAGTGCATTGAAGGGCGACCGCAAGTCATACCAAATGAACCCGATGAACCGCCGCGAAGCGATTCGCGAGTCCTTGCTGGACGAACAGGAGGGCGCGGACGTCTTGATGGTCAAGCCGGCCGGGGCTTATCTGGATATCATTCGCGACATCCGTGAAGCCTCGCGTTTACCGCTGGCGGCGTATCAGGTCAGCGGCGAATACGCGATGATCAAGTTTGGCGCACAGGCGGGGGCCATCGATGAGGCCCGTGTGGTGCGTGAAAGCCTGGGCTCGATCAAGCGCGCCGGTGCCGACATGATCCTCACCTACTTTGCGATGGACCTTGCCCTGCAAGGCATTTAAGTCGCCAGCGGCAAACGGCGTACCCGCGCAGTTTGCCGCCATTCACATCTTTCTTGACGTCCGTCAATAACGCTGCGGCGCTTTTTGTCATATTCCTTAGGGTTGATTTTTCCTCGCGTGCGAGCGGAAGTTGGCTATGGTCATTAGATAAAAAAGCCTGAGCGTATCCCGTCACCGTGAGGCGGGAACGACTCTGTGTCCGGCATAGCGCACGGATGTTGAGGAGATTTATGGACGTCGGCAGAAGACAGTTCGTCAAACTTTGTACGGCCGGTGTAGCCACGGCCACAGTTGCATCACTCGGGTTTGCCCCCGGTCTTGCTCAAGCAGATCCCTCCCGCCAATACAAACTGTTACGCGCCAAAGAAACCCGTAACAACTGCACCTATTGCTCGGTGGGTTGCGGGATCTTGATGTACAGCCTGGGTGACGGCGCGAAGAACGCCAAAGCCCGCATCTTCCATATCGAAGGCGACCCGGATCACCCGGTCAGCCGAGGCTCGCTGTGCCCCAAAGGCGCTGGCCTGATTGACTTCATCTACAGCGAACAGCGTCTTAAATACCCGGAATACCGCGCCCCCGGCTCCAACGAGTGGCAACGCATCAGTTGGGACGAAGCCATCACCCGTATCACCCGTTTGATGAAAGACGACCGGGACGCCAACTTTATCGAAAAGAACGCCGACGGCGTGACCGTTAACCGCTGGTTGACCACGGGCATGCTGTGCTCGTCGGCGGCCAGTAACGAAACCGGCTTCCTCGATCAACGTTTCACCCGTGCGCTGGGCATGCTCGGCATCGATTGCCAGGCGCGGCTGTGTCACGCACCTACTGTATCGGCCCTGGCGCCAACGTTGGGCCGCGGTGCGATGACCAACAACTGGGTTGATATCAAAAATGCCAACGTGGTGCTGATCATGGGCGGCAACCCCGCCGAAGCGCACCCGGTGGGTTTCAAATGGGTGGTCGAAGCCAAGATCCGTAATGGCGCCAAAGTCATCGTGGTCGATCCGCGCTTCAACCGCAGTGCTGCGGTGGCGGATCTCTACTCGCCGATCCGCGCTGGGTCTGACATTGCCTTCCTGATGGGCATGATCAACTACCTGATCACCCATGACCGCATTCACCATGAGTATGTGCGGGCCTACACCAACGCGCCGCTGATCGTGCGTGACAGCTATACCTTCGAAGAAGGCCTGTTCAGCGGTTTTGATCCGGCCAAAAAGCAATACGATCGCAGCGAATGGATGTATGAAGTCGACGAAAACGGCTTCGCCCGACGCGACGAAACCTACAGCCATCCGCGCTGTGTGTGGAACCTGCTTAAAGCCCACGTCAGCCGTTACACGCCCGACGTCGTGACTGACATTTGCGGCACGCCTAAAGAAGACTTCCTGGAAATTTGCCGCATCATCGGTGAAACCAGTGTGCCGAACCGCACCACGACCTTCCTCTATGCGCTGGGTTGGACTCACCACTCCAGTGGCGTGCAGATGATTCGCGGTGCCGGAATGATTCAATTGCTGCTCGGCAACATCGGCATGGCTGGCGGCGGCGTTAACGCCTTGCGCGGCCACTCCAATATTCAGGGTTACACCGACATTGGGCTGCTGTCGTTGCGGTTGCCGGGCTACATGAATTTGCCCAGTGACCAGCAAACCGATTTGGCCACTTACCTCAAACAAACCACACCCAAGGCCTTGTTGCCCGAACAGGTCAACTACTACCAGAACACGCCAAAATTTTTCACCAGCATGATGAAAACCTTCTGGGGTGATAACGCTACCGCAGCCAACGACTGGGGGTTTGACTGGTTGCCCAAGTGGGATAAAAGTTACGACGTGTTGCGCTATCTGGAGATGATGTACGACGGGCAGGTCAATGGGTACATTGCCCAAGGCTTCAACCCGATTGCGGCCTTCCCGGACAAAAACAAGGCCAGCGCCGCGTTGTCCAAACTCAAGTACCTGGTGATCATTGACCCGCTGGTGACCGAGACCTCCAGCTTCTGGAAGAACTACGGCGACCAGAACGACGTCGATACCGCCAGCATCAAGACCGAAGTGTTCCGTTTGCCATCCTCCTGTTTTGCCGAAGAAAACGGCTCCATCGTCAACTCGGGCCGCTGGCTGCAATGGCATTGGGCAGGTGCGGCGCCGCCGAATGAAGCGTGGCATGACGGCAAACTTTTGGGCCATCTGTTCGTCAAACTTCGCCAGATGTATGAGCAAGAAGGTGGCGCTAACCCCGCCCCGCTGTTGAACATGGCGTGGAATTACCGTGACCCGCTGGACCCCACGCCCGAAGAAGTGGCGCAAGAGGCCAACGGCTTTGCACTGGAAGATCTCAAAGACGCACAGGGCAATATTACGGTGCGTAAAGGGGAATTGCTCAGCGACTTCTCGCAATTGCGCGATGACGGCACCACCGCCAGTTTCAACTGGATATTTGCCGGCTCCTGGACCCCGCAAGGCAACCAGATGGCACGCCGCGACAACGCCGACCCATCAGGCCTGGGCAGTACGCTGGGCTGGGCCTGGGCGTGGCCGCAAAACCGTCGCATCCTCTACAACCGTGCGTCAGCCGACCCTCAAGGCAAGCCTTGGGACCCGGCGCGCAAAATCATTGAGTGGAACGGCCAGCGCTGGACCGGCATCGATGTGCCGGACTTCCCGGCCACCCTGCCGCCCGGCAGTAAGGCCAGCCCATTCATCATGCTGCCTGAAGGGGTAGGGCGTTTATACGCCATTGATACGTTGGTGGACGGTCCGTTCCCGGAACATTACGAGCCGACGGAATCACCCACAGGGCGCAACCCGCTGCACCCGAGTACGGTTTACAACCCTACGGTGCGTATTTTTCCTTACGACCAGGCGCGACTGGGAACAGCAGCAGAATTTCCGTACGTCGCCACCACGTACTCGATCACGGAACTGTTCCGCCATTGGACCAAACACTCGCGTATCAACGCCGTGTTGCAGCCGGAACAGTTCATTGAGATTGGCGAAAACCTGGCGAATAAGAAAGGCATTGTCCAGGGGGACTGGGTCAAGGTCAGCACCAAGCGCGGCTACATCAAGGCCAAAGCGGTGGTGACCAAACGCATCCGCACCCTGCAAGTGGGCGGGCAGGAGGTCGATACCATCGGCATTCCGTGCCATTGGGGATACGAAGGGGAAACCCGCAAGGGCTACCTGGCCAACACCCTGACCCCGGCCATCGGCGACGCGAATGCGCAGACGCCTGAGTACAAGGCTTTCCTTGTCAACGTGGAAAAGGCGTAAGGGAGAAAGCTCATGTCCATGCAATCCCAAGACATTATCAAGCGCTCTGCGACCAATAGCCTGACGCCCGCCCCACAGGTGCGTGACAGTGAAGTGCACGTGGCCAAACTGATCGACGTCACCATCTGCATCGGCTGCAAGGCCTGCCAGGTGGCGTGCGGTGAGTGGAACGACCTGCGAGATGAGGTTGGTCATAACGTGGGGGTTTATGACAACCCGGCGGACTTGTCGGCCGAAACCTGGACCCTGATGCGTTTCGATGAGGTGGAAGACGAAAACGGCAAGCTTGAATGGCTCATCCGCAAGGACGGCTGCATGCACTGCGCTGACCCGGGCTGCCTCAAAGCGTGTCCGGCGCCGGGGGCGATCGTGCAATATGCCAACGGCATTGTCGATTTTCGCTCGGACCACTGCATCGGGTGTGGCTATTGCATCGCAGGCTGCCCGTTCGATGTGCCGCGCATCAGCAAGAAGGACAACAAAGCCTATAAGTGCACGTTGTGCATTGACCGCGTGAGCGTGGGTCAGGAGCCGGCCTGTGTTAAGACGTGCCCGACCGGGGCCATCAACTTCGGCAGCAAAGCCGACATGAAACACTTGGCCAATGAGCGGGTGGCCGAACTCAACACCCGCGGTTTCGCACATGCCGGGGTGTATGACCCACAAGGCGTGGGCGGCACCCACGTGATGTACGTGTTGCAACATGCCGACAAACCGCAGCTTTACCACAATCTGCCAGCCGACCCTCGGATCAGCAATGTGGTGGAAGGCTGGAAAGGCTGGCTCAAGCCCGTCGCCGCAGTGGCGTTTTTTGCCACCTTGGCAGGCACGCTGTTCCACTACGTTGGCGTAGGACCGTTGACCACCGATGAGTCGGACGACGACATCGACGCTGATAAAAAAGCCCCCACGCCCACGGAACAGGAGAAGCACTCATGAACCCTAAAGACATGATTCTGCGTACCCCGTTTGCCGAGCGCATGTGCCACTGGCTGATGGTCATTTGTTTCATGTTGGTGGCGCTGTCGGGGTTGTCGTGGTTTTTCCCGTCGATGAGCTGGCTTAGCCATGTATTGGGCACTCCGCAGCTGGCGCGGATCCTGCACCCGTTCCTGGGTGTGGTGGTGTTTTTGGCCCTCATGTTCCTGTTCGTGCGATTGGTGAAGTACAACATGCCAGAACCCCAAGACCGCCTGTGGTTCGCCAACGTCAAGGATGTCCTGATGGGCCGTCACACCACGTCGTTGCAGGTGGGTAAATACAATGCAGGGCAAAAGCTGTTGTTCTGGGGAATCATGGGCCTGATCACGCTGTTGTTGATCAGTGGCATTTTGATCTGGCGTCCTTACTTTGCGCCGTTTTTCCCGATTCCAGTGATACGCGTCGGGGCGCTGATGCATTCATTGACCGGTATTTGCCTGATCCTGCTGGTTATTGGCCACGCCTATATGGGGTTTTGGGTCAAAGGCTCGATCGGCGGCATGGTCACCGGTTACGTCTCGCGCAAGTGGGCTAAAACCCACCACGATCGCTGGTTTAAACAGATTGATTCGAAGAAGGACCATCCATGAGCAGCATCAAGCTGACGCCGATTGAAACACCTACCGGTGGAATCGGCCGGATTACGCCCTTGTTGTTGCCCTCGCTCAAACAACGTTATCAGCGGCGCGCCGAACGTTTGCAGGCGCTGGCCATCGACCATCCTATGGCGGACTACCTGAACTTTGTGGCGCGCCTGGTTAAGGCGCAGCAACACGTCCTGGTACAGCATCCATTGCCTGCACAGTGGGTTGATGCGGCCACGGCGCGCATGGGGCAAGGAGGTGCACCGCTGGATTACGTCACACTGCCACGCGACGGCTATTGGCAAGAGGTGTTGTTGGCCATGCTCGATCAACTGCCTCAAGCCACTGATGCAGTTGAGGAGGTGATTGCCGGGTTACGTGATACCCAAGCCGATCAACTGGACCGTCAGGCCAGCGCACTGCTCAGTGGCCATCACAGCGAAGTCGGCAGTGGCAGAGCGCTGTTTATCTGGGCGGCGCTCTCGTTGTATTGGACGCAGCTGGCCGCGCAATTACCGGCCAGCGGGCACGCTGACTATGGTGAGCATCGCCAGTTTTGCCCGGTGTGTAATAGCGAACCATCGACCAGCGTGGTGTTGGGTGGTGCTCAAAATGGGCTTAGGTATTTGCATTGCCGCTTGTGTGAAAGCCGTTGGCACATGGTCAGAGCCAAATGCAGCAATTGCGAGCAGACTGGCAACCTCGACTATTGGTCGCTGGACAGTAAAGAAGCCAGCATCAAGGCTGAAAGCTGTCTGGATTGTCACAGTTACCTGAAGGTCTTGTACCTGGACCGGGATTCAACGCTGGAAACCTTCGCAGATGACCTGGCCTCACTGATGCTCGATGCCAAAATTGAAGAGCAAGGGTTTGCCCGCAGCGGGCTGAACCCATTTTTGTTCCCAGGCTAGGCGATGCCACTGAAGAAAACGGTGCCGGGTCGTGTGCCGGCCAGGCAGCCTGCTCAGCCACGCTGACGGCATATCGGTTGAAACCGCTGGCGGTGTCAATGCGTAAATCAGTGGTTGCGTGCAGTCAACGCCTGAGCCCAATGCGCCGGGTCATTCACCGTGGCCTGGTGCGCTTCAAGCATGCCGGGTATTTCCTGTTTGAGAAATTCGACCCAAGTTTTGACTTTCGCATCCAGAAATCGGCGTGAAGGGTAGAGCGCGTAAATGCTTTTTTCGTGCAGCCGGTAGTGCGGCAACAAGCGTACCAAGCCTTTGCGTTTGTATGAGTCCACGGCAACGTAATCGGGCAGCAAGCACACGCCGAGTCCTGCTTCAGCGGCCTGGGCCATGGCTTCTGCGACATTGACCTGAAACACCTCGCCGGGGCGTACGGATTGCTCACCCTGCTCATCACGGAATACCCAGCTATCCGTAAACATCGGATCGACCAGATGCAGGCAGCGGTGGTTGGCAAGGTCGTCAGGCGTTTGCGGAATACCATAGCGCTCGAGGTAGGAGGGCGCGGCACTGATCACGCTGGAGATAGTGCCCAGCGCTTGGCCTACCAGCTCGGAGTCGGGCAAGTGAGAAGACAGCGTGATGACCACATCATGGCCTTCTTCGAGTAAATCGGGCTGACGCTGTGAAAGGGTCAAATCCACATTGACCTCTGGATACAGTTGCGCATAACGCGCCACCAACGGCGCAAGCAGTTGGATGCCTATGCCGGTGGTTGATTGCACCCGCAAATGACCACGCGGTGTTAAATGCGCGCCACCGGCTTCAGCATTGGCGTCTTCAACTTCGGTCAATATCAGGCGGCAACGTTCCAGGTAGCGGGTTCCGACTTCGGTCAGCGCCAGACGCCGTGTGCTGCGTTGCAGCAAGCGTGCCTGCAGCGAGGCTTCCAGTTCACTCAACAGACGCGAAGTTTGCGCCGTGGAGTAGCCTAATACCTGAGCAGCGGCCGTGAAGCTGCCGGTTTCGACCACTCGCACGAAAACCCGCATCGCCTGAAAAATATCCATCCTGATTGTTGCTCCACACGTCAGCGTGTTTTTTTGTGGCGCAGATGATTACACAGGCAGGGAAAATATGCCGCTTTGACATCACGGGGCGTTTTATCCGCGTTCCGAACCTGAGGAACGCAGGCAGGCCTCATGGATGTTTACGGCACTAAACGATTGTCCCCAATAGAAAGCGTTTGGATCCATTATTTATATAGGCGGGAAGGGCTGTATTTAGGCGCTGACTCAGAGATCGTCGTAGGAAGTTTCTTAACTTTTTGAAGTAAATTGTCTTTCGGAATGAGAACGGATCTTTGTTTATAAGAAAATTACGAGATATCACTTTGGCATCACTTGATTTTGGCGCGGTATGTGCTTGATTCTAAATGCAGGGATCTTTTTCTAGAATGGTCTGTCTGACGTAGCTTGAGAAAGGCCTAGCCGATAGGTGTTTAAACAGTCAAGCGGTGAACTTGCCAAGAAGTTCTACTCACAAGGTGCATTTTTTGAAAACTATTCAGCATCCGCTAGGGATGCTCCGATCAACTTGTCGTGCAGCCGCGGCAAGTTGCAATTTTCCAGGCACCTACAGCGTCATTGGACGAAAAGTGACCGAAAAATCATGTACGGAGAGCTTTTTCGACCGGTTCTCCGTGTT
>NZ_JAAQWY010000096.1:0-564 GCF_012985765.1 Pseudomonas sp. WS 5071 | reverse complement strand
TGGTGGCTCGTTCTCCCCATGGGTTGAGTTCTACCACTCTGGAAACACCACCCGCGCCGCCGACGGCACACTGAAGGCTATTTAAATGACGACTCGTGCAGCAATCAACATTCTCGGTTCCACCGGTGAAATCATCGACATCACATCGCTGGGCGTGAGCACCATCGAATCGAAGCGAGAAAGCCCTGGTATTTACCAACTGATCGGAACGCAGGGCATGGCCAGGGCGCCAGAAGGGTGGGGCTATGTCGTCAACCAGTTGGACGTGGATAAAACCGTGGCCATCTCCTATGACGAGCAGGTGCTGCGAGTCTGTGTGACCCTGGACGACAAGCCTACCGACCTGAGCCACAGCATTACCTTGCACGTGGCCGTCGATGAACTCCCTGTCTCATCCATGCCACCCCCGGAGCAGGTGCCTGACATGGATCCAGCCCAAGAGGCCCAGCGCGAATACGCTCACTTGCGCGCCATTGCCGACTACGCCATCGCCCCGCTTCAGGATGCTGTCGATATCGACGAAGCCTCAGAAGAAGACGCCGCCCGACTCAAAGCCTGGAAGAA
>NZ_JAAQWY010000095.1:0-573 GCF_012985765.1 Pseudomonas sp. WS 5071 | reverse complement strand
GAGCACGAGGTCGGAAGCCTCGCGTTTGAATTCAGCAGAAAAGGAACGGCGTTGTTTGGTCATCTGACACCTCGATCTGGCGAGCATTCTCGCCTAAATGGGTGTCCGGTTTCATTAGACCACTACACCATTATTACAACCATGACCGTATCAAACTGACGCTCAACAGCCTAAGCCCTGTGGGATACAGGACTCAGGCTGTGCAGGGCGCTAGTTAATCTGTCCAACTTTTGGGGGGCAGTTCAGTTGTCTCGCGTACCCCCGTAGCAGTTGACGAGCTTTGCGAGGCTACGTCCGGGCGCGCAGCGGCCGTAAAAAGAGCCAGATCAAAAGATCGCGAGCAAGCTCGCTCTTATCAAACATGAAATAAGTGATTGATTTTAAAGGCCCTGTAGGAGCGAGCTTGCTCGCGATCTTTTGATCTTGATCTAAGAGCCCCCTCACCCCCCCCCGGTGTCAGGCTAGTTGTCGCCTGAGCTGATTTATCAAAACGATAGATCGGGGGCGTCAAAGAGAGCTGTAATGTCGAGCTATTCACCTGAGCGTAAAGCTGCCCTGTTGAACAAGTTACTC
>NZ_JAAQWY010000094.1:0-578 GCF_012985765.1 Pseudomonas sp. WS 5071 | reverse complement strand
CCTGGCAGGCGCTGGCGGCGACCCTGGACGTGCAGGAGCGGCCGTTCTGCAACCGGGCGGGCGGATGACCCGGCGCTGCTTCCGCCCGTCCCCCTTGTTCTGGCCTCTCAGCGACCCGGCGCGACCGGCGACTGGTCCGCTCGTTCGTCTTCGACGTCGCGATGTCGCTCGAAGGCGGTCGCCGGCGAGCCATCGGCATTGACCTGCAACACCGCGCGCGGCCGGCCGTCCTCGCCAATGAATACCTGGCCGATCCCGGCGCTGTTCCACAGGCGCTCGCCGGCCTGGCTGTGCTGCGGAACGCGTGGGTGGATTTCCAGGCTGCGCCGCTGGGTCAGCCAGTTCAGCGGCGACCAGGGCGCATAGAGCCAGCGATTGAGGCGGTCGAACCAGTCCAGCAGGCGCCGCGGGAATTCGTTCTTGATCCCGCTGCTGGTGATCTGCCAGATATGCGGCCCGACATTGCGATGGCGGATCAGTACCTTGTAGACGAACGAGTAGTGCACATCCCCCGAGAGAATCACGTAGTTACCCGGGGTGCGCGAGTGGCGAAAGATATTCAGGATCACTTGCGCGGC
>NZ_JAAQWY010000012.1:0-126088 GCF_012985765.1 Pseudomonas sp. WS 5071 | reverse complement strand
GTCAGGTGCAACGCGAAATTGGCAACCTATCGGCGCCGTCACACTCAACCCAGAGAGGGAGCAGCCGGCAGTGAAAATAGCAGCTTAAAAACACGGCTGACGCGACAACTACCTTGCAAAACGCCGGAATCGTGCCGTTTTCCAGCAATTATGCCCTGTATGGCGATATATCCGAACGCGTCATGACCATTCTGGAATCAACAGTCGATTCCTGTGAGCGGTACTCGATCGATGAAATCTGGCTAAGCATAGGTGGTATGCCCGGTAACCTTGAGGCATTCGGCCGTGATCTTCGGTCCCGAGTATTACGCTGCACGAGCATCCCGGTAGGTGTTGGAATAGCATCCACTAAAACCCTTGCCAAGTTGGCCAACCACACCGCCAAGCGCTTGCAGGCTCAAACTGGAGGCGTTGTGGATATCCGTGATCCTTTCAAGCGAGACTGGGTTTTGCGTAACACCGCGGTTAGGGAAGTCTGGGGAGTTGGTAGGCGAATGACAGCGCACCTGGAATCCATGGGCATCCTGAAGGCTATGGACTTGGCAAGGGCTGATCCCAAGATGCTGCGGCAAAAATTCAGCGTGGTGGTGGAGAAGACCGCCCGTGAACTGGCGGGCATATCATGCTTGGACGTTGAAGAGGTTGAGCCGCCAAAGCAAGAGATTTGCTGTAGTCGAATGTTTGGGAATCGTCTCACAGACCTAGCTCCGATCAAGCAGGCCGTGGCCACCTACGTTGGGCGCGCAGCAGAAAAGCTTCGAGTCCAAGGATCGCTATGCAAGCGCATGCGGGTGAGCATCCGCACTGGTATGTTCAACCCGGACGAGGCCCATTACGCCCAGGGAGTGATGGTAGAACTGCCTTACCCGACATGTGACACTCTGCTCATGACGCGAATGGCTACCGACGCAGTGGCTAAAATCTTTCGTCCCGGCTTCCGTTACAGCAAAGCTGAGGTGCTTTTGATGGATCTGAGGCAGCCAGGTGAGTTCACCGAAGACCTGTTTGCCCCCAAGCAATCTGCAGAATGCGTTCGGCTGATGCAGGTCCTGGACAATATCAACGGAAGATGGGGCCGGGGCACACTGCGGGCTGCCAGTGCTCCAGCATCACCTGACTGGGGGATGCGCCGTGAAATGATGAGCCGATCTTATACGACCAAGTTGGACGAACTTTGGATGGTGCGCTGCGATTAGAGGTGTCAGCGGTCGAGGGATTCTCATTGCCGTAAAATCCACAGTGCCCTGAAACCAATCTGAAACTGGAATTTTCAAATGGAAGCTTTAGCCATTTTCACCAGGCAAATACTCAGTCGTTCGAGTGATCACCGACGAGCCATGCAGCTTCTGGCCACAGCGAAAATTTCGAGTCAGATGATGGCCATTCTCCGTCAAGAATTGGACTCGATGGTTCGTGTCGTTTACTTACTGAATCAAGGGCCATCAAGGCGAGCGAGCTTGATTGAAGCATCGGTGAATGGGCAGCTGTGGACTCAGCCTGGCGGTCGAGGTCGCGTAACCGATCGCGAGATGGTCGAATTGGCTCAGCACCTACAAGGTTGGACGCGCTCCGTTTACACATTCGGGTGTGCATTCATTCACTTGACGAATTTGCACGATTACAACGACCGAGATCCAATGGTGCTGCTCCCCGCCGAGGAGCGCGACGCCATTCTCGCCCATTGTCGGTACTATCACGGAGGCCCAGAAAACTCGACGTTTGAAGATTTGCTGGCCTACTTGCCAAGTGTTCTCGAAAAGGTGTCGGGTAACCTTAAATGCTACCTGGAACAGTTACACGATGAGGACTCCATTGGCCAGGTGGGTTAGGGATCCAACTACCCCGCTCAGCAGAGAGTCAGGAAGAATGTCGGCGGAGTAGCGAAGGTTTTTTTGAAACCAGCATCCCGGGCGGCCCAGGACGCTTAGTACAACAAAAAAGGTATCGAGGCTCATGGTTAGCCATTCATAAGCTGCTCAAGCTCACCGATCTCATCTCCCTCAAGACCAGGGAGGAAATACATCATGTCGAAATGGAGAACACCGGGTTCATCATTAACCATCATGAACGCATTCATATCGTTCCATAGATGAATTAGGTCCTTATCGGCAGTGACGAAGAAAACGTTGTCCCCGTGATTCCGGATTTCACTCAGGAACAGAATGAGGGAATAAATGTCCAGAGCGCCATTGAAAGAGTGACCATCGCTGATGAAATTAGGTTTATTGAATTTCAATAGCTTGAGGATGGGATTGTGCCTCTCGCCGGTTACTGCTTTGAAGACAATTGCCGCGAATATCAGATGAAAGCCCTGTACGTTGGCAGCCTTGGCCAAGCTTATAATCGCTTTGAAACCCTCTAGGTTCTGCGGGACGTGATGGCCCGACTCGTATTTTCCGTAAACGGTATCAATGAACTCAAGAATTGCTTCTAGGCCTTGGAAAAAGACGGCACTCGCCTTGTGCAACTGTGGAAGCGAAGCGTCGGTCGCCTTGATCGTCAGGTTCGGGGCGCGTTCCTGCATCTTGGTGGTGAAGAAACCAAGCTCTGTGCGCATTTCTTCGAGTGACGGAAGTCGCTTGTCAAACCGATTGTTTCCCTCAAGCAGAATTGGCTTGGGGTCGATAGTGATTTCCCTGTTTTGGAAGAGATCAACCACCACCTGAATGGCGTGTGGCTGAGGATTTCCTTTTTTGTCGATGTGATTCTTGACGGTGCCAAAGGCATTTTTGTCAAAAAGGACCACAGCGCCGTTCGGAATGAAGGCTAGAGGCCGCCAGCCGCCCGGTGAAAGGGCAATTGCGTCTCCTTTCGAATGTACGAACCGCGCAGGAATCTCTGAGTATTCCTTGAAGTCTTTTTTCCCATTCATTTCATAGGAAACGTTTCTGGCCTTGAGCTTGATCTCCTGACCTTCGTCATATTTCACATAGTCGTCCCAGTTGAAATCAACGAGATCGGCCTCGGCAAAGCTTGCAACTAATTCTTTGTCGAGTTTGAACCACAAAACGTCATTACTCGGCACCTGCGATTTCCTCTATTTGAAAAGACTATAACTAATTCGAAAATTCAGCATCAGCGTGTAGGTGAATTCCGACTGAATGTCACCATAGGTTTAACTCAAAAACTCTAGATCATCGAACTGAAGACGACTCTCCATTGTGTGGATTGCGAAATCGATGCGCTCGGAAATCGCACGCCCACGGCGTCTGAGAAGGCCTACTACATCAAGTATGAGACGAACATTGTGATAGAGCATGGCCAGCGTGCTTGGCGCGTCGCTGGAGGTGAGTTGGCCCCGCTCCAGCATGAGACGCACGTGTGCGTTTTCATCTAAGGTTACGTCGCTTGGGAACGTTAGGAACGGCACTCCAACATTGGCGGCAATCACCGAGCGGATCGTGTAGTCATATGACGCAGCAATGATGCTAGTCCTATCATCCATGCGCCAAGCCATGGACAGCTTCCAAGAAGTCTGCGCAACCCATTTTGTAGCCAAATCCGAATAATCCTGCCTAAAAAGATATTCTGATTGCTCGGATTCTATGATCTGAATCATTGCGGCTAAGTCTTTTGGATCCTCTGATACGAAACGATCTTTTACAGGCTCTAAGAGCTCCGCGATACCGTTGCCCGTGATGAAGCCTCCCGGTGTCTCACGAATTTTTTTTACCTCTTGATCCGAGCGGGTAGATGCTGACCCATTTACGTGAAATGTGGCCCGATCCGCCGCGACGATCACGCAATCCCCAACGCTTATAGTCGTAATGAAGGTCATCGTTTCTCCCAAAATTGCGGTTAAGAACTAGGGGGTGTTCTCATTCAGGCGAGCCATATGACAGCAGACACAAGGGATAACATCGACTGGTAATTCCTGGCCAGTCGCTCATATCGTGTCGCTATCCGGCGGAACTGCTTCAGCTTCTGGAAAAAGCGCTCTACCAGGTTGCGAGCCTTGTACAGATGTCGATCAAGGCTGCGAGGGTTCAGGCGATTCTTTTTCGAGGGGATGATCGCCTCAGCGCCACGACGCTGGATGACCTCAACAAAAGCGTCTGAGTCATACCCCTTGTCGGCCAAGACGGCCTCGAAGGCGAAACCCTCGATCAACGCTTCAGCCTGACCATACTCCGAGGCTTGCCCAGGCGTTAACAGCAAGCGTATCGGATTGCCCAAAGCATCGACCGCCGCATGAATCTTGGTACTCAGTCCCCCTCGGGACTTACCCATGGCCTCGATGTCCTGATCTGTTTTTTTGCCGCACCGTGCTGGTGAACCCGCACGATGCTGCCATCCACCATCAAATGCTCCAAGTCAGCGTCAGCAGCGAGTGCCTCCATCATCTGCACCCAAACGCCTTTGCGTGACCAGCGACTGTAGCGCACATAGACTCTATGCCAATGACCGTAGGTTTCCGGGAGGTCACGCCACGGCGAACCCGTACGAGCAATCCAGAGTACCGCTTCGACAAACTGACGGTTATCGCGTGCGGTGACGCCTCGATCATGGGCCTTGCCTGGCAACAGATTTTTGATCCGTTCCCATTGATCATCATGAAGAAGCCTATGGCGACTCATCCGCTGCTCCAAATCCACTGAAGGTTACGGATTTAACCTGCTCGATTCAAATGAGAACGCCCCCTAGGTTCGCTTCACTAATTTTAGGTGGTAATGAGTCCGAGAAAGCGAAGACTGTAGGTTGGGCGGATCCCAAAAAAACGGATCCAAAAATCGCTAATCGCTAAATCACCCGATCTTACATTTCAGTGCGCCGCCATTTACATTAACGTATGGCAGATTGATTCCATCATGAAAACGTTTCGGGGATTGCATGGACGTACGCTATTGGGAAGGAGGTCTCCTTTCTTTTGAGATCGACGCTATCGACAAGATGGCCAAAGCATTTGGGCCCAAAGAGCTTCCTCCGGAACCGGTGGCAGGCTCTACGAAAGGAAAGTCGTTTGACGTTCTGAAACAATTGAAGAAGCCTGAGGCAGGCCATGGCGTATGGCCTTGGCGCGGCTACGCAGGTTTTCGTTTCGCGAACTCGCGGGGAGCAGACGGGGAGTTCGACCTCGTCATCGTTACCCACAGTCTCGTTCTTGTTGTCGAACTTAAGCACTGGCGCGGTGAGATCACCAACCACGGCGGTAAATGGCACCAGGACGGGAAAGAAACAGAAGTATCCCCGGTAGACAAAACCCGTAGGAAAACCTATGAGTTGAGGAAACGAATCAAGGGTCTCAAGTCTCGGCTGCCTGGCGGGAAAGAGCCTTGGATCGACTTCTGCGTTGTGCTCACCGGAAAATGCACTTTGAATCTTCCCGAGGTCGAGATGCAGCACGTCATGGTGCTGGACGACTTTCTGGAAATGGCCGATCCCAAGCGGTTTAAAGACCGATTCAACGCGCGCTCGAATATCGGCTTGAACGAGCATTTCGACTTCTTCGACGGCATCATCAATGAAGGAACGGTAAAGCCCAAAGAGCTTGTTGTTGACGACTACCGTGCGCAGTCGCAAGCGGTATTCACGCACCCAACAGACGTCTACCGAGAGTACGACGCGGTCAATATCCACAACAAGGATGACCGTGCGATGGTCCGTCTATGGGACTTTTCGAAGCTCGATGACACCCGTGCTCGAACGGCTGAAGGACGATACCGAATCCTCTCGCGCGAGAGGGATGTCATGGTCTACCTGCGGCGGCGAGATCAGGAATTGATGAATCGCTGCGCTCGCCCGAAGCGTAATACCAGCCCCGACAGTGTCACCGAGCAATATGCCGAGTTGCTTGAAATGCCCGACGGGCATTACCGTCTAAACGAGTTCATAAACCGTTTTGTAGAGCGGATGCCTGCGCATGAGCGCGTCCAGCTTTTTAAAATCCTTCTGGCTCAATTTGCTGGGCTGCATGGATTCAAAATTGCTCACCGTGATCTGGGTGACCACAGCGTGTGGTTCTCTCCATCGTCATCGATCGCTCTTTCCAACTTCATCAGCGCCTACTATCAGCCTGTAGGTACTCTCGGCGATTTGCGTACTTTGTTGAGCATCGGTGCTATCGCGCTCCCTGAAGACCAGAACACCGCGATGGAAGGCAGCACGCCATTTCGTCGTGATGTCTTCGCGCTCGGGCTGATGGGTTGGCATCTGCTTCAGGCCAGGCCCATGCCTCTGAAGCTCGACGTCGCCTACGTTGCGGGTGTTCAAGCTCAGGTTGAGTCATCAGAAGACTGGCCTGCCAAGGTGCTCGTACAAGCGTTGCAGAATGATCCGAAGGAGCGATTCGATGACGCCAGCGCATTTCAGCAGGCATTGAGCGACTCCACACCGGATAACTCCGCAAGCTTTGAATTTGATAACCGGCGACTTGACGTTTTCTCTACCGATCTACGACTGAGCTCCGCGTACCGGGAGGACGATGAGCCTATCTCCGACACGGCTGAGAAACTGATCTACCGATCGGGCCCCTTGGTCGTGAAATCGTGGCCGTCAATCAACGCCCGGGATCCCAAGGACGGTCAAGGGCCGATGTTGATGGCTTTCTTCGAAGTCCTGGAGCAACTGAAGGGCAGCGGTTTTGCCTTTTTGCCAAAAATTGAACACTTTGGTTACGATCGCAGCGGTAACCCATTCCTAGCTCAGGAGCATATCGACGGTGAGCACTGGGATGAGCTGAAGGGGTTGTCGGTTGAGACCCGTATCGCCGTCGCCCATGGGCTAATCGACGCAGTTGATGGTTTGCATGGCCAGCAATTGAGTCACGGCGATCTGCATCCACACAACGTTAAAGTAAATGTCGGTTCGGCTCCTGAAAACACTCAGGTCTACCTGCTCGACTGTCCAGATTTCTCGGCTTCAGGTACATCACCGGTCAACACCCGCTACAGCCCCGTATTGGAAAACTGTACACCAGCAGAGCGAGACAACTTCGCTGTGATGCGAATGGTGTTTGAGCTCCTGGACATGGACTGGGACGCGCCGTCGCAGAAGGATATTCCCGCCCTGAGAGCAGCCGTTGCGCACGAAATGGATACAGAATCGGGCTTTCTTTCTTTGGACCGTTTTAAGGACGCTTTGGAGGCCGCTTTCACACCTGCAAAAACGATCGAAACCGTCTCTGTCGTTCTACGCAACAGAAGTGGCGAGGCATTTGAGATCCTGCCGGACAACGGGAAAGTATTTGTTGTCGTGAAGCCCTACCAAAGAGCCCCCACCAAAGCCCTTGAGGTGACGTTCGCAGGTGTCGGAGGGCAATTGACGGCTGAGTTCGATCCTGCTTCCAGGCATTTTGTAAATGCGTTCAAAGCCAATCAGGAGATGCGCGTTCCGGCTTATCTGGCGCGTCAGGCAAACCACCACATAGAGGCTCGCTTCAGCGTCTCGGGCGGTACCAGCGTCAATGTCTATGAGCTGACCAAGCTTCTGGCCAAAGACGAGGCATTTCTAAGCTTAGCCGCACAGGTGCATGACGCCGAAGTGCGTAAGCAAGCGGCGATTGAGGACGGTGAAAGTGTTGCGGACTCGATTACCGGTGAGGACGAGGACAACGGGCTTGCCATAGATGAGGCGCAGCTAGAAGCTGTGAAGGTGCGCAGTTTCCCTGTCAGTCAAATATGGAAAACCATCACCTCCACCGAGCTTGAGGCCCAGCCTTCTTTCCGTGTTTCCGAAGAGCCGCACTTTCACAAGGATGGCGTAGGCCTTTTGATTCCCTACGCCATGGATGCAAAGGCCCTTGAGGGGTTTGAAGCGGGAGACAACATCCGGCTGATCCTCCGGGACGGGGAGAAGGATATTGATATCGGTGAGATCAACCTGGGCATGAGCGTGCGTGATGCAGTCTATGTCCCTGCCTCCAGTCGTTCAAAACGCGTACAGGCAGGCTCCCAGTTGTTCATCCAAAGTCAGCAGAACAAGACATCAATGACGCGTCGTCGTGGTGCGATGGAGCGGATCCTGAACCGGCAGTCAGTGCTGCCTGACTTGATGGATTACTTCGACGAGAAATGCAAGCTGGCACCAAGGGGGTATGCTGAAGAGCCTACCGATGCGGACTTTGCAGTGTACGAACGCACCACAGCGAGTGGTACGGTCATCGGGCTGAACGAAGCCCAACGCGCCGCGTTCACGCAGCTCATCACTACAGGGCCAGTAGGCCTTTTGCAGGGACCTCCAGGGACAGGTAAAACTGAGTTCATCGCGGCCTTCATCCATTACCTGATCAGCAAGGTCGGGGTGCGAAACATCCTTCTTGTCAGCCAGTCTCATGAGGCTGTGAATACTGCAGCAGAACGGATCCGCGCGCACTGCCGTCGACTGGACACCGAGCTCAACGTTGTACGCTTCAGCAACCGCGACCATGTTGTTTCTGAGGAGCTCCTGGACGTTTATTCTCGCAACATTGTCGACCGTCAGAGAAATGGGTTTAGCGCTGAGTTGAAGGAACGCGTGGGTTCCATGGCTTCGTCGTTGGGTTTGGGCAAAGCTTTCGTCCAGACGATGGTGGATGTGAATCAGCGAGTGTTCCACTTGGTTCGGTCGTTGAAAAAGCTGGACGAGGAAATTCAGCGTGCACAAAAGGGCAACGGGGCAGATCGAAAGGCGTTGCAGACGCTGAAGTCCTCTCTGATGGGCGAGCTGAATCTGAATGCCACCTTGTTTCTTGGCGAACTGGTTGAGGGCGAAAGCACTCCCCAAGAATTACTGGAGCGCGTCTATGACCATGTCCAAACCGTTCATGGAGTTAGGCCCCCAGAGTTCAAACACTGCCTTGACCTGATTCAGCTTTCTCAGGAGTACGTTGAGCGTCTGTCGAGCAACAGGGCCAATTATGATGAGTTCCTGATGCGGTCCAGGACATTGGTTTGCGGAACGTGCGTGGGTATTGGGCTGCAACATCTCAAGCTTTCAGAAACCCACTTCGACTGGGTCATCATCGACGAAGCTGCTCGATCGGCGCCGAGTGAATTGGCGATCGCCATGCAGGTGGGCTCTCGGGTCCTGCTGGTCGGCGACCACAACCAGCTGCGCCCTACGTATGAGGAAGAACATAAGGCAGCCATTGCCCGTTCCCTGGGTGTCACCACGAGCTCAGCCGAATTCCAGCAGGTCATGCGCAGCGACTTCGAGCGAGTGTTCCAATCCCCGTATGGTCGTGCCACACGGGCGACGCTCAATACGCAGTATCGAATGCTCCCTGCGATTGGCGATCTAGTTAACGAGATCTTCTACGACATTGACCTTGAGAACGGCTACAGACCAAGTCCTGCCTATTTTTCGCAAAACGTGCCCGAGTGCCTGTCACATGTGGTCACTTGGGTCGACACCAGCGAGTTAGGCAAAAAAGCCTACGACAGCGGCACGCTGAGCCTGTCCAACAGTGCTGAAGCGGACGCTATCATCCGACTGCTGGAAGAAATCGCAGAGGACACCGAATTTTGTGCGGGCATGGCCAAGGAGATGGCCGAATCGCAAGAGCCCCCAATCGGGGTCATCTGCATGTATCTCGACCAGAGGAAACTGGTGAGAAAGAGGTTTGCCGAGAAAAACTGGTCGGAGGAGTTCCGCAAGCTCGTAAAAATCGAGACCGTCGACAGTTATCAGGGTAAAGAAAACAACATCATCATCGTCTCACTGACCCGGGCCAAAGCGGATCAATCACCTGGCTTCCTGGCGACCCCGAATCGTATCAACGTCGCGATGTCACGCGCGATGGAGCGGTTGGTCATCGTAGGCAGTTTGAAAATGTGGAGCGGTAGGAACGCGAGGCTTCCATTAGGTCAGGTAGCCAGCTTTATCCAGACGAAACAGGACACGATCAACTATTGCATCAAACCAGTGACGCCGGCCAGGAGGGTTGTCTGATGGAGCTTAACCCAGTTGTTCTATTCGAGCTGGACGTCGTGGTCCCTGCGCAACAGTTCCGTATCGAGTACACCCTTGTTGACAAAGGGGGGTTACCGGTTGTACCGGAATTCCTTCTGCGACTGCTCAAGATTTCAGCGCTGCTGCCAGCTGAAATCGGCAATTATTTTGGGTTTACAGCTCAAGAGCTGAGTTTTGCAATCACACCTTTTCTACAAACGGGCGAGCTTAAAACGCGCCCGGATGGACGAATAGAGTTGACGGATAAGGGCCGTAGCTTGTTCGCAGGCAACCATGAGTCACCGATTGTGAAACGCAAGGAAGAGCGCGAGCAGATGTTCGTGTTTGATCTCCTAACGTTTACTTGCCTGGGGAAAAGTCTAGGGGATGCAGATTCTAAAAGGTGCCTGGAATTGCAGGCACCCAGCGATACGCTCTCTGAGTCAGGTACGAAGGCCGTCGGTGCCTTCATGCGGCAAATCTACGACATTCATCGGGCTGGACACCTGGGTGGGCAGTCGCAGGATGCTGGGCCGCCGGAGCTCTACAAAGTTGCGGGTGTGCAAAAAGTAAGAGACGGTTGGGAGAAAATAGAAGAGCGCGTCAGCCTTGATGCCGACTCTCGGCTGGTACGCTTTGTCGCGAAGGAAGGGCTGCGGGAAAACGAGATCTACATGCGTCAGCGTACGGAGCAGTTGAGCAGAATGCTGGGCAGAGAAAACCTCGATCAGGTTCTGCAGCTCGCCGACATCCTGGGCGATTCGGACGCCTACGACTTCGTGTCTTCAAATGGTCTGGACCTTTCTGCCCTGTACTACAGCGCGAGTGCCGTTGCACAGGTTAGAGAGTCTTCCGGGCTGCGACTTTTTGGATCGCTACAGCTGCAGCAAAACTGGGACAGAGTTTTTTCCGTGCTGCGCAAACATCAGAAAGCAGTTCAGAGTGAATCCCACGCTGCTCCGATCAGCCTGTCCTGGATGGCTCCGGCTTCACATGAGCTCTGGGGACGCTCGGCCAGGCATGAGCAGATGTGCAGTGCGTTTTCTGATTTATCAAAAACAAAAAGCAAGGGAGGCGCGAATGATGGAAAACTTGTATTCGACGCCAAAATGCTTATCCCGGTTTCTGCAAGTGACGATTGGCCGGCGATCAAGCGCGCAAAAGCAGATTGCAATAAGGCCAGACTGCTGCTTTGTGGCTTTGTTGAGTCAGAGCAACTGGCGCCGCTTGAGGCAATCGTCATTCACGGCAAATGCGCGGTCGTGGTTTACCATTTAATTTTGCCGGCGTTGTCCCCAGTACCGATACCCTTTGGTTTCATCAGCGAGGATCCCGCCAAGATCCTTAATGTTGAAAACCTCATCAACCGCACGATGGGCGAGTACGTCACAGGTAATACACCGCGTTTCCTCGGCAGCTTCGAACCACCTGCGACCTGAGCGCTACGAACGTAGAGACACTGGCAGCAGTGGAGGGTAGAGGCGTCGATCTTTCGACCCGTGGGTCGGCTGCTTTTGCGTACACCAGATGATTGCGAACACTTTGTTAGCCCCCTCGCCGCGATGGCTTGGGGGCAGCTTGATTCACCAGATTCAGATATATCCGGTCACCGATGCAGCAACCTATTCATCTACAATACTGTGATTCGAGGATAGACCGAATACTACGGTAAATTCTGGTACAGAAACGTATGCGTCTGCGGATCACACTTTGCTTGTTAATCGCAGTTTAGGAAGGTTGGCTGTAGGTGTCCGGCCAAGTTTCCTACCAATAGCGCTTATCCGAGCAGCATTGAGTCGTTACGTGGCCTGAACGTTCTCAAGCACGCAAAATAAAAAGGACGATCGAAGTGCTGAAACCCATTCTGAAGGAACCCAGTGTCAACGAGAGTGAGAGGATTCTGTCCGCAATCGTGTCAAACACGTTCTTCAGTCTCTGGTGTTATCCGAGCCTGTTCCGCTCAGTTGGTAAGGGTAAGGAATTCGCCGACCTCACCATTTTCTTCAACAACACCCTGATCATTTTCTCCGACAAAGGCCACGTCAACTTTCAAGAGCAAAATGATGTCCAGTTGGCCTGGAGCCGCTGGTATCGGGCTGCAGTCAGGGAGTCTGCAAAGCAATTGTACGGGGCTGAGAGTTTCGTCAGAAACCACCCCGACAAGCTCTTCCTCAACTCCAGGCTGGAGGATCCGTTCCCGTTCGATTTGACCAAGCCAGGGTTGAAGATCCATCTGGTAGCGGTCACGGGCGGGATTGGTCAGCACGCCCAGCGTTTCTTTAATTCGGTAGGGCCCGGTAGTAATGGAACGTTGGTGTATCACTATGAGGTTTCTGAAAATTATTTGCTGGAAAAGCCTTTCATCGTAGGCGATGTCGATCCACGAAAAACATTCGTCCATGTGCTTGATGAAAGCGGTCTGAAGCTACTGTTCGAGGAGCTTTGTACACCGGCAGATTTCATCCACTATTTAGAGACCAAGGAACGGGCTATTCGGAGTGGAAGCTTCCTATCCAGCGCTGGGGAGGAAGAGACGCTCGCAACATATTTGCAAGAAGATGGTGGGTACGGTTTCGGCGATCTCAGAGTACCGACAGGCTACGAAGGCCACTCTTTCAGGATCCCAGAAGGGGAATGGAAGCATTACCGGCAGACAGTGGCTTACGCGCTCCGGCATGGCCATAAGAAAAACGCGAAGCTCTGGAACGAGATCATCGCTCGCTTCGCTGATGCCATTACCGATGCATGCGTAGGTGAGGCCAAGGATCTTCCTTTCATTGGCCATTCAAATGCTCTTCAGATTTTGGCGTCCGAGAACCTACATTCAAGCAGCTTTCTAGCATCGGCCTTGTTCGAGAAGTTCGGATTGGTGCCCAAAGGCATCCGCTCTGCGCGGACGGCACCGTCCACTGCTAAGCCTGACAGGTTGTATGTATTCGTGTTCTTCCCTTGGGACGATAGCTTTACGTCATATCAGGAATACCGAGAGGCACGGACGGGGTGCATGCAGCTGTACGCATACGTCGCGATGTACAAATACCAGAAGGCGAAGGAGATATTGATATTCGGAGCTGACACCAAAGGCGGACAAGGTGGATCTGAGACGATCTTTGCCGTTGATGGAACTGTTCCCCTTACAAGCGGGGAGCGGGAGATGACTCAAAAAGCGATGAAGACTTTAAATATCCTAGATAACGTTTCGGAGAGAGTGATCCGAACATCCCATTCAGACGCTGATGTCGGACGAAATGGTCCGTGTCCATGCGGATCGCAGAGAAAATACAAAAAGTGCTGCATGGTTACTGGCATGCATTGAGCTCTGGAGTTTTCGCGGAATGTAGCAAATAAACGGTCGGATCCATGCAATGGCGTATGGACACACTTTCGTTTTTTCGCGGGAAAATGGAGCTGAAGTATGGACATCGGGGATTAATGGCAAAAACAGACCATGACTGCCCTGTGGCTATGTCCATAGCCCACAATCTTTCCTTTAAATTGATGAAGCATTTGCCGACATGACCGGCATTGCAGATGTTACCGAGGTCAGTCGCCAGTTGCGAAAGCGCATCCTGCAGTGCACCGGTATCCCGGTAGGGGTCGGTATTGGTCCTACCAAGACCTTGGCCAAACTGGCCAACCACACTGCCAAACGCTTACAGGCGCATACCGGAGGCGTGGTCAATCTGTGTCCGGATCACGAACGGGCCTGGACGCTGCGCAATACTTCGGTGTCTGATGTCTGGGGAATCGGACGACGTATGACTGCGCACCTGGAAGGCATGGGCATTGTGTCGGCGATGGACCTGGCGCGGGCCGATCCGTGGACGTTGCGTAAAAAATTTAGCGTGGTCATCGAGAAAACCGCTCGCGAGTTGGCGGGCACCCCGTGCCTTGAACTGGACGAGCCCGACCCGCCGAAACAGGAAATCTGCTGTAGCCGAATGTTCGGCAGGCGTCTGACAGCCATTGAGCCGATCAAAGAAGCGGTGGCGACCTACATGATGCGTGCCTCGGAAAAACTCCGGGCGCAACAGTCTTATTGCCACAAGGTGCGGGTCAGTATCCGTACCGGCATGTTCAATCCGGATGAAGCCAAATACGCCAGAGGTATCGTCGTGACGTTGCCCTATCCTACCGATGACGTGCGTCTGCTGACTAAAACCGCCGTAGACGCTGTTGAGCATGTCTTTCAACCCGGCTTCAAATGAGCCCATAGCCAGCCCGTAACATACAATCCGATACCGAATGACAGGTGTGTAGTCAGACTCCTTAGTCGCGCCAGTCGGGGATGGGGCGTGTTAGAGGCTGCTACCCCCATACCCAGTGCCGGTTGCATGATCAGCCACGGCGCAGCAACGCTGAACACGCCCATCAGCAGTGCCGGAGTCAGTGTCGGCCGATAAAACCAGTGTTCGCCAGCGACTGCCAGCAGGAGTGCAGCGAAGGCGACGCCTGTCAGGTAATGAAACAGCCAGCCGGTCAGCCGCTCATGGCGTAGCGGTTGAGCGCGGCTTATCGAATCATGGCGAAATCGCCCTGAAAGCATATGCCCTAGCCAGCGGCCAACGAGCCGATAGTCAAGGGATGGCACGTTGAATAAACGCTGGCGAAGCAGGGCAACGATGTCCATGAAAAACGTGGCACCCAGGCCAAGCCCCGTAGCGCTTGCGATCCACTGCGGTGTGTCCATGTCACGTTCTCCTTGTCGGCCAAGTATCGAGTTGTTTGAATGGCCAGTGTGCAAGTTCAAGTCGACTTGAGGTCAAGCATGAAAGAGTTCGGCATTAAGGAAGTCGCAAGGCGCTCCGGGGTTCCCGCTTCGACGTTGCGCTACTACGAAGAAAAAGGGCTGATTCGCTCGGCTGGACGACGTGGCTTGAGCCGGGTATTCAAGGCCGATGTACTGAATCAGCTCGCGTTAATCACGCTCGCGCAGTCGCTGACGTTTTCATTGGATGAAATTGCGTCCATGCTGGCGGCAAATGGCCACGTAGCCCTTGATCGGCAGCAGCTCACCCGCAAAGCGGACATGCTAGATCGTTTAATAGGCAAACTCGCCGGGGTACGTGATGACCTGCATCGTGCAGCCGCCTGCCCTGCGGTCAGCCATGCGCAATGCCCGAGCTTTCAGCAGCGGTTAAAAGATGTTTCCCGTGAAGATGTATGGCAGGCCCCCTTTGGCTTTTGAAGGCAATGAAACTATCCGGCAAGGAGCGCAACTTTTATGAACCCACGCGTCACCCCCTGTGCAGTGCCGCCGGGTACGCTGATCAGCGCCCACGTTGAAGGCGCGCAATTCGTTGACAGTCAGCGCACGTTCACCCGGGAGTCAGACCGCACAGCGTTAAGCCACCTGTTGCATATCATGGCGGCCACACCGGGCTGGATCGACGCACTGATGACGACCCGCAATCGTGTGGTCAAGTTGTTGGGGCTCAAAGACCTCGGCCGATTAGGGCATATCGATTTGAACCGGGAAGAAAGCACCTATCAGGTGCATGATAGGCTTGGCATCTTCACCTTGCTGGCCAACACCCCCAATGAGGTATTGGTCGCAGACAAAGACAAGCACCTTGATGTGTACGTGTCATTGAGCCGCTCTGGCGTTCAAACCGATGGCACGCGAGAAATCGTAGTGGCCACTGTGGTGCATACCCATAACCGTCTTGGCCGCCTGTACATGCTGCCAGTCGCTCCGGTTCACCGGCATATCGCACCTTTGATGCTGGCGCGCATACCGGGTTGATCCGCAAGAAGAGCAGGTCAGGCGGGTGTCGGGTGGAATACGGGCAATTCGCGTCACGGCATCAGGCCTTCCCAGCCCGAAAAGCAATACTGGGCGCATTGCGTGTTGAGCAACAGCACCTGCCAGGCCGTGTCCTGCGGTACCCCGTTCAACAGCATGATGCAACGCATCAAATACGCCGTGTGGACACAGGTAAATGCCATGGCGACGCAAGGGTTGTCAGTGAGTGGTAAGTGCGCAAGATCCAGGCCAAACGTGTGCACTTGGCGCCCGTCGGCGCACACCAAGGGGCGCAGCAGTCTCAACCCTGTTGTTGGGTCTCGGCGGCGTCGTCTGACTCACGGCACAAGTGTTCTGGGTCGGTAGGCCATAACACCTTGCCGCTGCCATCGATCACTTGTTGCACGTCGCAACCTACCGTTCGGGTTTGAAAAACGGGGCTACCGTCCAGGCTGTACAAGGCGCGCAAGCTGCGGGTCTCATCAGATGGCGTACCCTCCAGCTCGTAGGCGAAGAGGGCACCACGGTGTTCATCGATAACCACTTCTTGCCAGTTGGCGGGTACCAATAACTTGCCGTTCAGGTCATATAACGCGGTCGTTGCCAGGCGGGATGTACCAGTCCATGCACGGATGAAGCGACCACTTTTATCCAGCGTAAGCGCGACGTATTGCCCGGGTTCAATCAGCACGGAGCCCTTGGCGTTCATGAGCCCCAGCGTTGGCAACTGATGGGGGGCACCCAAGAAAGTAATGGTCCTTTTCGGCGAATCAGGTTTTGCGAAAACAATCCGGTCAGGGGTCAAAACACCGATTTGTGCATATTCCGGCTTGAACAGCTCAACCCCTTTATCGGTGTCGAACAGGCCGAAGTAGACGGTGAGCATGTTCTTTAAGTGACCGGTCTGGGTAAAGCCCGGAACAGACTCGAACATTCCCAGCGGTGAGTGCACCGCCGGTTCTGCCGAATCGAAGCTTGGCTGAATCAGCCACTCTCCTGAACGTGCGAGAAAGCCATATTTGCCCCTGTTTCCATCGTGGCCCACGGCCTTGACCAGTGCGCCTTTGTGACCAAACACCTCGCAAGCGTCGTAGGTCGGCGCGATGGCAACCTGACCTTTAAAGTCCAGATAGCCGCAGAGGCTGTCGAAGTTCTCCTTGAAGGCCACCAAACCATCGCCAGGTACGCCTATCCAGTCATACTTGAACTCGGTCAGTAGCGTATTCGACGCGTCTGCCAACCCTTTTTTTCTGCCCAGTGAAACGACGAAATGCTCATTGGCGTATTCAACGAACTTGTCGAAGCCGACAGACTTGACCTCGCGTGTTTGCAGGTTGATTGCCCAGTTCTGGCCGTCACGTTCAGCACTCACCCAACCGCCCGCCAGGGCACTGTCTTTATAGGTCGAGAGAGAGTCGAAGAGAGGGGCTGTGATCACATGCCCCTCAGCGCTGAGCAGACCGTATTTATCGTCCACCCCGTAGACGATGTACTGGCCCAGCGCAGTCCCGCCGCCGGGATAGATATCATCATAAGCTGGCGGTTGAACTTCATTGCCTTGCTGGTCCATGACACCCCACTTGCCATCACGCTCAAATCCGAAAAAACCGGGTGTCAGCAAGCGCAGCCCCTCGGTGAACGCGGGTTTTATAACCTGTGTACCGTCGGCATTGGCCACGTTCCATTGACCGTCTTCGGCATAAATGAACGTGCTGTTCAACGGCACTGAGAGGGCGATGGCATAGGTGTTGTCGCCGTTGACTAACACAGAGCCCTTTTGGTCCAGCACCAGACATTCACCGTTCACACAAACGGGGATCACCATGGCAGCCAAAGGGACAACTGAGTGCGGGGCCGTGGAGTGGCTAGCAGCGTCTTCATGACAACCCGCCAGAAATAAAGCTGATAACGAAAGCGCCAAAGGCATAAGGCGGGCAATGAATATTTTTTCCATGACAAAACACATCCTTGCAAAGGTAAACCAGACGCGCACTTCCTGATGAATAAGAAAGTGCGCATCTATTCGCGTTAAACCCAACTGACGTTTACGGAGTTGTCAGGCGAGCAACCGATAAACTATCGAAGCGATGAGCCATTAATAAACATCGTGGTTAGATTAACGGACCATTTATTGCTGCATGGATTTCAAGCCTTGACGCAGGCCTTCATCCGCACCTTTGCACCACGCCTCAAGGCCTTGAGGCGCATCGGATATATTCACCAGTTTGCCGTCACTGCCCTGAATGTTGCCTTGACGCCCGTTTTTTTCCATTGCGTCGCCTGAGCTTTTGTCGAACTTGGCTGGCATGTTGTTGACGTAATCCGTCATTTTTTTGGCTTCAGCCAAGCTGTCTTTCTTCAGTACACCCTGGTCGACACAGTACGAAATCAGGCCCGACATCGAACGGCTGGTGTCATAGATTTGCTTGAGGGTTGTAGCATCGGGCATGTCTGCGGCAGGGGCCGCTTGAACGACAGAACACATTGAAACAGAGGCGGCCAACAGCAGAGTTGAAAGTTTAAGGCTCATGTTTAATCCATTAAAGCAGGTGCAAATTTTAGTTTGCAGGGGAGAATCCTGCGCGGATCTAAAAGTACCCGCGCAGGGGGAAAACACAACCGCTTAGAATGAGTTCAATACGGGTGTGCAGTGTTCTGAGTGGTGTGTCATGCATATGTGATCAACGGTTAACGGCACCTTTAGGGCCGCTGGCAATCAACGCTGCGCCACAGGCCGTTTTCATACCGTCGAGCGCAACTGCGATGCCGTCTACGGAGTAAGTTGCGCTGCCCTCGATAATGGGAAAAATCCCTTTGCATAAAGGGCAACTAACCTTATGCCCGACCCCGGCAATCGGTTTGCCGTTAAGGTCAGTCTGGGAAAAAGCTTCAAGAACGACGCCCCCATGGGTGGTGGGATCGCCTAGGCGGATGATGTCTTTCATTACGACTCAATTCCTTCTGTTTTTTACACATTAAACACACAAAGTGCTCAATGCATTCTCTAGGTAGCGTTACGTTGCCACCATTTTTCTGCACTGTCACGCCGGGTATTTACACCATTAATTTTAGGGTTCCGTTTTCCATGTTTAAAATGTATTGGTAATGCATACTTAATGCCATGGAATTTCATTATTTCGACTGTCCACGCCGCGCCGGAGCGAGTCTCGGTATCGACAAAAATCGCCTGATCATACTCGGGTAGCCGCTCAGTGCCTAAGGTGTCGAGTCGAGTAGCACCAAGAGCATTCAAGGTTTTTAAACTAAGATTTTCAGAGGATATATCAATCGATTGTGCTTTAGCATCAGCATCAATCCGATATTTGTAGTCAGTATTACATGTGTCATGGTAAGTTTTTCTTTCAGTATGAAAGGCCGCTTCCCACACGATTATCTGATTTATAAACGTTTGAACCCTCTCTGCAGGTGACATTGTTTTCATCTCTGCTTCAACAGTTGCCAGAGCATGGATTGAGATATATTCGAGACGCAGTACTTGCTTAAAATCTGGCTTTATACAGAGTTGAGTAGGGCGGGGTAGCGTTCTCATCACTGATCGGGTCTTTGCTGACAAACCGTCCGGCCCGTGGATCATAGTACCTATACCGATTGTAATGCTGCCCTGTTTCGTGATCGTGGTATTGCCCTTGAAACCTGATCGGACTCTTCAGGCCTTGGCGTTGCGCCCATTCCGAGCGTTGTTCTTTGACTTCTCCCCACGCCTTGTATTGTGCTCCACGCCACTTGGCCGTTGTGATCCATGAGCTCTTGCGGCGTTCCAAGGTGGTCGCACGTAAAGCTATAATATTCAACTTATTAGAGAGCAATATTAACGTTCAACTGCTCTCATCGTGCCGCTTGCAATTAGGATTGCGCCACGCGCAATTTCTATACCGTTGAGCGTGGCAGCAATACCGTCTACGGTGTAAGTGCTGCCTACATGGCGAACATGCTTGACTGCCAGGCTCGGCGTGGTTAGATCAACCGTGGCAAGCCTCCGAATAAAATCACAAGGACTGTATGACATGTATCAAAACAGAAGTTTCAGGTGTGGGCTCATGGATTAGTGTAAGTATTCTGTTTTTTTTGGAGCCTGCCTTAAACTTTATTGAGTTGCCAGTGCAAAACTTTTCGGCAGCATCAAATACTACTAGACTTATATCGCTCCACTCTATATCAATATCTTCTATACAAATAAGATTGTCAAAATCTAGATTCTCCATCGCGTGATGCACCGCGATCTCGCTCGGCGCCCACTTCCATCGTACTATAGCTGTTTTTTCATCGGAAGTAGCTATCGCAGTTTGAAGTGGTTCGTCACCAAGAACTAATACTGTTTCATTATGAACTTCTAGCTTTTCTGTATAGTTACTTGCTTGGCAGGCAAGATCGTAATCTGAAGGACTGCCATCTATGCCTCTCCATAGTGAAGCTGCATTTTTTGGCATAACTATTAGAGGGCCACCGGTACTCGATAGCCATTTTGAAAATTTGAATTTAGTCATGATAGTTTTGCTCTTCTTTTGGCTTGAGTGACTTGTCCTGCTTGCCTCAGGCTGCACTTCTTACAGTGAGGATACAAGCGCTGTGGATTATCTTCTATATTAAGAGCATTGGGAGTCTGATGATCCGGAATAAAATCCCCGCTTTTTGTACCTGGTTCTTTCGATCCGCAGGTATGACATCCGTCTTTAAAGCCAATTATATTGGTCTGTTCACGTTCTAGGCGCGTGAAGTTTCTTTCTGGTCCTCTAGCGAGGATAGACTCACTAGCAAAAGGTCCTGGCTTCAATGTTTCGTCACTCGCCAACCCCAACGGATCAACCCACTCCACCGGATTAGGCGCATACGCGTACAGATTCAAGCCACCCGCATAGCTGATCGGGTCTTTGCTGATAAACCGTCCGGCCTGTGGATCATAGTACCTATACCGATTGTAGTGCAGCCCTGTTTCGTGATCGTGGTACTGGCCTTGAAACCTGATCGGGTTGCTTAGGCCTTGGCGTTGTGCCCATTCCGAGCGTTGTTCTTTGACTTCTCCCCACGCTTTGTACTGCGCGCTCCAGGCGATTTGGCCGGTGTGGTCGGTCAGTTCTTGTGGTGTGCCGAGGTGATCACACTGGTACCACGCCAGTACGTCTATCGGCAGCGCTTGCGGGGTGTGGGTCCACAGCGGGTCTTGGTCGATGTCGTAGGCACCGGTGTAACTCGGCTGGGCCAGCAGGCGCATCGGTTGGTGGCGCAGGGCCTGGGCCACGGGGACGAAGCTGCCGGGTTCGTAGAGGTAGTGGACGGTTTTGCCACTGGCACCGTCAGCCTGTGCGGGGCTGCTCTCCCAGGCCAAAGTGTCGCCGTCCCAGCCGAATAAGGTGAAGCCGCAGCCCAGTTCGCGTTGTTTACGCGCCTGTTCGTTTTGGTTCCACTGCGAGCCCGCTTCGCTTCGGTTTAGGTGGTGGGCGTTGGAGTATTTGTAGAGGCGTCTTCCCAGCGGGTCGTAGGCGTAGTCGACGCGCAGTCGGTTGTCTTCAAAGCGTACCAGGCGGTCGAACAGGTCCCAGTGCAGGCGGCTTTGCTGGCCGTTGTGCCAGCGGCGGATCTGGTTGCCGCGTTCGTCGTAGTCGTAGTGGGTGCCGGCGTATTCGCGCAGCAGGTTGTCCATCAGTTTGTTGCGCTTGGCGTCCTGGTCCAGCGGGCGTTGGTGCTGTTGGTTTTTTTCATCCAGCAGGTTGCTGGCCGGGTCGAAGGCGAAGGTTTCGACGCCCAGTCGGCTGGTGGCGTTGAGCAGTCGGCCTACCGGGTCGTAGCGATACGATAACGGGCCGCGACGGCTGTCGTGGATGTCGGTCAGTTGGCTGGCCGCGTCGTACTGATAGGTGCGTTTGAGCAGGGTGGTTTTGTCGTCGCTGCGGCCCAGCAGTTGTTCTTGCAGGCGCCCGGCCGGGTCCCATTGCTGGGTCTGCAGCAAGCGGTTGCCCTGGTGGCGGGCGACTTCGCGGTGCAGGTCGTCGCGCTCGTAGCCGATCAGTTCGTGTTCGTCGAGGCGCAGGCCCAGCAGGTGGCCGCTGCCGTAGGTCAGCCAGCTGACTTTGTGGCCGTCCGGGCGTGTGGTGGCGATGCGTTGGTTGAGCACGTCGTATTCGTGCTGCCACACGGCAACCACCGGGGTTTGCAGGCTCAGGTAGTGCTGGTGTTCGCGCAGCAGGTTGCCCGCCGGGTCGTGGAACCATTGCAGGCGGCTGTCGGCGTTGGTGGCCATGGCCAGGTTGCCGTTGCCGTCGTAGGCGAAGGTTTCGGTTTGGGTGGTGCTGCCCAGGCGTGCGGTGCGTTCGATGAGGCGACCTGTGGGGTCGAACTCGACGTGGGTGGTGCGCTGGCCGTCGACGGTGTTGGCCAGGCGGCCGGTGTTTGGGTCGTACTCGTACAGGGTGCTGCGACCGTCAAACCCGGTCTCTTTGAGTAAACGGCCTACCGGGTCGTAATCGAATGTCGCCTGCTGCCGGTTTTCGTTTTCCAGCGCGAGCAGTTGCCCGAGGCGGTCCCAGCGATAGCGCAAGGTCTGTTCGGCAGCGTCGATACGTTCGTCGATCAAACCGGCGGCGGTGTAGCTCCAGGTGGTGCAGCGGTTGAGGCCATCGGTGTGGGCCAGCAGTCGGCCTTCGGCGTCGCGGCTAAAGCGTTCTTCGGTATTGTCCGGGTGGGTGATCAGGATCAGTTGCCCGGCCTTGTACACGTACTCGGTCTTGTTGCCCGCCGCATCGGTGAAGCAGATCATTTGCCCGAGGTCGTTGTACTTCCAAACACTGGTTTTGCCGGAGCAGTCGACGTATTCCACCAGTTGCCCGGCGTCGTTGTAGGCGAGGGTTTTTTCGTTGCCGTTGGCGTCTTTGATGGCGCTTGGCAAACCCGCTGCGGTGTAGGCGTATTCGGTTTTGTTGCCCAACGGGTCGACGGCTTCAATCAGGTTGCCCTGATCGTCGTAGTCACGTAGCCAAAGGCCACCTTCGGCGTCGCGGATTTTGATCAGTTGGTCGTGATCGTTGTACGCGTAGTGCATGACGCTGTGGTCGGCGCGGATGTGTTCGAGCAGGTTGCTGCGATCGTCGTAGCTGTAGCGGTCGGTGCTGCCGTCGGGATGCACGTGGCGCAGGATGTTTTTCGCGTCGTCGCGGAACAGCCATTCCGAACGCCCGTCAGCATGGCGGATGCGGTAGGTGTAACCGAGGATGTCGTAGTAGTGCCAGGTCTCGTTGCCGTGGGCGTCGGTGACGTAGGTCAGGCGGATGTTTTCGTCCCATTCCAGGCGCGTGTCGAAGCTGCCGTCGTCGGCCCATTCGCGCACGGCCTTGGCGTCGGGGCCTGTGCCTTGCCATTGCAAGTTCATGCCGCGCTGCGTGCGGTCGGTGTAGCGGGTGATCAGGTGGTGCTGGTATTGGTAGCTCCAGGCGGCGCCGTTTTCGTCCTGGGCATTGATCAGGTCGCCGTGGGCATCGTAGTAATAGGCCGCCAGTTGGCGCACCGGCGCGCTGTCGCGTATTTCCCACAGGCCTGTGAGGTGGCCGTGGTCATCGATCATCGTGCCCAGATGTAAATGGACGTTGTTGAGGTCGCTCTGGTAGGTGATCAGGTCGGACAGCACCGGTTGGTCGGCATGGCGGTATTCGTGGTGCAGCATGACGCCTGCGCCGTTGCGCAGTTCGATTTGCGCGAGCAGGAAGCGGTCGCCGTGGCGCACGTAACTTTCCCTGCGCTCAAAGCCACGGCACAGCAACAGGGTGTTTTCCGTGACGCGCACCAGCGTCAGGTTTTCGATGGCGTCGTAGTGCGCCTGACCCACGGGTTGGAGCGCGTAGTTGTGGTCACGGCCGTCCGCATCGTGGAACACCAGACCCTTGCCGTGCAGGTCAAAGCGGGTGGTGAACTCGGTGATCCAGCGCGCACCCAGGGCGCCTTGGTCGTATGCGCTCAGGCGCGAGCAGTAGGTACGTGTCCAGTCGATAGGGAACGGGCCGGGCAAGCTGAAGTCGGTGTGGCCGATGGACTCAGTGCCCAGAGCAAAGTTGATGCTGTGCTGCGTACGGTCACAGGCGCAGTTTTTTGCGGGATTGGCCATCCCTGTCGCAGCGGCTTGTTTTTGGTTGGCTTCAACCTGTCCTTCAGTCGCTGTTTGTCGGGCCTTGTTGGTTTCAGCGGGTTTGACGTTAGTGCTTTGCCCATGAACATTGCGCTTGCGCCACAAAGCCGTAGCGCTGGACAGGATCAACAACAACCAGCCAATCGAGTACTCAACGTCTTCGGCGCTGAGCGCGCTCAGTTGCGTGCGCAGCTCTGGCCCCATCGCCCGCAGTTGAGCGGTGTGGGCGGTGACGGAGCGTTTGATGTCGTCGGACAGCAGGTGCTGCGAGGCGCTGTTGGCCATGCCTTTGCCAGCGGCTTTGTAGGCGCTGAACAAGCCGCCGAAGATATTGCGGATAGCCGCTTTGGGGTCATGCAGCAACTGGTCGCTCGCCGCACTGATTTGCGCACTCGCTGCATCCAGATCCCCAGCGGCATCGAGGGTGCCGTTGACGGCGGCTTCCAGCCCCTTGGCGATTTCGTTGAGCATGTCTTCACCGAGCTTGCCGGCGTCAGCGAGGATTTGCGGCAGCTTGGCCTGGGCTTGCTCGACGAAGTCATCGAGGCTGCCGACAATGGACGCGTTCAGGTGGCCCACCAGGATCTCGATGACTGACGCGCTGAGCATCAGCTTGGTGGTCGAGCGCATTTCCTGACGTACCAAGTGCAGGGTTGGACGCAAGGTCATGCGCGCAGCCGCCATGGCCGGGGGCAGCGGCAAGACGCCGATCAGGTTGATCGCCAGGCTCGCCCACAGCAGCAGGTCGCGTTTTTCAGTTTTGGTCAGCGTGACGACATCGCCCAACGCATCTACCAGCGCCATGATGTTACCGACCACGGGCAAGGCCCCGGCCACGCCCTGGATCCGCTCGAGGGTGACGACACCACCACTCATTTCCTGCAACCAGGCATCGAACACCGCAGCGCCACTGGCCACGTCTTTGACATCAATGGCACTGATCGGAACGATGGCGACCTGTGGGCCGCGTTTTTCTACAGCCGTATTTTCAGGGGCCATGAGAGCATCTCACCCGCCAGCAGGCCGGGGGTCTTGAAGGAAAGCGAAGGGGGGCTAAAGGTCGGCAGCGCCTGCAGGCTCGGCAGTGCGCCGCTGTTATTGGCCAGACTCAGCAAACTTGACGCGCTCGGCAGCGCGGCACAGGCCAGCGGCGCGATGCCCGACACGCCTGCTTGCAGCGAAGTTTTAACGGTCTGCACCGATTGCATCGCGCCTTGGGCGGTCTGGATCACGCTCATGCCGTGCTGCACCGTGGCCATGCCGGTCTTGGCCAGCCCTTTGCCTTGCTCCAGCAGTTCGGCGCTTTTGCCCTGGCGCGGTAGCAGGTCAGTGACTTTGCTCTGGATCGGGCCGGGGAGATTGTCTGCGCCGGCTCCGCCTGGCACTGCGCGGGGCCACTTGGGTGTGCCGATGTAGCTGCCGTCACTCCAGGTGTCGGAGGGGTCGAGGCCAAACTTGACGCGTGCCGGTCCCGGTGCTGCACCGGCCACCGCCGCAAAGCCTTTAGCGTCAAGGGCGCCCTTGATGCGCTTGCCCAGCGCATCGATCACTTCGAAATCGCCGCCCTTGATGCCCTGGTGGTTGGCGTACTGATTGAACAGTTCGAGGTTGCCTTTACCGGGCTTGAGCGGCTCGGGGAATACCCCAGCCAGACTTTTGGCACCGGTGTAAGCAAAGTTGGCCGCGTGAGCGGTATACGGGCCGGAGGTGACGTGGGTGATGCCACCGGCGTTATAAGTGGTGGCACTGCCGCCGCCCTGAATCACCAGCTCGGTTTTGGCCGTCAGGGTGATGCGGTCGGCGTTGGCGGTGATGTTCAGTTTGGCCAGCAGGTTGATGCTGTCCTTGAGCGCTCGCACATCGATGTCGCCGGACGCAGCCACCAGTCGCCAGCCCAGATTTTGCACAAACAGGCGCATACCTTGGCTGGCACTGGCGAGTAACTTCTTGCCGATGGACAAGCTCGTGTGCCCGGTGCTGCTCAAGCCCAGGTGCTCGCCCGTGGCGATATGGGTCGATTGCGGCGTACTCAGCGCGATCCCCGCCGGGCTCGCCAATACCAGATGCGGTTCGCTGAACTCCGGAAACTCATTGGCACTGACGTTGGCCGGGCCGCTGCCGATAATCCCCTGATGCTGGGCGTGCAGCGCCTTGGCCACGGCATCCTGATCGCCGGCTTCCTGTGCCTTGTTTTCCATGGCCTGCATCGACAGGCTGTCCTGCTGGTCACTGGCGGTGGCCAATCGCTCGGCGGTTTCGGGCAGGTCTTTGTGATGCTTGGACTCATTGGGGCGCGGTTCGGTGGTAATCAGCAAGCCGGCGGCGGCGCGCACGGCCCCGTGCCGGTCTGTGCGCAACTCAAACCCTTCACCGCGCGGCTGCCCGCCCGAAGGCCGGGGATGGGTCAAATAGCCCAGATTGATCGCACTGGCGCCGTGATCACTGCGCAGCGCGATGCTGATTTCGCTGGTGGTGTCGTCAATGCGCAGTTCGTTGGCACGGCTGCCCTTGTACTCCTTGCTTTTGATTGTGGCGAGGGTTTTGAGCTCGGGCAGCTTGTACGGCGGTAAATTCACGCCGTGGTACAGGCAGCCAGTAATGAGTGGCTGGTCAGGGTCGCCCTCAAGGAAGGTAATCAGCACTTCCATGCCGATGCGAGGGATGTTGATCGAACCAAAACTCTGGCTTGCCCAGTTCGATGCCACACGCATCCAGCAACTGGTTTTATCGTCGAACGCACCTTCGCGATCCCAATAAAACTGCACTTTGACCCGGCCGTGCTCGTCGCAGAAAATCTCCTCCCCGGCCGGGCCGGTCACGATGGCGCTCTGGCTGCCGAGGACTTTAGGTTTGGGGTTTTTCAGCGGCGGACGGTACGGCACGTCCCAAGGGATGGCGCTAAAGGTGTTGCGATAGCCCTGATGAAAGTCGTCTTTTAAATCGGAGACTTCACTGGTCACTGACTCTTCCAGCACCTGAGGTTGTTTGCCATGGTGGGTGATTTCAGTCAGCAGCCACAGGTCGTTCCAGGTGGCATTGGCGTGATCGGTGAGCGGCAGGAAATGCCCGCTGACCAGCAGCGGCTGGTCGCTGTTGCCCTTGGCCAGTTGATAGTCGGTGCGATGGCGTTCCAGGTTGCGGGTGGACAGGTGTTTACCGCGCTCGCGATCAACAAAGCGTCCGGGGTAGTCGTAGTCTTCCAGGTCAGGCACAGCCTTGCTCTTGGCATGACTTTCCAGCTCGATACGCGGTTTGGTGAAGTCGTAATCACGGCGCGTGACACGCGTGGTTCGGGTGGTCAGACGCATGCCGAAACGTTTGATTACCGGCGCGTCCGCCACCAGCCCCGTGTCCTGCTGATACGCCACCGGTGCCAGTTTTGGGAAGATGGTCTGGTCGTCGCCGAACACCAACAAGTGCGCATCCGGGCTGTGCTGAAAGTGAAAGTGAATGCCTTCTTCTTCACACAAGCGCTGAATGAACTTCAGGTCCGACTCGTCGTACTGCACGCAATACACGCGCTCGGGATAGGTCGCGCTGAGCTGGAATTTATAATCACTGGCCAGAATGCCGTGCTCTTCCAGCACCTGCGCGATGATCTGGCGCACTGTTTTCTGCTGGAAAATCCGTTGGTTGACCCTGTGCTCTAGGTACGACAGATGTGGGCGTAATGACAGGCGATAACGGGTCAGACGTCTGCCAGCTTCGCCCCGGGCGATGCTGTACACCTGCCAGTGAATACCGGTGCCCGACGGCGAAATCTGCAAGAACGCCTGCTTGTGCAGCAGTTTTTCAAGGTCAAGGAAGGCCCGCTCACTGACCAGTTCCAGATCAAAAACGAACGGCATGTTCAAGGCCTCGCGACCCTTGAAGGCCAATACCTGAAAATCCGCTCCCGCAAGGGTTAGCGTGAAATGGGGCTGGTCAGCCGGTGAAAACATCCCTGATTCCTCATGCAGTGCTGCTGATGTCGTCATCTACAAACAGGCGACGAGAACATAAAATTCTGGGGGCAATACGGCGTACCGACTGTCAGGGGTCGGTACGCAGAAACACTCAGCCAGCCTTAGCCAGCGATCGGCGTACGCCAGTCATCGGAACCGGAAGTGCCCGATACTTCGTGGGTCCAAGTGATTTTTCGGTAGGTGAATTCCACGTCTTCCAGGTGCGTGAAGTGTGAATTCGACGGGTCCTGGCAGTTGTGCATGTAGTCCTTGATGTCGACGATGATTGCGTCTTCAAGTTTGGTGGTGAAGTAATGCTCTTGCGTACCGGCCGCCGAGGTGCGGAACCACTGGATTTCGATCTCCGTCAGGCGCTCGCCCGAGGTCAGTGCGGCCAGCAGCAGCGGCGACGATTTGTCGAAAACCTTGGTGATTTTTACCGGTTTGTGAACGCGCTGACCGGTGGGTTGGCCCGACTGCGGGTCGCGAGGAATGATCACTTCGTGACTAAAACCCTGAACCATGACTTGGTCTTCATGACCTTCCTGGTAGGTATTGCCTACCGAATCTGCGGTGAATGCACCGGCAGTAATCAGACCCTGTTTGGTGCCGGTGATGGACATGTAAGCTGGCGTCGCCATTGAGGCTCTCCTTGCTGAAAAATAAGGACTTGAAAGGCCCAAATGCCGGTCAAGTGCTGAATGTAGTAACCAAAGTTCGTGCCAACTTTTTTGAAAGCCTTTAAAAACAATGACATAGGTGAAGTAGTAGTTTTTAGTGGTTAATTTTTAAACAAAAACTCCTGAAAAGTGCGCAAGAAGTTGCGCAGTACTGTGCAACTTCTTGCGCACTCGTCTATAGAGCACGGTTTATATGTGCTCTGGCAATGTATCCACACGGTTATCCACATTTGAGTGCGCAACTTCTTGCGCAGTTGGCGTGTTTTGGGGTGCGGGAATTAAGGGTGTTTTGAGAGGGGGATTGAGAGGTGACTTTTTCATTGCTGGAGGAGGTTTGTATCTGTGGAAACCTTGGTTTCTTAAGATGATTTTAGGGTTTTTGTTAGCGGGTGTTCGTCGCAAGTCGGAGGCAGCGTGTGAAGATGAGGCTGTTGTTCGATTTATATGAGGTGTGAAATATTTTTGAATTATCAGAATTTTCTGATAGATGCTCGCTTGCTAAATGGTGATAATCGCCCGGCAAACGTGCTTGTATGTAATGTTGAATTAAAGGTGGCATATAAATACGACAAGTAACTGATTTCATTGGCTAAACCGCATTTTTTTAAAGGGGATTTCGGGTTTCAATGGGTTGGTCTCCACTGTTGTCAGGCAATTCGCAACGTGAGGCCTGTGGCGGCGGTAGTTTCATTCGAATAAATGAAAAATATGAAAGGCATAATATTTCTCGGTAAGGTAGACGGCTGTTTTTTGGTAACGACTCGTTAGTTTTTTGTGTATCCTCTCGGCCCGCATCAGGTATCACAGTGCCATTAAGGTATTGGAGGTGTTTGATATAAAGTCCATTTCCCACCTTGTTGATCCGAGGGGGGAAGTTGCTTTAAGGGTTTGCCAGGAGGCGCGAGCGCTCTAGCGTTCAATCATCAAGGAGGTATAGATGACGTATTCAAGCACGCTAATGGTCCGCTATGCCGACTTGGTCCGGCAGCCCATTTCAATTGATAGTTTTGCCGGTGATGAGGTGCGCTACTCCAGTGAGTTTGAAGCATTGGAAGCGGAGCTGGAAAAGGCTCAATCGCTGCACGCCAGCGGTCCTGTCGACTGGCTGAAAATTCAGGAAAACAGCGAGCACATTCTTCGAAACTCTTCCAAGGATTTACGTGTTGCAGCATAGCTGACTTGGGCCTTGCATCTGCGTGAATCTTTCGCCGGGCTGCATGCCGGATTGGGCGTGCTGGTGTACCTGTGTGAGCATCACTGGGAACAGTTCCACCCGGCCAAGGCGCGGACTCGCGCTGCGGCCATTGCATGGTTGGTGCCGCGACTCGAAGGGGCGTTGAAAGATGACGTGCCGATCAAGGAGCAGTTGCCGCTCTTTCGCAGCTTGGTCAAACAGTTGCAAGCGCTGGACGCCGTGCTGACTCGACACCTTGACGATGCTGCGCCATTGCTGCTGCCCATTCACCGACGACTGGCAAATATGGTCCAGCGCGCCGCCAATAACGAGCCAGAACCTGGCGTAGTCGGGGCTGTGGTAGCTCAGGTCAAACAGGCGGCTAACCAACTGTTCACGCCCGGTACTCCAATTGATAACGAAAAAGACGCGCAAAAGGCACTGCGTACCCAGCAGGACAGCGCGCGTCCACTGTGCGCCTGGTGGCTAAGGCAGAAAGCCACGGATGTGCGGGCGTTGCGCCTCAATCGTACGTTGATGTGGATGGCCATCGACGCCTTGCCTGAGCGCAGCTCCGAGCAAATTACCGCGCTGCGCGGGTTGCCCGCCGACAAGCTCAAGGCCTATGAGGACCGTTTCGCTCAAGGTCAGTACGCCGACTTGTTGGTGGAGGTGGAGGCCAGTTTGGGCAAGGCCCCATTCTGGTTTGATGGTCATCGGATTGTGTGGGAATGCTTGCAGTCTTTGAATGCCGACCTCGCTATGCGTGAGGTCGAAATCCACTTCAGTCTGCTGATTCAGCGCCTGCCCGGCATTATTGAATTGCGCTTCCATGACGGGGCACCGTTTGCTGATCCGGCGACGCGCGCATGGATCAGTGCCAGTGTCATGCCGCACCTGCAAAGCGCCAGTGCGCCGCGCAAGGTCGAAGTGACCGCTACGCAGCCTGCTTGGGAACTTGCCCTTGAAGAGGTGCTACCGATTCTACGCAAGGACGGTCTCAAACCCGCCGTGCAGATCCTCAAGCAAGGCTTGCAAAACGCTCAAGGCGGACGCGTCCGGTTTTTTTGGCAGTTCGCCCTCGCGCGACTGTGTTTCATGGCCAAGAAGTACGAGCTGGCCAAGACCCAGCTTGAAACCCTGGACCGAACCTTACAGGACTCAGGCCTGAATGCCTGGGAACCTGATCTTGCGCTGGAAGTGCTGCATTTACTGCATAACTGCTGCGAGTTATTACCGCAGAACCATGCCGTACGTGAACGCAGGGATGAGATATATCGCAGGTTGTGCCACCTCGATCTTGAAGTGGTACTCGAATAGGCCCCAGGGTCACACAAGCAAGGAAAAAAACCATGGCCAAAGAAGGCTCGGTAGCCCCCAAGGAACGCATCAACGTCACCTTCAAACCCGCAACCGGTGGGGCACAGGAAGAAATAGAACTGCCGTTGAAGCTACTTTCCATCGGTGATTACACCCACCGCAAGGATGAACGCAAAGTCGAAGATCGCAAGCCGATCAGCATCGACAAGATGACTTTCGATGAGGTGCTGGCCAAGCAAGAGCTGAGCTTGACCTTGAGCGTTCCCAACCGTCTTCAGGAAGAAAGCGACACTGAAGAATTGGCCGTTGAACTGCGCGTTAACTCGATGAAGGACTTCAACCCGGCGAGCCTTGTCGAGCAAATCCCCGAGTTGAAAAAGCTGATGGAGCTGCGCGAGGCGCTGATGGCCCTTAAAGGTCCATTAGGGAATGCACCGGCATTTCGCAAAGCCATTGAAGGCGTATTGGCCGACGATGAATCCCGTGATCGCGTATTGGGCGAGCTGGGCTTGAACGCCGCCACCCAGGACGCTTGAGCCCCCATCAGCCAAGGAAGAGAACGCAATGAGCACCAATGCAGCGCAGCAAAGCAGTACTGAAAACGGCGAATACAGCATTCTTGACAACATCATCGCGCAGACGCGTCTGACGCCAGACGATGAAGCGTATGACATTGCCAAGCGTGGCGTGTCGGCATTCATCGAGGAGTTGCTCAAGCCGCAGAACAATGGTGAGCCGGTCAAGAAAGCGATGGTTGACCGCATGATCGCCGAGATCGATGCAAAGCTCAGCCGTCAGATGGATGAAATCCTGCACCATCCGGAGTTCCAGTCGCTGGAGTCATCGTGGCGTGGCTTGCAATTGCTGGTCGATCGCACCGATTTCCGTGAAAACATCAAGATCGAAATCCTCAATGTGTCCAAAGAGGACCTGCTCGACGATTTCGAGGACTCGCCGGAAGTCATGCAGGCCGGGCTGTACAAACATATCTACACCGCTGAATACGGCCAGTTCGGTGGTCAGCCGGTGGGCGCAATTATCGCCAACTATTACCTGTCGCCAAGCGCGCCGGACGTGAAACTGATGCAGTACGTGTCCAGCGTTGCATGCATGTCTCATGCGCCGTTCATTGCGGCTGCCGGCCCTAAGTTCTTTGGCCTGGAAAGCTTCACCGGCTTGCCGGACCTCAAAGACCTGAAAGATCATTTTGAAGGCCCGCAGTTCGCCAAGTGGCAGAGTTTCCGCCAATCGGAAGACTCGCGTTACGTCGGCCTGACCGTGCCGCGCTTCCTGTTGCGCAACCCGTACGACCCGGAAGAAAACCCGGTCAAATCGTTCGTCTACAAAGAAACCGTTGCCAACAGCCACGAGCACTACCTGTGGGGTAACACGGCCTACGCATTCGGCACCAAGTTAACTGACAGCTTCGCCAAATTCCGTTGGTGCCCGAACATTATCGGCCCGCAAAGCGGTGGTGCGGTTGAAGACTTGCCGTTGCATCACTTCGAAAGCATGGGTGAGATCGAGACCAAGATTCCGACCGAAGTGCTGGTGTCCGACCGCCGTGAGTACGAGTTGGCCGAGGAAGGCTTCATCTCCCTGACCATGCGTAAAGGCAGCGACAACGCAGCATTCTTCTCGGCCAGTTCCGTGCAGAAGCCAAAATTCTTTGGCATCAGTGCCGAAGGCAAAGCTGCTGAACTGAACTACAAGCTGGGCACCCAGCTGCCGTACATGATGATCGTTAACCGTCTGGCCCATTACTTGAAAGTGCTGCAGCGCGAACAACTCGGATCGTGGAAAGAGCGTACCGACCTTGAGTTGGAGCTGAACAAGTGGATCCGCCAGTACGTGGCCGACCAGGAGAACCCGAGCGCTGAAGTGCGTGGACGTCGTCCGCTGCGCGCTGCGCAAATCATTGTGAGTGACGTAGAAGGGGAGCCGGGCTGGTACCGCGTCAGCCTCAATGTGCGCCCGCATTTCAAGTACATGGGCGCTGATTTCACCTTGTCCCTGGTGGGCAAGCTGGACAAAGAGTAAGCGGAGCGACTCATGACGGGATATGGCAGCCTTTTCGAGCGCCTGAACGGCGATGCGGATGCGCGCATCGGCTGGAGCCGCGAAATATCGGCCATGGCGTCGGTGGCTGCCCATCTCGCCAAGATGCTCAGCACCCGTGCGGGCAGCGTGCAAACGCTGTCCGATTACGGGTTGCCTGATCTCAATGACATGCGCTTGAGCCTGCATGACTCTTTGAGTCAGGCCCGTGAGGCGATTGAGGGTTTCATTGAAGCTTATGAGCCGCGCTTGAGTAAGGTGCGCGTCGTTTCCTTGCCCCGTGACCACGATCAATTGCGCCTGACCTTCAGTATTGAAGGCCTGTTGGAAGTTGAAGGAATCAAGCGGCAAGTGACTTTTAGCGCCTGCCTGGACGGCAGTGGCCAAGTCAACGTGACCTGAAGATACATCGAGCTGGTATATCGACAAGAAGTAAGCAGTTCCTTTCTCGGCACACAGCATGATCCAGTGGCGGGCAAGACAGATTTTTCATGAGTTTTAATGCCAGGAAGGTATTTCGTGTCCTTTAACCACTACTACCAAAGTGAGCTCACCGCACTTCGACAGTTAGGTCGACGATTCGCCGAGCGCAGTCCGGCGTTGGCACCTTTTCTGGGGCAAGCCGGGCGGGATCCTGACGTGGAGCGGTTGCTGGAGGGATTTGCCTTTCTGACTGGCCGTTTGCGGCAGAAACTCGACGACGAGTTGCCCGAGCTGAGCCACTCGTTGATGCAACTGCTGTGGCCCAATTACATGCGTCCACTGCCAGCCTTCAGCATTTTGCAGTTTGATCCGCTGACAATGCCTGGGCCTGGGCTAAAAGTGGCGCGCGAAACACCTGTCGAAAGTGTACCGATAGGCGGTGTGCAGTGCCGGTTTCGCACCTGTTACCCAACCGAGGTTATGGCTCTCGATCTGAAGGCTTTGAATTATTCAGTCAAGGGCGACGGATCGCTACTGAGTTTGCGTCTGGAAATGAGCGCCGACGGGCACTTGGGGGAACTCGAACTGAGCCGTTTGCGGTTGCATTTTGCCGGCGAACGCTACATCAGTCAGATGTTGTACCTCAGCCTGCTGCGCAATCTGGAAAGCATCGAGCTGATTCCGCTGGACGCTTCGAACAAACCGCTGGAGGGCGCGGGCGGGCGTCCGATGGCATTCAAACTGCCGGGTGACCGGGTGAAACCGGTGGGGTTTTCCGAAGAGGAAGCCCTGATCCCATACCCGCTCAACACCTTTCGGGGTTATCGCTACTTACAGGAATATTTCGCGTTTCAGGACAAGTTTTTGTTTGTCGATGTCAGCGGCCTGGACATGCTCAACTCCCTGCCGCAAGACACCCTCAAGCAAATGCGCGGCCTGGAGCTGCGCTTTGAGATCCGCAAGAGCGGTATTCAGCGCTTACGCCCGACGCTGGAAAACGTAAAACTCTATTGCACGCCGATTGTGAACTTGTTCAAACATGACGCGATGCCGATTCGTCTCGATGGCAAGCAGGACGAGTACCTGTTGCTGCCTGCCGGGCACGATCAGGAGCACTGCGGGGTGTTTTCAGTCGAAAGCGTCATTGGCTGGAAGCCTGGGGGCTTGGGCTATCAGGCCTATGTGCCATTTGAGTCGTTCGAGCACGACCCCAGCTTTGACGTGCCCACAGCCCGTGCCCATTACAGTATTCGTCAGCGCTCTTCGCTGTTGCACGATGGCCTCGACACGTACCTGAGCTTCGGCATCCGTGATACAGAGGCCCACGAAACCCTGTCAATCGAGCTGACCTGTACCAATCAGAACTTGCCGCGCACGCTCAAACTCGGGGATATATGTCGCTCCTGTGAAAAAACCCCGGAGTTCCTGACCTTTCGCAATATCACCCCGGCGACGTGCAGTTATGCACCCCCGATCAACCGTGACTTCCTGTGGAAGCTGATCAGCAACATGTCGCTGAACTACCTGTCACTGGCCGATGTGAATGCGTTGAAGGTAATTCTCGAAACGTACGACCTGCCGCGCTATTACGACCAACATGCTGAAAAAGTCAGCCAGCGGCTGCTGGGTGGGCTCAAGTCGATCCGCCACGAACACGTTGACCGCTTGCACCGTGGGCTGCCCGTGCGCGGTTTGCGCACCGAGCTGACAGTCGACACGCAAGGGTATATCGGTGAAGGCGATCTGTTCGTTTTTGCGTCGGTGCTCAATGAGTTTTTCGCCCTTTACGCCAGCCTTAACTCGTACCACGAGTTGCGTGTAAAGAGCACACAGGGAGAGGTGTACCAATGGACACCACGTATGGGCCTACAGCCACTTCTTTAAGTGGGCTGAGCCGGGTTATACGCGAGTACTCACTGTTTCAGGCTGTATTGCTGGTGATGGACCGGTTGCGTGAAGCCCATCCACTCCTCAATGAAGACGACCTGTACGACCAGTTGGAGTTTCAGGCCAACCCAAGCCTGGGCTTCCCGGGCAGTGATGTGGACCGCGTGCAGTTTTTTAATGAGCACGGGCAGCTGCGTGCACGCTTGCAGTTCAACCTGATCGGGTTGGTGGGGGCCGGCTCACCCTTGCCGGCGTTTTACGGCGAGCAAGCGCTGGGCGACAGTGAAGAAGGTAATCCGACGCGTAATTTTCTGGACCTGTTTCACCATCGCCTGCAACGGCTGATGCTGCCGATCTGGAAAAAGTACCGCTACCGAGCAAGTTTTCAGAGCGGCGCGCTGGACCCGTTTTCGGCGCAACTGTTTGCGCTGATCGGTCTGGGTGGCGAAGAAATCCGCCAGGCCAAAGAGCTGAACTGGAAGCGTTTGTTGCCTTACCTGGGGTTGCTCAGCTTGCGTGCGCATTCGGCAGCACTGATAGAAGCGGTGTTGCGTTACTACTTTAAACACGCCGAATTGACCATTGAGCAGTGCATTGAACGGAGGGTCGAGATTCTCGAGGAGCAACGTAATCGCCTCGGCCGGGCCAACAGCTTGCTGGGTGAAGATCTGGTGCTCGGGGAGCGTGTTCGGGACCGCAGCGGCAAGTTCCGCATTTATATCCGGGAACTGAATTGGGAACGCTTTCATGAGTTTTTACCCATAGGTTTTGGCTACCAGCCACTGTGCGCACTGGTGCGTTTCACCTTGCGCGACCCGCTCGATTACGACATCCGGCTGGTGTTGCGTCAGGAAGAAATCCGCGAACTACGCATTGGAGAACTGAACGCCTGCCGCTTGGGATGGACCAGTTGGCTGGGGCGTGAACGCGCCGATGGCGTGGTGACGCTGGGCAGCAAAATTCATTAAGGACTGATGTCACATGATCAATGTAGACCTGCAACAACTGATTCAGGCGCTGGACGCCGATACCCGTCGGGATCTTGAAGGTTCGGCTGAGCGATGCGTGGCCCGTGGCGGCAACAAAGTTTTGGTTGAGGACCTGCTACTGGGCCTGCTCGAACGACCTCAAGGCCTGCTGGTGCGCGCGTTGCAAGACGCCGGTGTGGACGCTGGCGAGCTGAGCTCAGCGCTGCAATCAAGGGTTGAACACAGCGCGTCTCGCAACCCGGTATTTGCGCCGGAACTGGTGCAATGGTTACAAGACGCGCTGCTGGTGGCCAACCTTGAGCTGGGTCAAAGCCAGGTCGAGCAAGCTGCATTGATTTTGGCGTTATTGCGTAATCCGATGCGCTATGCAGGCAGCCACTATTTGCCTTTACTCAGCAAACTGGACATCGAACGTCTGAAGGGTTTTGCACTCTCGCTCCAGGCGCAGCCGAACTCCGGTAAACCCTCTGTATCTGGCGAATCGTTGCTTGAGCGCTTCACGCACAACCTGACCCAGCAGGCCCGCGACGGCAAACTTGATCCTGTGTTGTGCCGCGATGACGCGATTCGTCAGATGATCGACATTCTGGCCCGCCGTCGAAAAAATAACCCGATTGTGGTGGGCGAGGCGGGCGTGGGTAAAACCGCAATTGTTGAAGGGTTGGCCTCGCGTATTGCGGCCGGTGAAGTGCCGCAGGTGCTCAAAGATGTCGAACTATTGGCTCTGGACATGGGACTGCTGCAAGCAGGTGCCAGCGTCAAGGGGGAGTTCGAACGGCGTCTCAAAGGCGTGATTGACGAAGTCAAAGCGTCGCCCAAACCAATCATCATATTTATTGACGAGGCGCACACCCTGATCGGCGCCGGGGGCAATGCGGGTGGTTCAGATGCCGCCAACCTGCTCAAGCCCGCACTGGCGCGTGGTGAATTGCGCACAATCGCCGCCACCACCTGGTCAGAGTACAAAAAGTACTTTGAGAAGGATCCCGCGCTGGCACGACGTTTCCAGCCTGTGCAGTTACACGAGCCAACCGTCAGTGAAGCAGTGACGATTCTGCGTGGTCTGGCGCAGGTGTATGAAAAAAGCCACGGTATTTACCTACGTGATGACGCGGTAGTGGCAGCGGCAGAACTGTCGGCTCGGTATCTGGCCGGGCGCCAGCTTCCGGACAAAGCCGTGGATGTATTGGACACAGCGTGTGCGCGGGTGCGCATCAGTCTGGCCGCTGCCCCGCAGGGTCTGGAGCAGTTGCGAGGCGAGCTGGCTGAAGGTGAGAGGCAACGCCAGGCGTTGCGTCGTGATGCTGAATCGGGACTCGCAATCGATCTAGATGCGCTGGCGTTGCTCGACAGTCGTCTGGCAGCAGCCGAAAACGAACGCGCAGCACTTGAAACATTGTGGGCTGAGCAAAAGGTCTTGGCAGAGACGTTGTTGTTGCAACGCAAGCAGTTGGCAGCGGCGCGGATGACAGCTGTTGCCGCGCCGGGCACGCCCCCCGAAGAAGACGCTGCGAGTCTGAATATGGAGGCGCAGGGAGGTGCAGTGCCGAGCATCGAGACGCTGGAAGCTGCCCTGAGTGACACTCAGCGCGCCCTGAGCGAGGCGCAACTGAAAGATCGCCTGGTGAGTTTTGAGGTGTGCCCGCGCCTGGTAGCAGAAGTCATCAGTGCCTGGACTGGCATACCTTTGGAGCAATTGGCGCGGGAGCACAACGCAAAGGTCGCAAGTTTTGCCACCGATTTGCGCACCCGGATCCGTGGTCAGGAACAGGCTGTGCATGCCCTTGATCGCTCTATGCGCGCCACTGCTGCCGGCCTGAACAAACCGGACGCCCCGGTGGGTGTATTTTTGCTGGTGGGACCCAGCGGGGTGGGCAAGACCGAAACAGCCCTGGCACTAGCGGACCTGCTGTACGGGGGTGAGCGTTTCATCACCACGATTAACATGTCCGAATTTCAGGAGAAACACACGGTCTCGCGGTTGATCGGCGCGCCACCAGGCTATGTGGGGTATGGCGAGGGGGGCATGCTCACCGAAGCGGTGCGTCAAAAACCATACTCCGTGGTGCTGCTCGATGAAGTCGAAAAAGCTGATCCCGATGTGCTGAACCTGTTCTATCAAATCTTCGATAAAGGCGTAGCCAATGACGGTGAAGGACGCGAAATCGATTTTCGCAACACCCTGATCCTGATGACTTCCAATCTGGGCAGCGAACCTATTTCGCAGCTCTGCGAAAACGGTGAACGTCCATCGGCGCAGGTGCTGGAACAAACTATTCGCCCCGTCCTAAGCAAACATTTCAAGCCTGCGTTGCTAGCCCGTATGCGCGTCGTACCTTACTACCCGGTGGGCGGTCCTGTACTGCGTGAACTGATAGAAATCAAGCTGGCCCGGTTGGGTGAGCGCCTGGCACGTCGTCAATTGGTATTCAGTTTCTGTCAGCCCTTGGTGGACCAGTTGGCCGAGCGATGCACACAAAGTGACAGTGGCGCACGCCTGATTGATCACTTACTTGACCAGCATGTGCTGCCGTTGGTGGCTGACCGTTTGCTGGATGCCATGGCGCAGGGGGTGAGCCTCAAGCGCGTGCATGCCACGCTTGACGCCAATGCCTGCGTGACCTGCGAGTTCGCTTGAGGTGGGCGTGATGTTTACCCACGTCGACCAGCCGCTGGCGTATGCAGAAACCTTGCTCGCTCAATTCACACATTTGGCCCGTGCACCGGACGACGATTCTTTGATGGGCGATTTCGTGCAGGGTGTGGCCGGGCTCAGTGGTTGTGAGCTGGCTCAATTGTATGTGCTGGACGCCACACACACGTATTTGGGACTGAGCGCGCAATACTTGAATGGACGTGCACAAGCCCGGGAAGGGCAAAGCATTCCGGCCGACTACAACGGCGACGAGTTACTGCAATTTGCGTTGTGCCAAAACCGCGTGGTGTGCCTCAGTGATCTGAATACCCGCCTGCATGAAATGAGCTTTTTGCCACCGGGCGTGGTGTGGAACTCACTGTTGTGCATACCGCTGTTGAATCAAAAGCAGACCGTGGAAGGGTTGTTAGTGTGCGCCACTCAACGGAAAGCGGACCTGGACAGTTATGCTGGATCGTTGGCGCAGCTCGGCTCGTTCGTGCTCGGGCAACTGCATTTACAGCGAGCTTTACGTCGCTCGACAGGTGAGCTGCGCACACCCTTGGTAAGCGAGCCAAGGGTCAGCGGTTATGGGTTGATCGGTGAAAGCCAAGTCATGCGTGAGACCTATTCGTTGATCAGCAAAGTGTTGCACAGCCCGTACACCGTGATGTTGCTGGGAGAAACCGGCAGCGGTAAAGAAGTGGTGGCGCGGGCCATTCACGATTATGGCCCGCGTCGCTCGCAGGCGTTTATTGTGCAGAACTGCGCGGCTTTTCCGGAAAATCTGCTGGAGAGCGAATTGTTCGGTTACCGCAAAGGCGCCTTTACCGGTGCCGATTGCGATCGTCCCGGCCTGTTCGACGCCGCCAATGGTGGCACTTTGTTACTGGACGAAATCGGCGACATGCCGCTTTCGTTGCAAGCCAAGTTGCTTCGGGTGTTGCAGGAAGGCGAGATCCGTCCTTTGGGCAGCAGCGACACCCACACTATAGATGTGCGGATCATTGCGGCCACTCACCGCGACCTCACCGTGCTGGTCAGTGAAGGCAAGTTCCGTGAGGACTTGTATTACCGACTGGCGCAATTCCCGATTGAATTGCCGCCCCTGCGTCAGCGTGAGGGCGACATCCTCTTGCTGGCCCGGCATTTTGCCGATAAGGCTTGCGCGTTCCTGCAACGCGAGGTCCTGCAGTGGTCGCAGGCGGCGCTGGACCATCTGATCGGCTATGCCTTCCCCGGTAACGTGCGCGAGCTCAAAGGGTTGGTCGAGCGTGCGGTGCTGTTATGCGAAGGCGAGGAATTATTGCCCGAGCATTTCACCCGTCGTCACGATCTGGCGCTCGAAGGCAGCAGCTTGAGCCTGCGTGAACGGCTGGAGCAAGTGGAGCGTAGCTGGGTGCGTGAATGCCTGCGCAAAAACGATGGCAACCAGACGCTGGCCGCACGCGAACTGGGATTGCCGCGCCGCACGTTGCTGTACCGCATGGAGCGCCTGAATGTTCAGGTGGGCGAGCGTGATGGCTAACGACTATCGATTGAAAACCTCACGCGTGCTTGCGAGTGGCCTCCGTGCCTGTGCAGGCCCTTGAATTTTGCTTATGTATGGAGACCCCCTGATGCCTGTTCGTCACTGGCAAGCCGTGCTGTTGGCCCTCGTCGTTGTATGCGGCCTGGGCGGTTGTAACAGCAATTACAAATTTAACGACAACGCCTATCGCCCCTTGGGTGATCCGCAGGCGGTCAATCGCGGCAAGTGACCGCAAGGAGCAAGATCATGGAACTGGTTTTCGAAATGCTGAACACCAAGCAGTTCGTGCCTGCGCAGTTGTGCCAGAAGACTTTCACCTGCGCTGGCGGCGTTATCGGCCGGGCAGCGGACTGTGACTGGGTGATCCCGGACGAAAAACGTCATCTGTCCAATCACCATGCGCTGATTACTTGCCGCGACGGTGTGTTTTACCTGACAGACACCAGTACTAACGGGATGCAGGACCGTGACACTGGCGCACGCCTGCCCAAAGGCGAGCCCATGCGCATTGAAAGCGGTTCAGGCTATGTACTGGGGGACTTTGAGATTCGAGCGCGGTTGATCCGTGACCCGCAAAGCCTGGACATGGAATTCGGACTGCCACAACCGGCGGGCAGCGTCATTCCGGACAATGCCTTCTTTGATCTAGATCCTCTCAATGCACTTGGCCAGTTCGATCACGATGATTCCCATCTCCATGAACTGCTCAACCCGAAAACGGCCGAGGAGCCAGCCCGTCAAAGGGCCGATTACGCGCAGATCGATCAAGAACGACTGATCGTGCCGCAACTGGTCAAGGCACCTGAGCCTATTGAGCCGGTCGCTCCTGCGCCGGTTATAGAGCAGCAAAGGGAAGGCTTTTGGGAGCATTTTGGGGCGGCACTGGGGGTTGATCTCAAGGGCATGGATCACGAGGCCCGCGAAACACTCGCGCTGAATGCCGCGCGCTTGCTCAAGCAAAGCGTCAGCGGATTGCAGCAGAGCCTGCGCACCCGCAGCGAGTTAAAAAACGAATTGCGCCTGACGCAAACCACTGGACAGGCCGTACAAAAAAACCCGTTGAAAGTGGCCGTCGACGCTGGCGAAGCCCTTTCGATCCTGCTCCAGCCGGGTCGTGTCGGGCAGCTCTCGGCCGAACAGGCTGTCGCCCGTGCCTTTCGGGATGTGCAAGCGCATCAGGTGGCGTTGCTGAGCGCCAGCCGCGCAGCACTGCGCGGCACCCTGGAGCACTTTTCGCCAGAGCGCATGACCCTGCGTTTCGAGCGGGATCATAAACCGTTGCTGGCCACTTCGGGCAGCCGCTGGAGAGCCTTCACACGTTATCACCAGGCTTTGCAGCAAGACGACGACTGGAGCGAACGCCTGCTGGCACGCGATTTCGCGCAAGCCTACGCAGAACAGGCACGCCTGATTGGCTCCCTACACCACGACTACCAAGGATGAAGCGTATGTCTTGCTGCCCGACCCGTGTATTTAAAACGCTGTTTGCGTGCGCCGCGTGGCTACTGATGACAGGGTGCTCGACCCTGTCGCCGTATTCGACCCTGACCAAGGTCAATCTCAAGCTGCAAGCCAGTGACCAATTGAACCCGGACCTCAATGGTCGACCGTCGCCAGTGGTGGTGAGCCTGTTTGAGCTCAAGCACCCGGTGGCGTTCGAGAACGCAGACTTTTTCAGCCTCTATGAACACCCCAAAGAGGCGCTGAGTCCGGACATGGTGTCCAGCGAGCAACTAGAGCTGCGTCCCGGTGAAACCATAGCGCTTAAGCTTAGTGTGGAGGAGGGCAGTCGTTTCATCGGTATTCTCGCGGCTTATCGTGATCTGCCTGATACGCAGTGGCGCTACACCGTTCAGGTCGCGCCGCAGGAAATCACGGATGTCGCGTTGATTCTGGATAAAACCGGCATCCTTAATGCGCAAAAAATGCTCGCCAAGGCGGATGACTGATCATGAATACACACAAAGTCATTTGGCAGGAAGGCATGCTGCTGCGTCCGCAGCACTTTCAACATAACGATCGCTATTACGACCACCAGATGAAAACCCGTACCCAGTTGCTGGGCAGTTACATCTGGGGTTTTCTGAGCCTGGAAATCGATTTGCAGTTCCTCAGCATGGGTAAAGTTGTCGTGAGCCAGGCATCAGGAATCCTGCCTGACGGCAGCTTGTTCGAGTTGGGGGGCAACACCGATCCACTGGCCCTGGACGTGCCGCCCAATACCGGGAATATGCCAGTTTATTTGGCGTTACCGCTGGTCACGGGCAACCACATTGAATCGCGTCGGCCGGAGCAGTCCGACGTCTTGGCACGCTATACGGCGTATGAAACCGAAGTTACTGATTCCAACGCGGGCGATGATTCGGCCAGTCAAGTCAGTTGCGCGCGTCCGGATTTCCGCTTGTTGCTTGGGGAACAGCAGAGTGATCAGGCGTACGTCAAACTCCTGCTCTGCGATGTACTCGACACCACGCCTGATGGCGTTATCAGCCTCAATCCGGACTTCGTGCCGACATTCATACAGGCACATTCCTCCAGTTACCTGCTGTCGTGCCTCAAAGAGGTTATCAGCATGCTGGGGCACCGCGGCGACGCCATTGCCGAGCGCATTCGCTCCAATGGCAAGGTGGGTGGTGCCGAGGTCGGTGATTTCATGATGTTGCAATTGATTAACCGCACCGAACTGTTGCTGCGCCACTACCTTAGCCTCGAACAGGTTCACCCGGAGGAGTTGTACCGCACGCTACTGACCATGCTGGGTGAGTTGGCGACCTTCTCCAGCGACAGCAAACGTCCCAGGATGGAAAGCGGCTATCAGCACAGCGATCAGGGCGGGTGTTTTCGCAGGCTGATGGAGGCAATCCGCCAGGTGTTGTCGATGGTGCTTGAACAACATGCCATCGAGCTGATCCTGCAAGCACGCCAGTACGGGATTCTGGTGTCGCCGATGCACGATCACAAACTGTTGTCCACGGCCTCTTTTGTGTTGGCCGCCAGCGCCAATTGCGACAGCGAAGAGTTGCGTCATCGTTTGCCTGCGCACCTGAAGGTGGGCCCTGTGGAACAGATTCGCCAACTGGTGAACCTGCACTTGCCGGGTATCAAGGTCAAACCGTTACCGGTGGCGCCTCGCCAGATCGCATTCCACTCCAATAAAACCTATTTCATTCTCGAACTCAGCCCTGATGACGTGGCACAGCTGGAGCGCTCCGGAGGCTTCGCATTCCATGTTTCCGGTGAGTTCTCCGAGCTTGAACTGAAATTCTGGGCCATCAGGAACTGACCGTCATGATCAAGGATATGGAACACAGCCAGGACGAGAAAACCGTACTGCTTGACCGCAAGGGACAAGGCCCCGGCACGGGACCACTGACGGACTTTTCTTCGCCTCCGCGCTTTGAGCAACTGGAAGAGCGGATGATTTACGCTGCTCGCCAGCGGCCGACAGAGACCTTCAGTATCAGTCTCAACTCACTGGTGGCTGCGGCCTCAGACCTGTTAAGCGAAGTGGTACGGCTCAAGCACAGTAAAGTCAAAGAAAACCTTGTTGCCTTGAATCAGCGCCTGACGGAGGCGTTGAGGATGTTTGAAACTCGCGCCTCGCATTATGGCGCTGAAAGCAGTCAGGTGATGGCGGCCCGTTATGTGCTGTGTACGGTGGTGGATGAAGCTGTGGTTACCACAGAGTGGGGCAATGAAAGCGAATGGTCGAAGATTAGCCTGTTGAGCAGTTTTCACAGCGAAACCTTCGGGGGTGAAAAGGTGTTCAGCCTGCTTGAGCGACTGTCGAAAAACCCGGTCAAGCACTTGCCGATGCTGGAGTTGTTGTACCTCTGCCTGGCGTTGGGGTTTGAAGGTAAATACCGCGTGCAACCGCGTGGCATGTCAGAACTGGAAGATATCCGCGATGCGTTGTATCGGCAGATCCGCCAATTGCGCGGCGACGTCCCCCGGGAGCTGTCGCCGCAGTGGCAGGGCTTGAGTCAGCAGCGACGCAACCTGGTGCGCATCGTGCCAGCCTGGATGGTGGTGCTGTTTACCCTGGTGTGCCTGGCGGTGATGTATTCCGGTTTTGCCTGGGTGTTGGGTGAGCAACGCGAAACGGTTCTGCAACCTTATCAGCAGCTTGATCCAGCTCCGGCTCAGCCAAAGCCCCATCTGTAAACAAGGACGTGTGATGAAAAACTTTTTCAAAAATACCGGCGCTTTCTTGTGCAAGACCTGGGTCTGGACGCTGATGCTGCTGTTGTTCCTGGCGCTGTTGGTATGGTTTGCCGGACCGCTGTTGGCCGTTAACGACTACAAGTTTTGGGAAAGCCCGGTTTCGCGTTTGTTGACGATCAGCGTGCTCATCCTGATGTGGGGCCTGTTCATGGTCTATGTCAACTGGCGTGCGGGCGCGCTCAAGCAGGCGTTGCAGGACAGTAAGGACGGCCAGGAACGTTTGCGCCGGGAAGTGAAGATCGAGGATGAGCGCAAAGCGCTGAAAGAGCGCTTCAAGGACGCACTCCATACCCTCAAGACGTCCAGTGTCTACCGTGGGCGCAGCGAACGCTGGCGCAATGATTTGCCTTGGTACTTGCTGATCGGGCCTCAAGGCAGTGGCAAAACCAGTTTGCTGGATTTCTCGGGACTGGAGTTTCCGATCAACAAACTGGACCGCAAGCTGACTCGCGACACCCAGGGCACTGCGCTGTGTGACTGGTACTTTGCGGACCATGGTGTCTTGATCGACACTGCCGGGCGCTACCTGACCCAGCCGGATGCCGAGGTCGATGGCAACGGTTGGAACACCTTGCTTGACCTGTTGCGTCAGCGTCGTCGCAACCGGCCGCTGAATGGCGTTCTGGTCAATATTCCCGTGGAGGCCCTGATTGAGGGAACGCCTGATAGTCTGGACATGCTGGCGCGTCTGGTCCGCTCCCGGTTGCAGGATATTCATCAAAAGCTGCACGTGGATGTGCCGGTGTATCTGGTGCTCAGCAAGGCCGATCATTTACTTGGTTTCGACGAGTTCTTTGAACAATTGAGTCGTGAAGAAAGTGATCAGGTGCTAGGCACCACGCTGCGCAAAGACCAGAACGGAACGGACGCAACTGTGCTGCGCGCCGAGTTCGAAGAGCTGCTTCGTCGCCTTAACAGTCAAGTGATCATGCGCATGCATCAGGAACGGGATACCCAGCGGCGTGCGCGGATCCTCGACTTTCCGCACCAACTGGGGCAAATCGGTGCCAGCATGTGTGTATTTGTGGACATGGCCTTCACCGGCAATCGTTACCAGCGCGTCAGCCAATTGCGAGGGTTTTATTTGACCAGCGCGCCGCATGTGTCGGCTGTTCAGGACCTGGATGGCCAACAGGATGACGGGCTCGGTAGCCTCAATAGCAAGGGGTTGCCCAACCTGCACCGCGGCCGCTCCTGCTTTATTCATCACCTGTTCAGCCGGGTGATTTTCCCGGAAGCGGATCTGGCCGGGCTCGACAAGCGCGAGCGTCGCCGTATTCATTGGGGGCAGCGGGCGTTGTACGTGGGCGCCCTGGCTGCACTGGCGTTATTTGGCGTGCTCTGGGCTGGCGGTTTTTCGGCTAACTATGAGCGTTTGGAGCGCGTGCGAGCACTGGCTCAGGACTGGGTGCAACAACGCAAAGCCCTGACAGCCAACGATGACGCCCGGAGCATACTCAAACCGTTGGATACCCTGTATGCAGCCACCCAGGTTTTCCCGAAATCAGGCGACGTGTCGTATCTGGAGCGCGGCGGCCTGTATCAGGGCGAATCCACCAACCCTGTGGTGCTCACGGCGTATGACGAGGAACTGGAAAAGCAGCTGTTGCCGCACGTTGCCACGATGCTTGAAGGGCAGATCCGAACCAACCTGAAAAACCGGGAGCGTCTGCTCAACAGCCTGCGTGCTTACCTGATGCTGAACATGAATGAGCGTCGGGATACCGATTGGCTAAAAGAGTGGGTAGCTGCCGACTGGTCAGTACGTTATGCAGGTAACACCGACGTGCAAAACGGCCTGAACACCCACTTTGAGCGTTTGCTCAAGCAACCGTTCGGGTACACGCTCGATGATCAATTGGTGGCGCAGGCGCGTCAGGTGCTGCGCAGCGAATCCTTGGCCAACGTGGTGTATCGGATGTTGCGCGAACAAGCGCGCAGCTTGCCCGAGTACCGTCTGAGCCAACATTTGGGGCCGCAGGGCAATCTGTTTCTCGGCACGGATTATGTTATTCCGGGTTTCTACACCCTAAGCGGCTATCAGCAGTATTTTTCGGTGCAAAGCACCACGCTGGTGACTGACATCCTGCAAGACAACTGGGTGCTGGGCGAAGGTCCTGGCATGAGCGGGATGGACTTGCGTCGTTTGATGGTGGAACTCGAGCAGCTGTATTTCCGTGACTACGCCAACTATTGGGGAGAGGCGGTCGGTCGGGTGGCCTTGCAACCCGTCAATGATGCCGCTGAAGGCGCCGAACTGCTGGCCGGCTTGACCTCAGCCAATTCGCCAGTATTGCAACTGCTGGTAGAGGTGCGGGATAACACCCGCTTCCCGTCCATCGCCGAGCGTATAGAAGAGGCGGGCGAAGCCACAGAGGCGCTGGCCCAAAAAACCGGTAAGGCAGGTAAAGCGCTACAGGCGGTCGCCGGTAAGGCATCCCTGACTGTGGGGGCCAAATTGCCCGACACCGCCAAGAAGTCACTGCAGCGCCGGTTTGAACCCCTGCACCGTTTGCTGGATGACAATAACGGCCCTGCGGCTGATTTGACGCCAGCCCTTCAGGCGCTCAACGATGTGCAGTTGCAACTGACCAGTCTGGCCCGGGCCAGTGCGCCCCAGCAAGCCGCCTACGAGATGACCAAAGTGCGCATGGGTGGTCAGCGCGACGCGTTGAGCAGCTTGCGCAATGCCTCCGCACGCTTGCCGCGTCCGGTAGGAACGTGGTTGAACGTGTTGGCTGAAGACACGTGGCGGTTATTGCTCGACGATACCTACCAGTACCTTAACCAGCGTTATCAACGCGAGTTGTACAGCTATTACGGCAAAGCCATCAGCAAGCGCTATCCGTTCTATGCCCACAGCAGTAGCGATGTAGCTCTCAGCGAATTCCGTGACTTCTTCAAAGCCCAGGGGATAGCGGACAAGTTTTTTGACACGTACATGCGCCCCTTCGTCAGTGGCGACCCCGGCAACTATCGTCTGCGCAGCGTGGATGGTCACAGTTTGCCGATTTCTAAGGCGTATCTGGATCAAATGGGCTCAGCACAGGTGATTCGCCAAAGCTTCTTCACCGAGAATCCGGCCGAGCCACAAGTGCAATTCAAGCTGGAGCCCTACACACTGGACGCCGCTGTCAGCCGCTCGGCGTTCACCTTTGGTGACAAGGTGATTGAATATCGCCACGGTCCGATTGTGCCGGTCGCTTTCAAATGGCCAACCGATGCAGCCGATGGCAGGACCAGCCTGGTGCTGGAAAAAATGGTCGGGCGCCCGGTGGGCATCGAAAAAAATACCGGCCCGTGGTCGCTGTTCCGTCTGTTTGACTTGATGCAAACCGAGTCGTTGAGCGGGCGCGACGTGCTGGTGCTCAAAGCCGATCTGGGCGGGCTGCGGGCCAACTACCTGTTAACCAGTGCACGCTCGCCTAACCCTTTTGATATGAGTGTGATCCGTACCTTCCGTATGCCGGTGCAGCTCTGATGGCCTCGACGGGCAAATGGCATAGCGCAGCGCGCACCGATCCCGGCAAGGTTCGGGCGCGCAACGAAGATGCCTTTCTGGAGTGCCCGCAACAGGGCTTATGGGTAGTGGCGGACGGCATGGGCGGTCATCAGGGCGGCGATATCGCCAGTCAGTTGATCGTTGCCAGTCTGGCGGATTTGCCGGTGGAAGTGGATTTCGACGCCCGCCTGAAAAGCGTGCGTCAGTGCCTGCACTGGCTCAACCGCCGACTGGGCCAAGAGCTGACCGTTACCGCCGGGCGTCCCGACAGCATCATGGGCAGTACGGTGGTGGCGGTATTGATGGAAGGCAATCGCGCGGCGTGTGTGTGGGCGGGTGACAGTCGGTGCTACTTATGGCGAGGCCAACGTTTGTACCAGCTGTCGAAGGACCATTCCCTGCAGCAACAATTGATCGACGAGCAGCAGATGACTGCTGAGCAAGCCAAGGCACATCCGTCTGCCCATGCACTGACCCGTGCAGTGGGCGCCAGTGAACAGTTGACGCTGGATGTGCTGGAGCTGGAAACAATTGCGGGTGATGCCTTTCTGCTGTGCAGCGACGGTTTGTATCAAAGTTTGAGCATCGATGCCCTCGGCCATGCCCTGAGTCTGCCCGCGGCGCATTTGGCGCTGGAGCGTTTGTTTGCAGGGGCCCTGCGCGGCGCGGCGCGGGACAACCTGACCGCCGTGGTGATCCGCCAATGAGCGAGCCCGACGCCTCAATCGATGATCTGCTGGACGAGAGTGAACAGGCCCACAACCTGACGTACTTTGCCTTCGCCAAGGATGCGGTGCGCCAACCCGCAGCGGCGCTTACCCGTGCCAGTGTCGGGCAACTACCGCAAGTGCTTGCAGGACGCTATCAGCTCGAAGGTTTGCTGGGCGCTGGCGGCATGGGGGGCGTGTACCGGGCGCGTGATCTTCTGCATGAGCAGTACGGCGAACCTTCGCCGTATCTGGCAATCAAACTACTTGGCGAAGACGTTGCCGCAGCACCGGATGCCAGCGCACTGCTGTATAGCGAATTTGCGCTGACGCAGCATGTACGCCATGACAACGTACTGCGGCTGTACACATTTGAAGTCGACAAGGAGAGTCAGCTGGCGTTTATCAGCATGGAGCTGATGCGCGGGCTGACGCTCGACAAGTTGTTGTGCGAACGCCCCGCAGGGGTGTCCTGGGCCGAACTGCGCGATATCGCTTTGCCGCTGCTGGATGCATTGGCTTGCGCCCATGGTCGCGGGGTGCTGCACGGGGACATCAAGCCTAGCAATGTCATGCTTAGCGAAGAGGGTGTGCGTCTGTTCGATTTTGGGCTTGGACAGGCCGAAGAGGGTGTGCTCAACGGTTTGCCTCAATTGAGCCGGGGGCGTTTCAACGCCTGGACGCCGGGGTATGCAGCCCCTGAGCTGCTGGACGGTCAGCCGCTGACGAGGCGGGCTGATCTGTTTGCCGTGGCCTGCGTGTTGTATGAGCTGGCAGAAGGCAAACACCCGTTTCAGCGCGTACCTGCAAACAAGGCGCGAGAACAGCACTTGCACCACTCATTGCGTGCGCCGCGGCGTTTGCCTTGGCATTGTTGGCCCGCATTGCGGGCAGCGCTCACGCTCGACCCGGCCAAGCGAAGTATTACGGCCCAGCAGTTGCGGGACGCATGGCGGTATCGCGGGGTAGGCGTAAGGCATTGGCTGGCGTCCGTTCAATTACGCCGGTGCTGAGTATCTTCGGCTGCATCGTCGTCGGCAGTATCCGGGGCTGAAGCAATGTGCATAGCGTGCTCCAGCTCAATCCGTGCACGTTTCAGGTAACGGCGGATACGGTTATCGCGGGTTTGGGTGACGCGCAAACCGTCGAGCCCCAATGAGAGCACGAAGGTTAGCCCCAGAGCGGTGGCAATGTACTCCAGCGCCTGGGTTGTCCAGCCGGGTGTTTTTTGCAGATAGGCGCTCAACAGGCTTACCAGAATCGACACCATGATCACCGTTGTAAAGTGCTGATTAATCAGGAACGGCTTGGGCGGCTGGCTGAGGGTTTCAGAATAGTCGCTGAGCGCTTGCAGGGCCTGCGGACTATGGCCCATGACCTTTATCCTTTGCAGAAACAGCGCATACGCCAGGTAATCACAGCGCTCTGACATGCGCTGCCGGGCAATGGCGTACTGCTCGTACTCTTGAGGGTAGAGCCGCCCCAGCAGTCGGTCCAGTGACCTGAAATACACCATCATGCAACACGCAGTGCCCGTGACGCAGACAACAGGCCATAGCGGGTTGTTAAACAGGAACAGGGTGCCGGACAAAGCGATGAGCAACCCGAACGCGCCCAATGCCGGCCACACCGCGGGCAAGCGCCCCTGCAGCCTGAGACGTGCATAGTTGAAGATGCGATTGCTCTGTATATAGGCCTCTTCGATCTGTACCCACTGTTTATGCATGCTGCGCGTCCGTGTCGCTCCAGACCATGGTTTGAACGTGAATATGCGGATGACTGGCCAAGGGTTCCCATTCGTTTATGAAGACAAAACCGTGCTTGTGGTAGAGCTGCGCGGCCTGTGTGTTCTGTGGTGACACGTCGAGATACACGTCCGCATAGCGAGCATCACGCGCGTGATTGAGCACGGTTTCTACCAACCGTGAGGCGATGCCCGTCCCTCGTGCACCTGGCTCTACCCACATCGCAATCAAATTGAAACGTCCGCTTTGACTGCTGCCGGCGCCAATCAGTCCGACGGGGCGGCGGTCATCCAGCGCTAGCCAGAACAGCGGGCTGCTATCAGAGGAGGCCAAGGCTTGCCAGCGCTCATCGCTGTTTTCCAGCGCCGCGTGATAGCTCACCCCAAAGGCTGTCGGTGCGTCCAGCAATGCCGCCAGGCGAACCTGTTTGAGTAACGGCCAGTCACAGGCTTGTGTCATTCGAATGTTCATCATCTTCCTTATGGTCAGCGTAATCCCGTGCTTCCCGTGCAGGGTGAGTATCGAAGGGGTGGCCCAAGAAAGCAGTTGCGGCGCTGAATGCGCTGCCAGCCGCTGCATACGCTTCAGACATGACGCTCCACGTGCGGGGATCGGCGGGTATCAGGTGTTCGATCCGCAATGACGTCACGGTGATATCAAGTGGCATGCCAAAGGTCGTAAACGTGGACAGGAAATTCAATTGGCCTTTTCTGGATTTCACCCGCGTCATCATCAGGGGCGGCGGTTCGCTACTCAACTGTTGCGCAGCGACCGGTGTGGGCAATTGTTCGAGCAACCGAGCCAACGCCGGGTTGCCCATGGCTTCACGCGCCGCCCGCTGCCAGGCGACATACCGGATTTCTTCGGCGTTTACCAGGCAGTCGCCCAACCCGCAGGGTTGCAGGAGCGTGGTGAGCAGGTTCAGCCCTTGTGCCGCATCCTGACTCAAACCTGCCAGGTCGAACAGCACGAAGGTACTGGCGTTGGCGGCCAGAACGTCCCATTGGCTGCCCAGTACAATGGCCGGTGCAGGGTTGTTGGCGTGTAACACATGGCTGATAGCCTCACGAATCGCATCCATTGAAGGCGACGCCAATGGCGTCGCGTCATAGCGAGGTGCATAACCTGCAGCTAAAAATAGGGCGTTGCATTCTTCCAGAGGGGTCTGCAAGGCCATCAATACATTGTGCAATGTGGCGGGGCCGGGTCTGGCGCGTCCTGTCTCAATACAGCTCAGGTGCCGCTGGGAAATCCCGGTAATGAGGGCCAGCGCCATTTGACTCAACCGCGCGCGTTTACGTAGCTGGCGCAGCTGTGTGCCCGCATGTCCGGAGGTTGATCGAGGATAGGGATGAGGGTTCATGCATGAACTCTGGCAGGGCAACGGGTGGCGTCCATGACCTCAGAGGTCATTGCCTGAGGGCTGACGTTATCACTAATGTAACTGCTGAAGACACCCTCATCTGCTCAAGGATTGACGACATGAAAAAGCCTTATTGCGCCTTGTTTGTACTGCTGATGTTTACGCTGTACACGGCATTCACCCTCTGGCATTCAGAACAATCCCTGCTGGAATTTGGCCTGCAACTGATGTCCAGCCCTGACACCGCACAAGTGGTGATTGACTTGTACCTGATGGCGGGTCTGGCCTGTATCTGGATGTACCGGGATGCACGTGCCCATGGTCAGTCAATTGCCTGCCTATGGCCCTATTTTTTGCTGACGGCGCTGTTCGTTTCGGCAGGGCCTTTGTTGTACATGGTGATCAACGGCTTTACCCGTTCAGCACGTATAGCCACAGCGGCTTGAAGGGTGGGGAGGGGGAATCCCATGGTATCGAAGCGCACAGTGGGTTATATAAGCCAGCTCACCCCAAGATCGAGCTTTCTTGATGCAAAGACGTCAGTTCAGCGGCGGCATGAAAAGGACACACCTGCACGACGCTGCGGGCTCCACAAATGCCCCGGTCCGTGCAGGCTTTTTGTTGTTGGAGCACTTCTCGCTGCCCGCATTTACCCAGGCCCTGGACGCGCTGGTGACAGCTAACCTGCTGCGCGCCGGGCTGTTTTCTTCACGCACTTTCGGCGTGTGCGACGCAGAGGTGCTGAGTGATCTGGGGTTGGTGATCCGCCCGGATGCGGTGTTTGAGAAGGGCAGCCTTGACGATCTGGACCTACTGATTGTGTGCGGGGGGTACAGAACCGAGCTAAAGGCGGATGAACAACTGGTTCAATTACTGCGTGCCGCAGGCCAGACCGGCATGACCTTGGCAGGGCTGTGGAACGGGGCATGGTTTCTTGGCAGTGCCGGTTTGCTGCAAGGCTATCGCTGCGCCATTCATCCCGAGCATCGACCCGCGTTGGCGGAGATGGCCCGATCGGCACAGGTCACCAGTGAGCCCTTCGTGATTGACCGAAACCGACTGACCGCCTCAAGCCCCGCAGGTGCTTTTCAGATGGCGCTGGAGTGGATCAAAGGGCTGCACGACAAGGCGTTGGTGGAGGGCATTGAGGACATTCTGGCGTTTGAGGCGTCGCGCTATCGCCGAATCAAACCGGCAGAGAACATCTGCGTCAGCGCCCCCTTGCGTGAAGTGATCAGGTTGATGGACGCTAACCTGGAAGAACCGCTGGCGCTGGAACAATTGGCGGTCTACGCGGCAAGGTCGCGGCGCCAGTTGGAACGCCTGTTCAAGGAACAATTGGGCACCACCCCGCAGCGTTACTACCTGGAGTTGCGCCTCACAGAGGCGCGCCGTTTGTTGCAACACACGGCGCTGTCACAGGTGGACGTGCTGGTGGCCTGCGGTTTTGTGTCACCCAGTCATTTCAGCAAATGCTATAGCGCCTTTTTTGGTTACAGACCTTCCAAAGAAGTACGTTTGGTAAGGTGACGTGTGCAGGCCGTATTGAGCGACGGTAGTGGCACAGCGGCCTATTCTTTAGGCGTGGCTTTCAAATAGTTGTAAACCGTCGCTCGAGAGATACCGAAATACTCCCCGAAATAATCGATGAAATTACGAATATCCAGCAGCCCGGCGGTGCGGGCTTGCGCCAGGGCTAACATGATTTCGGCACGCCCGAAATCGCTTTGCCGCACGTTGTGCTTAACAGATATCGCCTGGACGATAGCATTGAGCTGTTCACGCCAGTCGGTCCTGAACAAGGGCGCTGGACGTGTCTGGGGCTGCACGCCCACCACGTAGCCGCTCAGCAGCTTTTGCACGTGGGTTAACACTGTCACATCGAAGTTCAGGCACAGCAATGCTGCAACCTGGCCGTCTGGCCCACGTGCAGCAATCGAGATTGAGCGCAGGGAGCGGTTGTTCAGTCCCGCTTTTTCATACGGGCCGATGACGTCCAGCCCCTTGTTCAATTCGGGTAAGTCACTGATCAATGAGGCGTCACCGACCTTGCGCTTGGAAAAGCCGTTAGCAATGTGCGCGATCTGTCCGCTGCGAAGATCGTGGACCACAGCTTCCAAGTCTGGGAAAAGCAGGGCGGCAATGCCGTCTGCTGTTGCGTTCATGAAGGCGATATCGACCATAAGGGGCAGACAGTTCGTGAAAGTTGAGAAGGGGATTGTACGCAATCGACCTGTAATTGACAGGAGACCCGCAGGGTTGAATCGAGCACGCTTGTCATCAATGCGTTCAACGGTGGATTTGTGCCAGAAACGCTTGAGCCCGGTCACTTTCAGGGGCAGTAAAAAAACGCTCGGGGGGTAAGTCTTCGACAATGCGCCCCGCGTCGAGAAACAGAACCCGGTCAGCCACTTGACGGGCGAAGCCCATTTCGTGCGTGACGCAAAGCAGTGTCATGCCTGTATCAGCCAGCTTGACGATAACGTCCAGTACTTCATTGACCATTTCCGGGTCGAGCGCTGAGGTGGGTTCGTCGAATAGCATGATTTTTGGCGCCATGCACAGCGCCCGGGCAATCGCCACCCGCTGTTGCTGACCGCCCGAGAGCTGGCTGGGGTATTTGTTTGCCTGGTTCTCAACCCCGACTTTGTCCAAGAAGTACCTCGCCTGTTCTGCAGCCTTCTGACGTGACAGGCCGCGTACCGAGACCGGGGCGAGGGTGCAGTTTTGCAGAACAGTCATGTGGGGAAAGAGGTTGAAGCTCTGAAACACCATGCCAACTTTCCGCAGCGCCAGGCGTCTGGCCGGTGAGGGTTTCGTCAGGTCGACACCCAATGTATGGATGATGCCCTCTTGGGCAACCTCCAAGTGACTGATACAGCGGATCAAGGTCGACTTGCCTGAGCCGGACGGTCCGCACAGCACGATACGCTCCCCTTGCTGTACCGTCAGGTCGATACCGTGCAGCACTTGAAAAGGGCCATACCATTTATTCAGCCCGCTTATGTGGACTACGGTCTCTCGTGCGGTCAACGCTGAAGTGGACTGATCGTGTGACGCTGTCATGACGGGCTGCATGGCATATTCCCTCGATAAATGTGCGCAGGTTTGGAGTGGTGTGCGGGTCATCCGGCATGCTTGCTCAGTGACTGTTCAAGCCATTTGAGCGCACGCCTGACGCCTTCTACGATCAACAGGTACAGCAGCGCCGCCCACAGATAGACCTGAAAATCGAAACTGCGGGAGAACGCCACTTTGGCCACCCCCATGACGTCATATATCGTAACCAGCGAAGCGAGGGCGCTGGCTTTGATCATCAGAATCAGTTCGTTGCCTAATGGCCTGACAGCCACCAGCAACGCCTGCGGCATGATGATGTTGAAGAAGGTGACGCGACGGGGCAGGCTGAGAACTTGCGCGGCTTCGCGTTGACCCTGCGCAACGGCCATTAACGCACCGCGCAGGATTTCGGCCTGATAGGCAGCCGTGTTCAAGGTAAATGCGAGCAGGGTGCAATACCAGGCATCGCGGAATAACCACCAAAGCCCTATCGACTCCCAGAACTGTTTGAAGGAGCCGAGGCCGTAATACAGCAAGAACAGTTGAGCGAGCAGCGGCGATCCCCGAAAAAAATACACATACACGCTGCTGAAACCGCGCAGTAAGCGACGGTCAGATAACCGGCTGAGGGCAATCACCAGCCCTAGCAGCATGCCGAGGCTGAAAGAAATCGCCACCAGTTTGCCGGTGACCAACAACCCGTCGACAAAGCGCGGACCATAGCGCTCCAGGAGCTGCGGGTTAAAAAACAGGTCGAGCCAGTCACCGGCACTCATGGCTGTGCACCCCGTTGGTGACGGTTGAAATACTGTTCGAGAACGTGGAACAGGCGGCCGGACAGTGCCGAGAAAAACAGGTAGCCAAAGCAGGCTACGGTGTAAAACAGCATGGGCTCTTTGGTGACACTCACGGCCAGACTGGTCTGACGCATCAGGTCGACCAAAGAAATAGTCGACACCAGCGAGGTCTCTTTAAGCAACGCCAGCCAATTGTTTGACAAGCCCGGTAAGGCCACACGCGCCAGTTGTGGGAGCAGCACGTTGCGAAACATCGCGCTGGTGCTCAAACCCAGCACCTTCGCCGCTTCGAACTGGCCTTTGGGTATGGCCTTGAAGGCGCTTAGCCAGACTTCACTCGAAAACGCCGCAAACACCAGGCTGAAGGCAATCATCGCCGCGACGAATGCATTGATTCTCACGTCGGCCGGGTAGCCCAGCGTGGCAAGGAGCTTCTGTGCTCCGATCTGGCAGCCGTAGTAGATGATCAGTAACGTCAACAGCTCCGGCAAGCCGCGAAAGACCGTGGAAAATGCCGTGGCACTCAGACGCAGCCAGCGTCGCCGGGACCGAGCGGCAAACGCAACGCCCAGGCCCAGCGGCAAGCCCAGCGGCACACAGCTCAACGCCAGTGCGAGTGTTACCAGGGCGCCCATCAACAAGGCTGCGCCCCAACCGCCGCTGGCAAAGGATAACAAGGTCAACTGCTCAGGCATGCCCGAACCCTCTTGCGCGATCTATGAGGGGCATGACGTCGTCGCGCCAAATGGCTGCGCGAGGCGAGGTCACGATGGGGAGCAGGTGCGCCGGGGACCCCTTGGCGCACGCTCCCTGAGGGTCAATAAATGTCGAAGTCGAAGTAACGACTGACGATTTTTTTGTAAGTGCCGTCAGCGATTATTTCAGCCAGCGCATTGTTCAATCGTTCACGCAAGGCGTTGTCTTCCAGGCGCACGACGATAGCGGCATCGGCGTTAGTGCCCTTTACGTCACCCAGAAACTTGCAACACTCTTTTCCTTTCCCCGGCGCTTTGAGCCAGGCCAGCAACGGGTATTTATCAGCGATGACAGCATCCAGGCGCCCGGCGGCCAGATCGCTGACAGCCTCATCCTGAGAGGGGTAGAGCTTCACAGTGGCGCCGGCAGCGGCGTAATGCTCTTCGGCGTAGATCGATTGTGTCGAAAACGATTGGGTGCCCACCGTTAACCCCTTGAAATCGGTCTGGGCATCGCGGGTGGTTGAGTCTTTGGGCACGGCAAGGGACAAGGGTGTGCGGTAATAGCGATCAGTGAAGGCCACCTTCTTTTTGCGCTCTTCAGTGACATTCATCGACGCCACAATGGCGTCGAATTTTTTTGCCAGCAAGGCCGGAATCATGCCTTCCCAATCTTGGGTGACAAATGTACACGTGACCTGCATCCGCTCGCACAGGGCGTTAGCAATGTCGATATCGAGCCCGTGCAACGTATTGTCCGGGTCAATGTAATTGAACGGCGGGTAAGCCCCTTCGCTGGCGATGCGCAGTGTTTCTGCCTGAGCCGTCATGGTGATGGCGAACAACAGGCAAGAGGTGAAAACGGCTGTAACGCGGACCAGGGTGTTCATGTGAGTACCTTCTTTATTGTTTTTGTTGAATCAGGCGCTTTTTACTCAGGGTGCAGGATCAGGGCGGGGTGGTGCGCGCACCGGTAGCGGGTGAATGTTGTGCCCTCTCTACCGCCAGGGTAGCGATGGCAATGTCTTGGGCTGCAAGCCCGGTAAGGTCTGCAACGGTTATGTCGTTATCACTGAGGCGGCCTGGGCGCGTGCCCGCAAGCACATGCCCCAGCGCAACATCCGCGCCTTCTGTAATCAGCCCAGCACGCAAGGCATACGCCAACTCGCCGCGTTCGGCACATTGCTGATGATCGTCGGTCATGATGACTCTGGCTTGAGCCAGAATGTGCGGGTCCAGTTCCTGTTTACCCAGGCTGTCAGCCCCCAGCGCGACAATGTGGGTCCCGGGTTTTACGGCGCTGACAGGGACGATCGCCCGGTTTGAGGGCGTGCAGGTAATCACCACATTGCAGCGTTCAAACACGTCCTCTACCGCCGATACTGCATGGGCATTCAAGGCATTAAGCCGTAAGGTTTCGGCCAAGCGGTCAGCTTTTTCCGCAGCCCGGCCCCAGATGACCACCCGCTGTGTCCCGAGGTGGTGTGCAGCCCAGAGCGCTTGCAGTTCGGCCTGATGCCCGCTGCCGAGGATACCCAGGGCTGTAATGCGCGACGGAGCACCCGCTTGTGCGGCCAGGGCTCCGGCAGCGGCGGTACGCCAACTGGTCAACCAGCCTTCATCGTTGAGAATGGCGATTAAAGTGCCAGTCAGCGAGCTGAAAACCAGCATCAGCCCGTTGTTAGTGTCCAGTCCACGGGACGGATTCTCGTAAAAGCCCATGGCCACCTTGACCACAAAAGCGGGAGCACCGCGAAAATATCCGAACCGGATGTGGCAATCGCCCGGCGGGTCCTGAAACAGCAGTTCACCCGATTTCGCGCTGATCACCTTGTCGCGCGCATGCTCAACACAGGCGTTGCGCACCACTCGCAGTATGTCGTGGCGCGTCAAGGCTGCGCGCAGACTGTTCAAGTCATAAAGCAGCGGGCTCATAGGCCACTGCCCCTGTGGCAAAAAAGGCTGCGAGCCCGGTGATGCCGCGCCCTTGAGCCTGTTTGTGGCAGCCTGCGTTTCACGACGACCATAGTGTTGGACCTGATACGGGGTGAAAGTCTGCTGTACGGCCTATAAGTGGCAATACAGGTTGTGTGGTGCTGTGCTGAGGTTAAATGGTTTTAGACTGATTTTCTAACATAAATACATTGTCTATTTGTTGCGGGCGTGCGGACGCGCTCTGATCAAGGCCCAGATCTTTGGCGTACGTGCCTCTACGCCGAACGCTGCGCGGCCACAGGCGAAGCGCGTCATTGGACGTGAGTCAAGGGAGTCGTGTTTGGTTCGCTTGCGCAGTGTGAAGCGTGCTCGGGCCGTGCGGCCAAATCCCGAATCGATCTGACCTGGCCCTCAGCATTGCGTGATGTCAGAGGCTGTCCGGATCCCCGAAGAACATCTGGATCCGTGACCGCAGCCAGCGCTCTCCGGGATCGTTGTCTTGAGCGCCACGCCAGGCCATGTGCAGTTCAAAGGTCTGGGTATCCAGCGGCGGGTCTTCAGCCCGAATACCGCCGGCGGCTGTCAAGGCTTCGGCGGTGTAATCGGGCACGGTGGCGATGATATCGGTACCGGCAAGCAAGGTGCTCAGGCCGTTGAACTGCGGAACGGCCAGCACCACGTGGCGCTTGCGGCCGAGTTTTTCCAGCTCGGTATCGATAAAGCCGCTCAAGTCACCGGCAAATGACACCAGTGCGTGGGGGCGGGCGCAGAAGTCATCCAGCGACAGTGCGCCGGGTACGCTATCGGCGCGCAGCAGTTTGGGTTTGCTGCGGCGCAGCACTTTACGTTTGGCATTGGCCGGCAGGTCGTTGGTGTAGCTGACGCCGACTGAAATTTCACCGGATGCCAACAACGGCGGCATCAGGATGTAGTTCACCCGCCGCACCACCAGCACAATGCCAGGCGCCTCGGCACGCAGGCGTTTGAGCAGCATGGGGAGGAGGGCAAATTCCACGTCGTCCGACAACCCGATGCGAAAGACCGAGGTGCTGGTGGCCGGGTCGAATTCCGAAGCGCGGCTGACCGCAGTGGAAATAGAGTCCAGCGCCGGGGACAGCAGTGCAAAAATCTCAATCGCCCGCGCGGTAGGCTCCATGCTGCGGCCGGTCCGCACGAACAACGGATCATCGAACAAGTTGCGCAGGCGCGATAACGCCGCACTGATCGCCGGTTGGCCGAGGAACAATTTCTCTGCGGCACGGGTCACACTGCGTTCATGCATCAAGGTTTCAAAGACGATCAGCAGGTTAAGATCGACGCGACGCAAGTCGTTACGGTTCATCTCGCTGGCTTCACAGGCGGTTCTTCAGGGACTTAGGTGACGGATCTTACGGGCATACATGCCAAATCGTCACTGCCTAGATTTGCTTTCTGATTGCCTGATCGGATTAACTTTGCGCCTTACGCAGCTTTTTCACGGCCTCTTTGGCACAAGCACTGCGGTCGCGGATCAATGTCAGGCATGTCGACTATTAATGCTGTCTGTTAGTCTTGCGCCCAAAGCCCCGATAAAGTCCCGGGGTATTAGCGATTAATTTGGCGAGGTTTGCGATGTCGCGCACGATCCGTTTTCACAAGTTTGGCTCGGCCGAGGTGCTCAAGTGCGAAGAGCACGAGGTCGCTGCGCCCGCGCCCGGAGAAGTGCAGGTGCGCGTCGAAGCCATTGGTATCAGTTGGTATGACGTGCTCTGGCGGCAAAATCTGGCGCCGTCCCAGGCTCGCCTGCCTGCCGGTATTGGTCAGGAGATGGCGGGGGTTGTGACCGCTGTCGGTGAGGGCGTGAGTGACTTGAAACCGGGGGACAAGGTCGCCAGTTTTCCTGCACACAGCGCCAATGACTACCCGAGCTATGGCGAACGTGTCCTGATGCCACGCTGCGCATTAACCCGCTATCCAGAGGTGCTGAGTCCGGTTGAGGCCAGCGTCCATTACACACCGTTGTTGATCGCCTATTTCGCCTACGTGGATCTGGCGCGGGTCAAGCCGGGCCAAACCGTGTTGATCACCGACGCCAGCCATTGCGCAGGCCCATCGTTCGTACAGATGGGCAAAGCGTTGGGCGCCACGGTCATTGCAGCCACTAAAGAAGCGGCCGAACGCGACTACTTAAGCGAACTTGGCGCCGACAAAGTGATCGTTACCGAAGAACAGGACTTGCTGATGCAGATCAACAAGATCACTGACGGTCGAGGCGTAGACACCGTGTTCGACGGTTTGGGTGGCCCGCAAATGTCTGTGTTGGGGGATGTGCTTGCGCCCCGTGGCAGCCTGGTGCTTTACGGCCTGCAAGGGGGTAATCAAACGCCATTTCCGGCTTGCGCGGCGTTTCAGAAGAACATTCAGTTCTTTGTGCACTGCATCGGTAATTTCACCGGCAAGCCGGAATTGGGCATCGCCCAGGACCAGGAAGCCATGGCGCGCGCATTGCGAGCCATCAATGAATGGACGGCCGACAGGATCCTGCGCCCGCTGGTGGTTAAAGTCTTTCCTTTCGATCAATTTGTGCAGGCGCATCGTTATATGGATGAGTGCCCTTGCCGAGGACGAGTCGCCCTGGAAGTTTGAACCTGTGCGCCACAGTTCTAGCCTCAGCCAATAAAACGCCACGACGCCTCAACGGGTCGTGGCGTTGTTGTATGTATTAATTGAGCAAGTTGAAAAGTCTTGATTGAATGTTTAAAAGTAGTCGCCGTGTTTAAAGGGGGTGTTGTAACTTTTACGGCCTGTTTAAATTTTAACTATGACCGGTCGGTCTAATTATTTATATGCGCAAATAGCTTTTCTTTTGGGTATAAATACTGATAGCTTACTGATGGCCACTCATATGGAAATTGATTGGCGTCGGGCGCATCTGGATGAATGCTAGCTGCGTAGTCGAATTCTTACATTTAAGTAATACCGGTCTTTTTTTATAAGAGGCAGGGTATGCCTGGCCGCTTTGAGTGAGCCTGCAATTACTAACCAGACGTTGCGGAGGGTTAACCCATGAGTACCTTTCATGAGCAGGCCATGAGCTTTGTATATCAACAAGTTCTGCATCGCCTGACAGGCTTCTTCAGTCGACATGAGCGCATTGCGCTGCAATTGTTGATTCAGCGGTTATTGGTGGCAGCCGGAGGGATCGAGCGCATAGGTCAGTTCCGGGTGATGGTGGTGCATGAGGGGGGTAAGGAAAGCGCTTACACCCTGGCGTTTCTCCGCGCCGCGCAGTTGAGTATTGCAGCACGGGCGCCCGTTACGTTTATGTTGCGTCTGGCCGTACTACGCCAGCCCAGACTCACCGCATCCGTCATGGCCAGGTTCCATAACCAGTGCAATGAGTTGTTCTTGTATGACGATGATCGGGTTGAATTGCTTCAGGTCGATGAGACGGGCGCCCATCCCGTCACACGTCATACCCCGTTCAGTGAATGTCCGCCAGAAGCCGGGAAACTCGATGTCTTGATGTGGGGGCATGTATCGGAGGGGGATGCACGGGCGACGTTTTTGTACAGCGACCTGTTGTCACGGGCCCCGCTGTTTCAGACAGCTTATAGGTGGGGTGGCGCGGTCAATGCGCTGATCGACAGACGCCCACCGCCGCACTTGGGGGAATACGCCCACTGGATGTTAAAGGTGGCTGAACAGCTGGGGCACTGTGAGGCCAGTTCCACCGACGATGTGCTGCCGGCTGCGCTGGATATGTGTTTAAAACTTGAGAAGGCGTCTCGCTCGATACTGCACCCGCAATCCATACCCGCAGAAACACCCGCGCTGTCGGCGGGCAGCGAGTGGGTTGTTATTAACGTATTTGATTGTCTCTCCTGCGAAGTGGAAGTCCTGAACTCCGAAGCGCTTAACTTTACCGAGGGCCACATTAATGCCGCGGGTGTCAATATTGAAGAGCCTCAGGCCGCAGTGATATTAGTTGAAGCGCATGTGCAAGGGTTGCGTCATGTTTATACCGAGGCCGGTGATTATTGCAGTGGGGTCAGTTCATACTTACATGCGCTGGTCCGGGAGAATGAATGTAATTCTCGATACAAGGGGCAACTTGTGAGTGTCATTGCCGGTGCATTTAATACACCAAAGCGAATTCAGAAGTTACGCCAGCAGATGGCCGACTATTTAAATGATCTCTATAACGTGAAGGACGAGCAGATCAGTTGCTTTATTCAATCGCCTTTTGTTGAACAAGGCGGGCAACTCGCAGCGTTTGTGCAACGCAACTACCCTGACAAATTACCGTGGGTGCCCGATCTGCACGACGCCTTGCAGGCTCACCCCCAAGCATGTGCGCGTCAGGCAGCCTGGCTCGAAACCGTGAGCGGGCTGCCGTTGAAGTCCCTGCAAGCGCTTTACACCCTGCGCAAGATCGACCTGGCTGAAGGCACCACCCTGATTGACCTTATGGGGTCCCATGACCCGGCCAGACGGGCGCGCTGAACCATTCATCCATTAGCCATTGCCAACCTGCAGGACGAACTGATATCTGTGCGCTTATCCAGTATTTAACGTCAGTGGTTCGTTCCGCCTGTGATTTCCAATCCCCTCGAAGACCCGTTGTACTACCTGAAGAACTTCCAGCACGTCCTGCACTGGATCAAATCCCGTTACGACGATCTGCTGAACCTTGAAGAGCAGTGCTTCATCGACACGTTCCTCCAGTTGCCCGGTGCTTCACAGGCACTGTGGGTCAGGCTGGTCATGCGCAAGGGCACGCACTTTCGCGCGAGCAAGCTCAATTACGCCGAAATCGGTGATATCGCCTCTGCCGCGGCCCCCTTGCTGGACCAAGGCTGGGTGAATGACCAGGCGACGATCAACCTGACAGATGTGTTCGAGGTGCTCCAAAAGGCTGAATTGCTGCGTTTTTTCGCTGCGCATATTGCTGATTCAAAAGGCCGAAAGGCCGACTGGAAGGCCCGGTTGAGCCTTGAGCTGACCGATGAGCAACCCCTGGGGAGCTGGTGCCCGGGCCTGGAAGACCGGCTGTTTACCCTGACCAACCGTGCCTTGGGTGATCGTCTGCGCCTGATGTTTTTCGGCACCCTCAACCAGAGCTGGTCCGACCTGGTACTGGCGGATCTGGGCCTGTTTACTTACGAAGCCGTGCCATTGAGCCCGGCGTCGCGTGCCCTGCGTTGCCGGGCTGATATCGACGGCTATTTGCACCTGCATGCGTGCCGCGAACAGTTCGAAGCCGCGCAAGACGTCGACCTTGTTTTGCAGCACGTACTTGACTACACGGCCGACAACCGCTGGCTGGCGCGCCGTCGCGCGCGTTTGTTGTTTCAATTGGGGCAATACCACGAGCGGGCAGGCGATCACCTGCGCGCCCTGCACATTTATCCTCACAGCCAGCACCCGCAAGCCCGGGTGCGCACGGTGCGCTGCATGGAGCACCTGCAAGCGTTTGAGCAAGCTTATGCGTTGGCTCAAGCCGCCGAACAGGCACCGCTGACCGATGAGGAGTCTCAACAGTTGCAGCGAATGCTCCCGCGGCTGCGACGCAAACTCGGACTGCCCGCAGCGCCACGTGCCCGACCCGGCGCCCCGCAACGCCTCGACCTGTGCCTGGAACGCCATGCGGGACGTTCGGTGGAGTTCAGCGTGGCTGCCCATTTGCACACCGAGGATGCGCCGGTGCATTACGTGGAAAACACGCTGATCAACGCCCTGTTCGGGTTACTGTGCTGGCCCGCCATTTTTGCGCCGCTGCCGGGCGCGTTTTTCCATCCGTATCAAAGCGGGCCCGCCGATTTGCTGGAAGACGACTTCCACGCACGTCGATCCGAGCTGTTCGACGCCTGTTTCGCGCAATTGCACGATGGACGATACCGGCACACCATTCGCGACACGTACACCCGAAAATATGGCGTGCAGTCGCCATTCGTGGCGTGGGGCCATCTGAACGAACAGTTGCTGGAGCATGCGCTGAGCTGCCTGCCGCCTGAGCATTTGCAACGGTGGTTCAGTCGATTGTTACTGGACATAAAAGCCAACCGCACCGGTATGCCCGATCTGATCCAGTTTTGGCCCGCGCAAAAAACCTACCGCATGATCGAAGTCAAAGGGCCTGGGGATCGCCTGCAAGACAACCAACTGCGTTGGCTGGCCTTTTGCGAGCAGCATCAGATGCCAGTCACCGTGTGTTACGTGCAATGGCAAGTGTGTACCGCGTGAGTTATCGCATTGCAGTCAGGGCCTTGTGTGAGTTCACGGCCAAAATTGGCGATCTTGACCTGCGTTTCACACCGTCCCCGAGTGCGCAACAGGGCATTGCCGGGCATCGCACTGTCGCCTCACGCCGCAATGCTGACTATCAAGCGGAGCTGAGCCTTGAAGGCCAGTACCGCACGCTCTGTGTGCGGGGCAGGGCCGATGGCTACGACCCGGTGAATAATGTACTGGAAGAGGTGAAAACCTTTCGCGGCGACTTCGCGGCCCTCCCGGCCAATCACCGTCATTTGCACTGGGCGCAGGCCAAGGTCTACGGCGGGTTGCTGTGTCAGCGACTGGAGCTGCCTGCGGTCAATTTGGCGCTGGTGTATTTCGACATCGTCAGCGAAAAAGAAACACGGCTGCAGGAAGAGTGGAGTGCCGCTGATCTTCAACAGTTTTTCATACAGCAATGTCAGCAGTTTCTGGCCTGGGCGGAACAGGAAGTCGCGCACCGTAGCGTTCGCGATGAAGCCGCGCGCACGCTGGCTTTTCCCTACCCGGCGTTTCGCACGGGGCAACGCCCGTTGGCCGAGGCGGTGTACAAAACCGTCAGCACCGGCCGTTGCCTGATGGCCCAGGCGCCCACCGGCATTGGTAAAACGGTGGGCACGCTGTTTCCATTGCTCAAGGCCATGCCCACGCAACAACTGGACAAGCTGCTGTTTCTCACTGCCAAAACACCCGGCCGCAAACTGGCTCTGGATGCCGCGCAGGTGCTGTACCCCGACGAAGGGCCGGGAGCGCCGCGCGTGCTGGAGCTGGTGGCCCGTGAAAAAGCCTGCGAATACCCGCAAAACGCCTGTAACGGCGACGCATGCCCGCTAGCCAAAGGGTTTTATGACCGCTTGCCTGCCGCGCGCCAGGCCGCCGTCCAGCACGCGCACCTAAATCAGGCCGCCTTGCGCGAGGTGGCACTGACGCATCAGGTGTGCCCGTATTACCTGAGTCAGGAAATGGCGCGCTGGGCCGATCTGGTGATTGCCGATTACAACTATTACTTCGACTTCAGTGGTTTGTTGTACGGACTTGCGCAGGCCAACCAATGGAAGGTGGCGACCCTGATCGACGAAGCCCATAACCTGGTGGAACGCGGCCGCCAGATGTACAGCGCCAGCCTTGACCAGTACAGCTTGAACGCCGTGCGTCTCAACGCCCCGGCGCCTTTGGACAAGGCGTTTAAACGCTTGAATCGCGAGTGGAACGCGCTGCATCGTGAGCAAGTCGGGCCCTATCAGGTTCATGCGCAGGTACCGGGCAAATGGCTGACTGCGTTGACGGCTTGCATCACCGCTATCGGGGATTACCTCAACGATCACCCGCAAGGCATGACCGGCGAGTTGCAGGGTTTTTACTTCGATGCGCTGCAATTCAACCGGGTCGCGGAGCTGTTCGATGGGCATTTCATTTTCGATGTCACCCTGCGTGAAACCGGCAAGCGCCGCCTGTCGCAGCTTAATTTGCGCAATGTGGTGCCTGCCGCTTTTATTGGGCCGCGCCTGGCCAGTGCCCACAGTAACGTGCTGTTTTCTGCCACCCTGAGCCCACGGGTGTATTACGCCAATCTGCTCGGTCTGCCGCCAGACACGGTGTGGATCGATGTGGAGTCGCCGTTCAAGGCTGAACAATTAACCGTGCGCGTGGTAAACCACATTTCCACCCGTTTTACCCACCGTGAGCAGTCACTGGAGCCGATTGTCGAGCTGATGGTTCAGCAATATGAACAGCGGGCGGGCAATTATCTGGCGTTCTTCAGCAGTTTCGACTACTTGCAGCAAGTGGCCGGGCTGCTCGCTGAACGTCACCCGCACATTGCGCAGTGGCAACAGGCGCGTCGGATGGATGAAACCGCGCGCCAAGGCTTCCTCGACCGCTTTACGCTGACCGGGCAGGGCATCGGTTTTGCGGTGTTGGGCGGGGCGTTTGGGGAAGGCATTGACCTGCCCGGCGCGCGCCTGATCGGCGCCTTTATCGCCACCCTGGGACTGGGCCAGTTCAACCCGGTCAATGAACAGATCAAGCTGCGCATGGGGGCGTTGTTCGGGGCGGGCTATGACTACACCTACTTGTACCCGGGCATGCAAAAAGTCGTACAGGCGGCCGGGCGTGTGATCCGTACCCAAAGCGATCAGGGGGCGTTGTTTTTGATTGATGACCGGTTTGCCGAGCCCAACGTGCAACAGCTTTTGCCCAAATGGTGGTCACTGCGATAACCGATCCACTGATCGGATATTTTCCGCGATAGGAGGGGCGCAATATCACAGCGATATCACTGGCTGATAAACTTCGCGCCGCTGAAAATCTGCCAGTCGTCAGAGCAGATTGGCCCCCTTGCAGTTGAGTACTGAGCGTGAAACGTGCGTTTTTGCTGTATGTGGTCTGCATGTCCCTCGTTTTAGCCGGATTCGCCTGGATCTTCATCACCCTGTATCACTGACTCTTCGCCTGCACGTGTATGGCAAACTTCTACGCCTTGGGCGCATTCGCCGCCTGTACGTATCGAGGAGTTTGTTATGAGCATCAAACGTTTCGGAACCGGCGCCGTGGGCGCAGGTGGTCAGCCGTTGCCCTTTGCCCGTGCCGTAGAAGCGGATGGCTGGTTGCACGTCTCGGGGCAAGTGGCGATGGAACAGGGCGAAATCATTGCGGGCGGTATCGTCGAACAAACCCATAAAACCATGCAAAACCTGATCGCGATCCTCGAAGAAGCCGGTTACGGCCTCGAAGATGTGGTGCGTGCAGGCGTGTGGCTGGTCGATCCGCGAGACTTCTGGAGTTTCAACAAAGTGTTCGCCAGCTATTTCAGCAGTGAACACGCCCCGGCCCGCGCCTGCGTACAGGCAATGATGATGGTGGACTGCAAAGTCGAAATCGACTGCATCGCCTACAAAGCCAAAGGGTGAACCTATGAACCTGCTTGACGTGGAGAAGGGTGCAGCGCGGATCGGGGACCACCTGCTGTGTGACGTCAGCCTTCCGGCGCTGGTGATTCATCGCCAGGCGCTGGAGCACAACATTCGCTGGATGCAGGATTTCGTCACGCGCAGCGGCGCGGTATTGGCACCGCATGGCAAAACCAGCATGGCCCCTGCGGTGTTTCGTCGGCAGATGGCGCAGGGCGCGTGGGCCATGACCCTGGGCACCGCCGTGCAGACCCGCGTGGCGTATGCAGCCGGTGTGCGCAGGGTGCTGATGGCCAACCAGTTGGTGGGGCGCCCGAACATGGCACTCATCGCGGATTTGCAGGCCGACCCCGGGTTTGAATTTCACTGCCTGGTGGATCACCCGGACAACGTCGCCGCCCTTGGCGCCTTCTTCGCTGAACGTGGTCAGCACTTGAACGTGATGATTGAGTATGGCGTCACAGGCGGGCGTTGTGGTTGCCGCACAGAAGCGCAGGTTATGGCCCTGGCGGCCGCCATCAGTGCGCAACCGGCATTGGCCCTGACCGGAATCGAAGGCTATGAAGGGGTGATTCACGGCGCACAGGCCGTCACGGACATCCGTGCCTTTGCCGCTTCGCTGGTGCGTCTGGCGCTGGCGTTGCAGCGTGGCGGCGCCTTTAGGCGCGACACGCCGATCATTACTGCGTCAGGTTCAGCCTGGTATGACCTGATTGCCGAAGCCTTCGAAGCCGAGGCCGCCAGCGGACGCTTCCTGAGTGTTCTGCGCCCCGGCAGTTACGTGGTCCACGATCATGGGATCTATAAAGCAGCGCAGTGTTGCGTGCTGGACCGGCGCAGCGATTTGCACGAAGGCCTGCGCCCGGCGATGGAAGTGTGGGCACACGTGCAATCATTGCCGGAACCCGGCTTGGCCATCGTGGCGCTGGGCAAGCGTGATGTGGCCTATGATGCCGGGCTGCCGGTGCCGCTCAAGCGCTACCGCGAAGGGAAGGTGGATGCCTCGGGCGATGACGTGAGCGCGTGCACAGTGACTGCGCTGATGGACCAACATGGGTTTATGACCGTCGGCCCTGGCATTGAGCTGCGGGTGGGCGACATCATCAGCTTTGGGACGTCCCACCCGTGCCTGACGTTTGATAAATGGCGTACGGGCTGCCTGGTAGACGAGCAACTGACAGTGGTTGAACCGTTCGAGATCGTGTTTTAAGGCGCGTCGGTGTCGGGGAACAAAGCCGCGCTCAGTCGCGCCGCCTCGTCCCCCGCGTTTAATCGCGGAAAAACACTTGCACCAAGTGGTAACCGAACTTGCTTTTGACCGGGCCATGCACCACACGCAGCGGTTTTTTGAAGATGATCTGGTCGATCACACCGACCATTTGCCCCGGCCGTACTTCCCCCAAATCGCCTCCGCGTTTGCCAGAAGGGCAGGTCGAGAACTTCTTGGCCAGCACATCGAAGGCTTCACCCTTGGCGATGCGTTGCTTGAGGGACTCGGCTTCTTCTGCGGTCTTCACCAGAATATGGCGGGCTTGAGCTTTCATGGGGCGTATACCTTGCAGCTATTGGGCAAATTCGAGGGCGCGGATTATGCCTGAGTTTTCGCCGGGATCATTGCCCGAATCAGGGTTGCCAGCTTATCCACCGAGAACGGTTTGCCGATCATGTCCATGCCCGAGTCCAAAAAACCCTCGCGCTGGATGGCGCTTTCCGCATAGCCGGTCATGAACAGTACATTCAGGCCGGGACGCTGTTGACGGGCGATTTCCGCCAACTGGCGGCCGTTCATACCGGGTAACCCCACGTCGGTCACCAGCAAGTCGATGCGCAGCGACGACTCCAGCAGTGACAACGCGGTTTTGGCATCCGGCGCCTGATGGGCGGTGTAGCCCAACTCATCCAGCACATTAAGCACCAGCGTGCGCACGGCGGGGTCATCCTCCACTACCAGCACGCTTTCACCCTCAATGGCGCAGGGGGCATCCGGGCTGACAACCGGCGGGCGGGGTTGCACTTGCAGGTTGTAATGGCGGGGCAAGTACAGGCGCACACAGGTGCCGTTGCCGCTTTCACTGGTGATGGTCACGTGCCCGCCCGACTGTTGGGCAAAGCCATAGATCATGGACAGGCCCAGCCCCGTGCCCTGGCCGATGGGTTTGGTGGTGAAAAACGGATCGAAAGCCTTGGCCAGCACCTGAGGCGTCATGCCCGAGCCGTTATCGCTGACTTCGAGCATCACATAGTCACCGGCCTTGACTGGCTCCAAGGTGCTGATATCACTGCCGTCGAGGTAGCTGTTGCGGGTTCGCACGCGCAAGGTGCCGCCCTGAGGCATGGCATCGCGGGCGTTGATGATCAGGTTCAGCAAGGCACTTTCCAGCTGACCCGCGTCGGTGTTCACCGCCCAGATGTTGTCGCCCAGTTGCACATCAAGGGTGATATGGGCGCCTTTGGTGCGCCTGAACAGCTCCTCAAGTGACGTCACCAGATGATTGGGGTCCAGCGGCTTGCGGTCCAGCGACTGGCGCCGTGAAAACGCCAGCAGCCGATGGGTGAGTGCGGCCGCCCGTTGTGCCGAGGAAACGGCCGCGTCGGTGAAACGCCCAATCTCGGCACTTCGGCCCGCAGCAATGTAGCGCTTCATCAGGTCGAGACTGCCGATGATGCCGGTGAGCATATTGTTGAAATCATGGGCGATGCCGCCGGTCAATTGGCCCACGGCTTCCATCTTCTGCGCATGGCGCAGCGCGTCTTCGGCCCGTTCGCGCTCCTGCATTTCGCGTTGCAGTTGCTCGTTGGCCTCAGCCAGCGCCTGAGTACGTTCGGCCACGCGCTCTTCGAGGGTTTCATTGAGGTGGAGCAGGGCTTGTTCGGTTTTTTTGCGTTCGGTGATGTCCAGCGCTGCGCCCATGAACCGCTGGGCGCGTCCGGGGTCCGCACTGAAGCAACGACCGCGGGCGAAAATCCAGCGGATTGTGCCGTTGGCGTCCAGCAGGCGGTATTCCTCTGCGTATTCGCCATTGCTGGCCAGGCAGGCTTTGATCGAACGGGTCAGCAGCCCCCGGTCTTCAGGGTGTACGCCTTCTAAATACGCGGTAATCGGTAACTGCCCGGACAACTGCGGCTCAATGCCATGCATCTGCGCAAATCGGCTGTCGGTGACGAACAGGTCCTGGTCGATGTTCCAGTCCCATGTGCCCACGCCGTTGGTGACGGTCTGCGCCAGTCGCAGGCGTTCCTCGGTGTCGTGTTGGGCCTTGCGGGTGGCTTTTGAGCGTTGCCGCAGTTTGATGGCCGTACGGCGGCGGGACGCCTTGACCGCCATCATCAAGAGCCCGGCCACCTCGCCGGTGTCGTCGCACACCGGGCTGAACGTGAGGTCGAGCCACATTTCATTGGCGTGCTGGCGGTCAGGGATCAAAAAATACTGATCGATGTGGCTGCGGCTTTCACCTGCCAGCACGGCGTCAATGATCAGCTGGGTGAATTCCCGGTACTCGGGCCAGCTCTGGTGCACCGGCTGGCCAAATGCGTCCGGGTGTTTGTCGCCGGCCAGCACGGCAAAGCTGTCGTTGTAGATCTGCGTCAACTGCTTGCCCCACAACAACAGCATGGGCATGGGCGAGTTCATTAACAGCTGGACACAGGTGCGCAGGCTTTGCGGCCAGTCAGCCACCTCGCCCAGCGGGTTTCGTTGCCAGTCCAGGCGTTGCGACAGGGGCGCGAGTTGACTGAGGGAAAATACAGCGCTCATGAAAAATCCTGAGGGGGTCAATCGTCGGTGCGTCTATTTAAGGCCGGATATGGGTTAAACGCTATTAACTAAATGAACGGGGCTAAATCTGGGCAAAAGGCCATCATTTGCGACTAAGGTCGTATGAGGCAGCAGCTTAGCCTTTCGTACAATTGCGCCCCCTTTGCATTGAGCGCTTTCGCCCCGGTTTCTAACCGAAGGTGCAGGCTCAATGGTTTTCGTCTTGCGAATGATTCGCTGCTGGAGCTTGTACATGGTTGTCCCTTTTTCGTTGTTGCCGCAATGCCGGGCTGCACGCCTGAGCGCGCTGGCGGTGTGCGCCGGTTTTGCTGCACAAACCCAGGCCGGCGGTTTTATTGAAGACAGCACGGCCAAGCTGGAAGCCCGTACCGTGTACTTCAATCGCGATTTTCGGGACGGCAGCACGTCTAGCCCGCAAGGCGCTTCCAAGCGTGAAGAAACCGCCCAGGGTTTCATCCTCAACGTGCAATCGGGCTACACCCAAGGCACGGTGGGTTTTGGTCTGGACGCGCTGGGCATGCTGGGCCTGAAACTGGACTCCAGCCCCGCCGACAGCAACAGCGGACTGTTGCCTTCGACCGGCAGCGACCCGCGTCGTTCCAAGGACCAATACGCGAAAATCGGCGTGACCGCCAAAATGCGTTTATCCGACACCGTGCTCAAGTACGGTGCCTTGCTCCCGGATCTGCCCTTGCTCAAGTACAACGATGGCCGTTTGCTGCCGAACATGTTCAACGGTGCGATGCTGGTTTCCAGGGACGTAAACGACCTTACGATCATGGCCTCGCGCCTTAATCGTTACACCGCGCGCGACTCCACCGACCCGCAGGATTTACGCCTCAACTGCAAGAACAAGCGTTATGGCTGCAACATCACCGCCGACCACTTCAACATGTACGGTCTGGACTACAAGGTTAATGACCGACTGACGGCGCAGTACCACTACGCCGAACTTGAAGACATCTATCGCCAGCAATTCGTGGGGCTGCTGGCCAACCAGCCGATCGGCCCGGGCGTGCTGTCGGCTGACGTGCGCCTGTTCAAAAGTGACGATGCCGGTTCTGCCAAGGCCTCGACCATCGACAACCGTGCCCTGGGGGCCATGCTGGGTTACTCGCTGGGCGGGCACAAAGTCAGCGCGGGCTGGCAGCGCATGAACGGTGACAGCTCCATGCCGTATCTGGATGGCAGCAACCCGTACTTGGTCAACTACTTGCAAGTCAACGATTTCGCCAACGCGCAGGAACGCTCCTGGCAATTGCGCTACGACTATGACTTCAAGGCCATGGGTTACAACGGCTGGTCGTTCATGACCCGCTATGTGAACGGCGACAACATCAAGGTTGTAGGCCGCGCCGAAGAAGGCAAAGAGTGGGAACGCGACACCGAGGTCAAATACATTGTGCAAAGCGGCACGTTCAAAGACCTGAGCCTGCGCTTTCGTAATGCCACCTACCGCACCAACTACTCCAAGTTCGCCCGTGACGTGGACGAAACCCGCCTGATCGTCAGCTACAACCTCAACATCTGGTAACCCTTGCGACCGCGGGTCAGTCCGACACACAGGGCTGATTCGCGGTGCGTTCACCGGCACGGCGCTCTATAGTCAGCGGCACGACTTTGGTGGAGCCTTCTGTGCATGAAAACCCTTCTGCTGATTGGCATGGGCGCTGGCAATCCTGAGCACTTCACGGTGCAGGCGATCCATGCGCTGAATCGGGCGACCGTCTTTTTTGTACTGGATAAAGGGTCCATCACCCAGGATCTGGTACGCCTGCGGCTGGAGATCTGCCAGCGATACATCCGCGAACCTGCGTACCGCGTGGTGCAAGTCAGTGACCCCAAGCGCGACAGCACAACCCCTCGCTACACCGATGGCGTGGAGCAATGGCACGCGCAACGTGCCGAGGTTGTTGCCCGACTGATTGAACACGAATTGCAGGACGGGGAATGCGGGGCCTTTTTGTTATGGGGAGAGCCGGCGCTGTACGACAGCACCTTACGCATGCTGGATCGGGTCCGTGACCAGGGGCTGACCGGGTTCGACTATGAGGTGATTCCCGGCATCAGCAGTGTGCAGGCCCTGGTGGCGCGGCACCGCATTGCCCTTAACGGTATTGGGCAGCCAATCCGGATCACCACCGGGCGACAACTCAGCGCAGCAGACCTGGACAACGTGGTGGTCATGCTCGACGCCCATTGTGCGTTCGAAGCGTTCGTGGACCAGGATGTCGACATCTATTGGGGCGCTTACATAGGCACCGCAGATGAAATCCTCATCGCAGGCGAACTGTCCGACGTGTGCGCGCAGATCAAGCAGGTCAGGGCACAGGCCAGGCTGCGCAAAGGCTGGATCATGGACACCTACCTGTTACGACGGCGCAGACGGGGGGCGGAAAACTAGGCCAAGGTACTACGTCGAAACAAGATGGGGACTACTGCTCAATACGTAACGCAAGGTTACTGTCCTTACCGGTCAACAGTCCGTGCGAGCAGGTTCCCCGATGCCTCACCATTCTTACGCGCACATCCACGGCATAGATGGCCTGCGGGCCATTGCCGTACTGGCGGTGATCATTTTCCACAGCGATTACCTGAATGTCCTGCCTGGCGGTTTTGTCGGGGTGGACATGTTCTTTGTCATCTCGGGGTATGTCATCAGCCAATCCCTGAGTGAACGGCCGTCATCCGGGTTGTTGACGTATCTGGCCGACTTTTATCGACGCCGCTGTCTGCGCATCCTGCCCGCGTTGCTGTGCGTGCTGCTGGTCAGCTTTGTGCTGTCTGCGATGTTCATGCCGCAGTTTTGGCTCAGCGATCACATCAATCGCACAGGGCTTGCGGCATTTTTCGGGCTGAGCAATGCCGTGCTGGCACTGCACACAGACACTTACTTTTCCCCCGGCAGCAACCTCAACCCGTTTCTCCACACGTGGTCACTGGGGGTCGAAGAACAGTTCTACCTGCTGTTCCCCGGGTTGTTTTGGCTGTGGCTGCGTTACCGCACACAATCATGGCTCGCACGGGCGCTGCTGCCCGTACTGGCCGCCGTGTCGCTGCTGGTGTGCGCCTTGCAGACCAGCAATGCGCCGTTGTCAGCGTTTTACCTCTTGCCCGGCCGCTTTTGGGAACTGGCCGCCGGCGCCATGCTGTATCAGGCCATTGGCGCCAAGCGAGGCGTGTTGACCTCTGTGCCTCTGGGCACTATTACGTTGTTGGCCGGGGCAGCCTTGCTCATCGGCAGTTTCGGGTTGGCCCGGCCCAGTCAGTTTCCGTTCCCGTGGGCGGTGGTCACGGTATCGGGCACGCTGTTGCTGCTGACGGCGATTATCCTGCCAGCGCCACACTGCGCGATGCCGTTGCAGCGTGTGTTGCAAGGTCGCGCGCTGACGTACATCGGTCGTTTGTCCTACTCCCTTTACCTGTGGCACTGGCCGGTGCGGGTGTTTTTCCAATGGACGACCGGGCTGGAACTGTTATGGGTTCAATGCCTGTACCCCGTACTGGTCTTCGCACTGGCCGCTGCGTCGTATCACTGGCTCGAAAGGCCGGTGCGTGCCAGCCCCTTACGGCAGCTACGCGCCCCCGGCCTGACGCTTGCCGTGAGCGGTGCGGCAGTCGGGCTTTTGGCGCTCACGTGCGTGGCGATGACCCGTCAAACAGAACACCTGTCCTTGAGCCAGACCCGCGACACGTACACCTGGTATGCCTACCGGCATTGGCCCGCAGAGCCGCTGCCCGCCCTTGACGAGCCGCGTTTGCAGGGGCGACGGCTGTTCGTGCTGGGCGACTCGCACGCTGCCGCCTACCGCACCCTGTTCACCCTGATCGCCCTGCAAATGGGCATCAAGGTGATTGAGTATGAGCGGGGAGGCTGCGGGGTGGTGACCCTGATTGCCGCCGACCCGCCCGGATGCGCTGCCCGGCGTGAGGCGGATTTCAAGGATCTGGAGGCCCGCGCCCGGCCTGGGGACATCGTGTTTCTGCCATCCCTGCGCATGCCGGAGCTTCAGGGGCTTGAATGGTCAAAAGGGGAAACCCCCGTGGTCGACGACTTGCTTGCAGGGATTGAGCACGAGCAGGCGGCCGCGTATGCATCGGCGCTGGCAACCCTCAACCGTTTGCAAGCGACCGGGCTGCAGGTGTTGATCGAGGCCCCCAAACCATTATTCAAGGCACCGCCCAGCCGCTGTTCCGACTGGTTCAATCACATGAACCCGGTGTGTGCTCCCGGCCTGACGGTGTTTCGCAGCACCTTGCAACGCTTGCGTGCCCCGCAACTGGCGTTGATCGAGCGTTTACAACAGCAGCATCCCGCGTTGGCAGTGTGGGACCCGTTCCCGGTGTTGTGCCCGACCGCCCTCTGTTCGGCCTATGACAGGAAAAACGGCAAACCGTTGTTCTTTGATTCCAACCACCTCAGCGGCCACGGCAATCGCATCCTAGCGCCCTCATTCAGCGCCGCGCTGCAAACCTTGTGGGGCATCAAGCCGTTAAAGTGAACGGTTTTTGGCCTCGATCCATTGCGCCATGTACTGCGTACTTTTGTGATGATGGTGGCGCAACATGGCCCCGGTGAAGTTATTGCGACGGTGACGTGGCAGGTCTGCGCGGCAGGCTTCAATCCGTTGCACCAGTGCCGGACCATGAACGTTTTGCTGGTAACGTTCGGCAAGCAGTGTCCGCCCGTGCTGTTGAGCCTGATGCCATGCCGAAGGGGTGCGATACAGCTCCACCGCAGCGGCGGCTATCGCAGAAGCCGACGTCGCGATGGCTCCGGCCCACGGCAGGTCACCGTGCATCCCTTCGGCGCCGATTGGCGTGGTGACGTTAGGCGTGCCGCATAGCATGGCATCGGCAATCTTGCCCTTGATGCCCGCACCAAAGCGCAACGGCGCCAGACACACCCGCGCCTGGCTCATCACGGCCAGCGCGTCCTCGGCCCAGTTCAGCACATGAAAACCCTGGGCCGGGTTATGCAAGGCAGTGGCCTTGGGCGGGGTGTAGGCACCATAAATGTGCAACTGGGCATCGGGCAGTTGCTGACGAATCAAGGGCCACAGCGTGGTCTTCATCCACAGCACCGCGTCCCAGTTTGGCGCGTGGCGAAAGTTGCCAATGCTCAAGAAGTGCTGACGTTGCTCGTAGGGCACACAGGTGTCGGGTACGCCATCCACCATCAACGGGCACAGGTGCAGCAACGCAGTGGGGACGTGAAATTGCTCCACCAGCAAGTCGATCTCGAACTCGGAAATCATCAGGTTCAGGTCGCTGCGGTAAATCGCGGCCAGTTCGCGCTGCGCCAAGTCCGTTTCAGCCATTTGTTCGAAGATCTCGTCGGTGGCCGGGGCGAACAACGCACTGAAATCGTCCAGGTCGCCACTGTGCTTGAGGCGTGTCTTGAGCTGCTGATGACGAGCATCGCGCAGGCTCTGCAGATCAGAGGTTTCCAGCACCCGCAGGGCGTCGGGGCAGTGTTTTTCGACCCGCCAGCCGAATTGCTCTTCCATCATGAAACGGTCAAACAGCACGATGTCCGGCGCCAACGCGCAGATGAAGGCATCGAAGCTGCTGTTGTTGAGCTCGATGCTGACCTCATCGATGCCCAAGGCCGCCAGGTCTGCCTTGTGCTCGCCCACACCGGCCGGGCTGCTGAAGGTAATGTGCCAGCCTTGCTGCAAAAAGCTCTCGATGATTTGCATCATGTGCCCACCCGCCGCTGAGGAGCGCGGCTCTGGCCACACGTAACCGATGATCAGGACGCGGGTGGGGGCAGTCGACGGCATGGGGCTGTTCCTTGAAACACGGAGGCTGAAAAAAGGCGGCAATTAAAACACAACAGGGTTGGGGCTAGTCCGCTTTGACGATGATGCCGAGCGTTACAGATCGGATTATTCGTCACAGACCGCCCGCGCATCCGCGCAGCGAGAGACTGACGGAGAACCAAAGATGGACCCGACCCGAGTGAAAAGTCCGATAGAGCTTGAGCTGCTGGAACGCGCACGCACCCTGATCCCGGCTTTGCAAAGCCGTTCGGCCCAAGCCGACAAAGACTGCAAGTTGCCGGATGCCACGGTGCGCGACTTGCAGGAAACCGGTTTGCTGCGCGCCCTGCAGCCCAAGGCGTGGGGTGGTCACGAAGTGGACATTCGCACGTTCTTTGAAATCCAGATGACCCTGGCCGAAGGCTGCATGTCCACGGCCTGGGTGTTTGGCGTGATGGGCGTCCACCCATGGCAACTGGCCCGCTACCCGGAACAGGCCCAGCGCGATGTGTGGGGCGAAGACAGCTCGGCGCTGGTGGCCTCCACCTACATGCCAGTGGCCAAAGTGACGCCGGTCAAGGGCGGGTATCAGGTCAGCGGCCGTTGGGGGTTTTCCAGTGGCAGCCAGCATGCGCAGTGGTGTTTCCTCGGCGGCATCGTGCCGCAAGACGAGACGGGCCCCACCGAGCATGGGACCTTTCTGATTCCGGCCAGCGATTACCGCATTGAGCAGAATTGGGACGTGCTGGGCCTGCGCGGCAGCGGCAGCCACGACATCGTGGTTGAAGACGTCTTCGTACCCGCCCACCGCGTACAGCGCACCAATAACTACAGCGTCGAAGCGACCCCCGGGCGACGGATCAACACCAACCCGATGTATTCGATCCCGTTCGCCCAAGTGTTTGCCCGGGCGGTCTCGACCTCGGCCATTGGCGCGTTACAAGGTGCAATCAACGCGTTCCGCGACAACGCCGCCGGGCACATCGGCAAGCATGGCGCCAAAACCGCTGAAGACCCTGCGGCGCAAGCTGCCGTGGCTGAAGCGATTATCACCGTGGACGCCCTGAAACTGGTGTTGGCGCGCAATTACGGGCACCTGCTGGCCCTGGCCGAAGCGGGCGAGTACCCGGATGTCGAAACGCGCTTGCTGTACCGCTATCAGTCGTCCCACGTGACCAACGTGTGTGCCGACCGGGCCAGCGACCTGCTGCGGTGCATGGCGGCGTCAGGCCTGTACAGCGGCAACCCGGTGGCGCGCTATTTCCGCGACCTGCATCAAGCGCGCGGGCATATCGCCAACAATGAGGCGGCTTACCGCCGCAGTTACGGGCTGGTGCAACTGGGCCTGCCTAACGCCGACCCATTTGTGTAAACGGCTCCACACGCGTTGAACGCACCGCGCCCGTCACTGCCCGTGCCTGCACACGGCAGCGGCTGGCGTGACGTCAGCATGAATTTCAGACCTCAGCGGATGGCACAACAACAATGACGGCTCAAGTTCAGTCTCAGTCCAGCTATGACGTGATCGTGGTCGGCTCCGGTGCCGGCGCCATGACCTCGGCCCTGTTCGCCGCCGATCAGGGCCTTTCGGTGCTGATTGTCGAAAAAAGTGACAAATATGGCGGAACTTCAGCGATATCCGGCGGCGGCATCTGGATTCCCAATAACCACTACTTCAAAGCCAAAGGCGGGCATGACAGCCCTGAGTTGTCGATGCAATACCTCAAGGCCGCCACCGGCGAACACGGCGATGAAGCGCGCCTGCGCGCCTATCTGGACAATGCCGCGCCGATGATTAAGCAACTGACGCATAACAGCCGCGTGCGTTATGCCGTGGCAGAAAAATACCCCGATTATTACCCGCACTTGCCCGGTGCCTTGCCCGGCGGGCGGACGCTGGACCCGGAGCTGTTCGACACCAGCCTGCTGGGTGAAGAGCTGGCGAACCTGCGCAAACCGTCACCGTCCACCTTGCTGATGGGGCGCATCGCGTGGACCGCACGTGACGCGCACGTCGCCATGGCCCGCAGTTTTGGCTGGCAATGGCTGATCTTCAAATTGATGGCGCGCTACAAACTGGACTTCAAATGGCGCCGTAAAAGCAAATTCGACCGCCGCGCTGCGCTGGGCAGCTCGCTGGTCGCCTCGCTGCGCCGCTCGCTGATGGACCGCAACGTGCCGCTGTGGCTCAACACTGATTTTGAAGAGCTGGTGGTCGAGGATCAGCGGGTCACCGGCATTAAAGTCCGTAGCGCTGGCAACCTGCTGACGCTCAAGGCGCGGCGCGGCGTGATTTTTGGCTCTGGCGGCTTTGAACAGAACCAGGCCCTGCGTGAAAAATTCCTGCCGCAACCTACCCGCGCGTCCTGGAGCGCGACGCCGCCGGGCAATAACACCGGGGCGGCGTTGCAAGCAGGCCTCAATGCTGGGGCTGCCACGGCGTTGATGGACTGGGCCTGGTGGGCGCCCACGATTGCCGTGCCCGGCGAAGAAAAACCCCGCGGCGTGTTTGCCGAGCGGGCATTTCCGGGCGCCATCGTGGTTAACAGCCTCGGCCATCGTTTTGTCAATGAAGCGGCGCCGTACCTGGAGTTTGTTGACGCCATGTACAAAGACAATCTCAAGACCGGAGGGCGCTCGGTGCCCGCGTGGGTCATTTTTGACGGGCACTTCCGTTTTCATTATGCGATGGGGCCGTTAATGCCCGCCCAAGTCATGCCGGACAGCCGCTTGCGTAAAGAGTGGCTCAACACCGTGTACTGGAAAGCCGACAGCCTGGAGGCGTTGGCTGCGCAAATCGGCGTCGATGCCCACGGCTTGGGCGACACGGTGCAAAAGGTCAATGAGTACGCCCAAACCGGCGAGGATCTCGACTTCGACCGGGGCGGCAATGTCTTTGACCGCTATTACGGCGACAGCAATCTCAAACCCAACCCGTGCCTGGCACCGATCCGCAAAGGCCCGTTTTACGCCATGCGCCTGGATGCCGGAGACATCGGTACAAAGGGCGGCTTGCTGACCAATCAACACGCCCAGGTGGTGCGTGAAGACGGCCAGCCGATTGCGGGGCTGTACGCCATTGGCAACTGCTCGGCGTCAGTGATGGGCACCAGCTACCCCGGCGCCGGTGGCACCCTTGGCCCGGCCATGACCTTCGGCTACATTGCCGCCAACCACATTGCCCGCCATGCGCCCGTGGCGTCCGCGCCCAAGGCCGAGGCGGCAGTATGAACCGTCCGGCAGCGCACACCAGCAACACCGACATCCTCGCGCCATTGCGAGTGTGTGACGTGGCCGATCAGGCTTGGCACGACAGTTGTGACGTGCTGGTGATCGGCTGGGGCGCCGCGGGCGCCTGTGCCGCGCTGGAAGCCCGTACCCACGGCGCCAGCGTGATCGTTGCAGACCGCTTTACTGGCGGCGGGGCCAGCGCCAAGAGCGGTGGTGTGGTCTACGCAGGGGGCGGCACCCGGCAACAACGGGCAGCCGGTTTTGATGACAGCCCACAGGCGATGTTCGATTACCTCAAACACGAAACCGCTGGCGTTATCAGCGACGACACCTTGCGTCAATTCTGCGCGGACAGCGTCAGCAACCTGAACTGGCTCGAAAGCCACGGCGCGAGTTACGCCCACAGCGTGCCCCCGGGCGGCAAGACGTCCTACCCGTCCGATGGCTACTTTCTGTATTACTCCGGCAACGAACTGGTGCCGTCCCACAGCGGCACGCACGCGCCGGCGCCACGGGGCCATCGCACGGTTGGCAAAGGCCAGTGCGGCGCCGTGTTATATGGCCATTTGCAAGCTGCCTGCCTGCGTGCCGGGGTGCAGCCGTTGCTGCAATCGGCTGCGCGTCGGTTAGTGGTGGATGAGACGGGCCGGGTCGTCGGTGCTGAGCTGTGGCAGATGCCTGCCGGATCGCGCGAGGCGCAGCAACATGCACGGCTGGCGGCACGGGCCGAGCGCTTGCAGAACTTTGCGCCGGGCTACTGCGACCGTTTGCGCCACACCGTCAGCCAGCTGGAGCGCGAGCATGCCCGACCTGTGCTGATACGGGCGCGCCAAGGCGTGATCCTGAGCACGGGCGGCTTTATCTTCAATCGCGACCTGATCCGCGAACATGCCCCCAAATTTCGCCGCAACTTCAAGGTCGGCGCTACCGGCTGCGATGGCAGCGGCCTGCGCCTGGGGCAATCGGTGGGCGCACACGGTGATCGCCTGAGCCGGGTGTCGGCATGGCGCTTTATCAACCCGCCGTTTTGCTGGCCTAAAGGGATTGTGGTCAACACCGAAGGCCGACGTTTTTGCAACGAAGAAGTGTATGGCGCCACCCTCGGCCAGCCGCTGTGTGAAGAGCAGGGGGGCAAGGCCTGGCTGGTGCTGGATGCGCGCTTGCGCAAGCAGGCGATTCGTCAGGCGCTGTTCGACGGCTATTGGTGGTTTCAGGCATTGCCAGCCTTGGCATTGATGCTGTTCAAGGTGCGCAAAGGCCGCGATGCGTCGCAGCTGGCCAGCGCTTGCGGCATGCACGGCGAAACCCTTGAGGCTGCGTTGCAAGCCTATAACGCAGGCGCACGTGGCACGGCGCCCGATGCGTTTGGCAAGTCGCAGGGCAGCCGCCAGGTGTTGGATCAGGGCCCGTTCTACGCCTGTGACATCAGTGTCAGCAACCCGATGTTTCCATTGGGGGCGCTGACCTTGGGCGGCCTCAAGGTCGACGAACATAACGGCGCGGTACTGGATGGCAACGGCCAACCGATTGCCGGGTTGTACAGTGCCGGGCGAACCGCCATCGGCATCGCCTCGCATTTGTACATCAGCGGCCTTTCGCTGGCCGACTGCGTGTTTTCCGGGCGCCGTGCAGGCAAGGCTGTTGCTACTGACAGCCAGCCCGCTCGGGCCCAACTGGCGGCTGAAACCCTGTGAAGGAGCACCCTATGAGCGCACGCGTAGCAGGCAAAGTGGCGTTGATTACCGGTGGGGCCAGCGGTGTGGGACGCGCCAGCGCCCGGCTGTTGGCCCGAGAGGGCGCGCAGGTTGTGATCAGCGACATTGACGTCGCGGCCGGGCAGGCACTGGCGCAGGCAATCGGTCCCGCCGCCCTGTTCCTGGCGCATGATGCGGCCAGCGAGGCGGACTGGGCGCGGGTCATTGACGTGATTCGCACCACCTACGGACGCTTGGATATTGTGTTCAACAACGCGGGCATTCTGCTGCACGGTGACATTGAACACACCGACTACCGGGACTGGCAGCGCGTGCAACGGGTCAACAGCGACAGTGTTTTTCTGGGCTGCCGGGCGGCACTGGGGTTGATGAAAGAGGGCGAGGGCGGCTCGATCATCAACATGTCGTCGATTGCCGGACTCGCCGGACGCGACGACTACACCGCCTACAGTGCTTCCAAAGGGGCCGTTGCCGCCCTGACCCGTACCGTGGCGGTGCTCTGCCGTCGGCGCAAATACCGCATCCGCTGCAATTCATTGCACCCGGACGGGATTCTTACCCCAATGACAACCGGCACGTTCCCGGCCGGACTGGACCCCGCCAGCCTGACCATCGAGAGTGACCCGATGCACCGGATGTGCCTGCCTGAAGACGTGGCCAATAGCGTGTTGTTTCTGGCCAGCGATGAGTCGCGCGCGATCAATGGTATAGAGCTGCGCATCGACAGCGGCCAGTTTGTGATGAGTATTTAAAATGAATACACCTGCCTACCATTCGCTGCGCATTGCGCAAATCATCCCTGAAACCGCTGATTCGCGCTCACTGGTGTTCGACATTCCGCCTGCGTTGCGCGAGCAGTTCACCTATAAGCCCGGTCAATTCCTGACCCTGCGCGTGCCGTTCGAAGGTGCATGGCTACCGCGCTGTTATTCGCTGTCCAGCACACCGCTGCACGATGAGCCACTGCGGGTGACCATCAAGCAAGTGCGTGACGGCCGCGCCTCTAACTGGCTGTGTCAGCAACTGCGCGAGGGCGATCAACTGGACGTGCTGGCGCCGGCGGGGGCGTTCGTGCCACGTCACTTTGACGATGACTTTGTACTGTTTGGCGGCGGCAGCGGGGTGACGCCAGTGCTGTCGATCCTGCGCTCTGTGCTGATTGCCGGCAGCGAGCGGGTTTTGCTGATCTACGCCAATCGCGATGAAGCCTCGGTGATCTTCGCCGCCGAGCTGAAGGCCCTGGCCAGCGCCTACCCCCAGCGGCTGCAAGTGATTCACTGGCTGGATTCGGTACAGGGCATTCCGGCGGTGGCGCAATTGGCAGAAATCGCCCGCCCGTGGGCCCATGCCCAAGCCTTTATCTGCGGTCCGGGGCCGTTCATGGACGCCGCCGTCAGCGCCCTGCAAGGGCTGGGCATGCCACACGGGCGTATTCACGTGGAGCGCTTTGTTTCACTGCCCGAAGAAGGCAGTGTGCCAGAGCTGCCCGCGGTGAACCCCGATGGCGTCAGCAGCCAACTGTCGGTACGCCTCGACGGCGAAGAATTCGAAGTCCCGTGCGCCGAGGGTGAAACCCTGCTCAATGCCATGCAACGCGCCGGGCTGAGTCCGCCCAGTTCGTGTCTGGTGGGGTCGTGTGCCACCTGCATGTGCACGGTCGAACGCGGTGCGGTAGAGATGCTGCGCAACGATGCCCTCGATCAGCAGGAGCTCAGTGAAGGCTGGGTACTGGCCTGCCAGTCCATCCCCCGCAGTGAACAGTTACGCGTGTGTTTCCCCGAATAATTCGCCAGACGAGTGACCGATGAATTCCACCCTTGACGTCCTGCGTGACGACACCTTGAGCCTGCCAAGCTCCATTCCTCACTTGTTGCAGCAAGCGGCGCAACAGCATGCCGGGCGCACGGCCATTGAAGCGCATGGGCAGCGCACTGACTATCGAGACTTGCCCCGACTCGCCCTCGCGGTGACCCGCAGCCTGATGGCGCTGGGGATCGAGAAGGGCGATCGGGTGGCAATCTGGGCGCCCAATGGCCGCGACTGGATCATTGCCGCGCTGGGGATTCATTGCGCCGGGGCAGTCATGGTACCCATCAACACCCGGATGAAAGGCAGTGAAGCAGCTGACATCCTGCAACGAAGCGGCAGCCGTGTGCTGTTTGTGCAGCCGCATTTCCTTGGCACCAATTACCTGGCGTTGCTGGCCCCTTGTCGCCCCGCCAGCCTTGAACACATGGTGCTGCTGGAAGAACGGCAGGTCGCCAGCGCCCTCGACCTGGATTGGGATGAGTTCCTGGCCTTGGGCACCACAGTCAGCGAACATTCTGTGCAGGCGCGTTCGGACAGTGTCCAGGCCAACGACTTGAGCGATCTGCTCTTTACCTCCGGCACTACGGGCAAGCCCAAGGGCGTGATGAGCGCCCACGGGCAAAACCTGCGCGCCTTCAGCGAGTACGTGAAGGTGATTGGCTTGCAGGCGGGCGACCGGTATCTGGTCATCAACCCGTTTTTCCATGCCTTTGGCTACAAGGCGGGGTGGCTGACCTGCTTGTTGGCCGGGGCGACCATCTTGCCGCACGCGGTATTTGATGCCGAGGCGGTGTTTCAACGCATCGCCGCAGAACGTATTAACGTGCTGCCGGGGCCGCCTACCTTGTACCTGTCGATGCTGGCCCACCCGAAACTGGCCGAGACGGACTTGTCGAGCCTGCGGATTGCTGTCACCGGCGCAGCAACGATTCCGCCCATCCTGATTGAGCGCATGCGCCGTGAGCTGGGGTTCGCCGTGGTGACCACCGCATATGGCCTGACCGAATGCGGTGGGCTGGCGACCATCTGCGACCCGCACGATGCGGCCGAGACCATCGCCGGCACCAGCGGCCGGGCGATTCCCGGTACAGAAGTGAGCATTCGCGACCCGCACAACCGCCCCCTTGCAGCAGGCAACACCGGCGAGATCTGCCTGCGCGGCTTTCATGTCATGCAAGGCTATTTCGAAGACCCGGTTGCCACTGCGCAAACCATTGACAGCGAAGGCTGGCTGCACACCGGCGACATTGGCGTGCTGGACGCTGCGGGAAACCTGCGCATCACCGATCGCCTGAAAGACATGTTCATCGTCGGCGGCTTCAACTGCTACCCGGCCGAAATCGAGGCCGGGCTGATGGAGCACCCGGCTGTCGCGCAGGTGGCGGTCATCGGTATTGCCGATGAGCGCATGGGGGAGGTGGGTTGCGCCTGTGTTGTGCTGCGCCACGGCCAGTCACTGGATCAAGCCCAGTTGATTGAATGGGCGCGTGAACACATGGCCAATTACAAAGTGCCCCGGCAGGTGCGGTTCTTTGAGGCGTTGCCGGTCAATGCGTCGAACAAAGTGGCGAAGAATGAATTGCGCGCAAAGGTGAACGCCTGACCCACACAACAACGGGCCCGCGCCAGCCTTGAGATGCTGACGCGGGCCCGGGTTTACTTACCTTCAAACCGTGGCGTGCGTTTCTCGATGAACGCCTGCATGCCTTCCTTCTGGTCCCGTGACGCAAACAGCAACGCATTGGCTTTGCGCTCCAGCGCCAAGCCGGCCTCCAGCGGTGCGTCCATCCCGGCCAGGATCACTTCTTTGATTTGCTCGGCCGCCAACGGCGGCATCGCCGCAATCTGTCTGGCAATGTCCAGTGCCTGGGCTTGCACCTGGTCATCGTCCACCAGGTCGCTGACCAGCCCGGCCGTCCAGGCTTCTTCTGCGCTGATGGGTTGACCGGTCAAGGCCATGCGCATGGCTTTGACCTTGCCCACGGCCCGTACTAGCCGCTGCGTGCCGCCGATCCCCGGCATGATGCCGATGCGGATTTCCGGCTGGCAAAATTTGGCCCCGCGCCCGGCGACGATGATGTCGGCCAGCATCGCCAGCTCACAACCGCCGCCATAGGCGTAGCCGCACACCGCCGCGATCACAGGCTTCGGGCACTGCTGAATCGGCGCCCAGACCCGTTCGGTGTGGCGCTGATAAATGTCGATCGGGCCAACCCCGGCCATGCTGTTGATGTCGCCGCCCGCCGCAAACACCTTCTCGCCACCGGTGAGCAGGATGCAGCGCACCTCGGCATTTTCTGCAAGTTCCACGAAATAGCGTGACAACAAAGCCTGTAATTCAAGGCTCAGGGCATTGGTGGCCTGGGGCCGATTGAGTCGCAACAGGGCGACGCCCGGGCTCGGGAATTCGAGCAGAACCGGGTCGGTGGAAGGGGCTGACATGGCGTTCCTCATGAGCGATGGCTGGCAGTGCCGCGTGCGCTGAAGTGTTGCGTTGGCGTGGCGCGGCTTCATCGTCCATTCAGACGACGAGCACCCGCGAATAAGCCCCTAGAGTGGCTCCATCAGAAGAAAAGGAGCGCCTCATGGGCCAACATTCAGGACTCGATTACACCGACAAGGTGGTGCTGATTACCGGCGGAACCAAAGGCATCGGCGCAGGCATTGCGTGCAGTTTTTTGCAGGCCGGAGCGCGCGTCATTGTGTGTGGCCGTACGGCGCCCGAAGCACTGCCACAGGCCGGTTCGGCGCAGGCGATCTTCATGGCCTGCGATGTGCGTGACCTGGATTCGCTCAAGGCCCTGTTCGACGGCATCCGTGCCGATTTCGGGCGTCTGGATGTGCTGATCAACAACGCCGGTGGCAGCCCTGCCGCCGACGCGGCCAGTGTTTCGCCCCGTTTTCATGAAGGCATTATCCGCCTCAACCTGATCGCTCCCCTGAATGTGGCGCAGCAGGCCAATGCGCTGATGCAGCAACAGGCCGACGGCGGCTGCATTGTGTTTATCGGCAGCATCAGCGCGTTGCGTGCCTCGCCGGGTACGGCGGCTTATGGCGCAGCCAAGGCCGGTGTGTTGGCGCTGGTGCAATCGCTGGCGGTGGAATGGGCGCCCAAGGTGCGCGTGGTGGCGGTCAGCCCCGGTTTGGTGCGCACCGAACAGTCGCATTTGCATTACGGCGATGAACAGGGTGTCGCCGCCGTCAGCGCCGGGATACCGGCCGGGCGCATGGCGCTGCCTGAAGACATTGGTAACGCCTGCCTGTTTATCGCATCGCCCATGGCGGGGTATGCCAGCGGTTGCAACCTGTTGCTGCACGGCGGCGGCGAACGCCCGGCTTTTCTGGGTGCCGCGCAGAACGCCGGGCATTGATCGACCCTCTGCGGCAACCCGCAAGTTGCCGCGCTCATCCTGCAGGAGACGAACTTGGCTGATTCTCAATTGCTAACCGACGTGCGCGCCCTGGTGGGGCGTGAATATGGTCGCGTGTACGCCTGGGACGATGTCAACGCCCCGATGATTCGCCAATGGTGCGAAATCATGGGTGTCGATAACCCGCTGTACACCGATCCCGCCTTTGCTGCCAACAGTGAGCAGGACGGACTGGTGGCGCCGCCTTCGATGTTGCAGGTGTGGTGCATGGAAGGCTTTCACGCCAACCATTACCCGCCTGGCTCAACCACCGAAAACCCTTACGAAGTGCTCAAACTGATCGAGTCCTACGGTTACCCGTCAGTGGTGGCGGTGAACTCGGAGTTGACCTTCAACCGCAACCTGCGTCCCGGCGAAAAGCTCTACTACACCACGCGCCTGGATTCAGTGGGCGACGAGAAAACCACGGGTTTAGGCAACGGGTTTTTCGTCACGTTGGTGATGCAGTATTTCGTCGAGCATAAAAGCGGCGACGAAGCTGTCGGGGAACTGTTGTTCCGCGTCTTCAAGTTCCGCCCGGCGCACCCGCCAGCCGCGCCCCAGGCCCCGGCCGATGTGAGCGCTGCGCCCGTGGTCAAACGCCCGAAACCGGGAATGAGCGACGACACGCGGTTTTTCTGGGAGGGCTGCGAAGCAGGCAAGCTGTTGATCCAGCGCTGTACCCAGTGCCAGACCCTGCGGCATCCGCCAGCGCCGGTGTGCATCGAATGCCATTCCTTTGACTGGGACAGCGTCGAAGCCAGTGGCCGTGGGCATCTGTACTCCTTCGTGATCATGCATTACCCCGAAGTCGCGCCGTTCGATCACCCCAACCCCATTGGTCTGATTGAGCTGCAGGAGGGCGTTCGGCTGGTAGCAGGGCTGACCGGGGTCACGCGTGATGCCTTGCGTATCGGGCAACCGGTGCAATTGGAGTTCCAGACCTTTGACGGTGAGTTGACCTTGCCGCTGTTCCGGCCTGTGGCCGAGTAAGGGGGGGCGTATGGATTTCGAATTCACAGAGGATCAACACGCGATCGCTGAAATGGCCGGCAGCGTGTTTGCCGACTATTGCACCGACGACCGCCTGCGCCAGTTTGATACGGGCGATCAGGCCTTCATGGAACCGCTGTGGGAGCTGTGCATAGAGACTGGTTTGCAAGCCTTGGCCATTCCTGAAGCTCAGGGCGGCAGCGGGTTGGGCATGACCGACCTGATGCAGGTGCTGCAAGCCCAGGGCAATGCCTTGGGGCAAGTGCCCTTGTGGCGCCATCAATTGGCGGCGGCCACCCTCGCCGGTTTCGGTGATGACACCTTACAAGCCTGGGCCACGGAGGCGGCGGCAGGGCGTGCGCTGCTGACGCTGGACCTTGGTGGTTTGCACAGTGCCCTTGGGGTGCAGGTGCATGCACATCCTCACGCGCAGGGCTGGCAGTTGAAAGGCCGCGTGTCGGCACTGGCCTTGGCCGAGCAGTCCCAGGCCGCGCTACTGCTGGTGATGGCGGAAGGACAACCGCGACTGGCCTGGGTCGAGCTGGCGGCCAAGGGCATCACGCATGTGCCCGGGCGCATGACCCACGGCGAGGCCATCGCGGACCTGCGCATTGACGGGCTGATTATCGGGGCCGGGCAGCTGTTGCCCACCGCGGCCTTGCAATGGCTAGAACCCCGGGCCACGGCGGCGCTGGCGGCGTTGCAATTGGGTGTCAGTGCCGAGCAGTTGCGGCGCACGGTGGCGTACGTCTCCGAGCGCCGTCAGTTCGACCGCGCCATCGGCAGTTTTCAGGCGGTGCAAATGAGCATGGCCGACGCCCACATCGCACTCGAAGCCCTGCGCAGTTGCCTCTGGCAATTGTGTTACCGCCTCGACGCCGGCCTGCCGGCGCCATCCGAAGCACTGGCCACGGCCTGGCAAGCGTGCGAAGCCGGGCATGTGATCGGGCACAACGCGCAGCACGTACATGGCGGCATTGGCGTCGACCTGACCTACCCGATGCACCGTTTTCTCTACTGGAGCCGGGCACTTGGCAATGCGCTGGGCGGTTCGGCCGCCAGCCTTGAACACCTCGGCAATTGGCTGAGCCACCACGACAAGCTGGGATGGAAATATGACCTCGAAGAACACCAAGCGCTTTGACGACGTGCGCCCCGGCGAGACCCTGCCGGAACTGGCCATTCCTATTACCGTTGGCCTGATTACGGGGGGGGCGATTGCCACGCGCGATTACTTCCCAGGTCATCACGACATGCAGGCGGCGCAGGCACTGGGCTCGCCGCACATCTTCATGAACATCCTGACCACCAACGGGCTGGTGCAGCGTTATGTCGAAGAGTGGGCAGGCCCGCTAGCGCGCTTTGCTTCCTTGAAGATCAAGTTGGGGGCGCCGAATTACCCTGGCGACTGCATGACCTTCAACGGCGTTGTCAGCCATCAAGACGCAGCCACGCGCACGGTGGAAATCACCCTCAGCGGCAAAAATTCCATGGGCAACCACGTGACCGGCACGGTCGCGCTGGTTTTACCCTGACAGCGGGAGACAGTTCACATGTCGCAATCGTCACTCTCCGGGCGCGCCGCCATTGTCGGTCTGGGCGCCACCGAATTCTCGAAAAATTCCGGGCGCACCGAACTGCGTCTGGCGATGGAAGCCACCCTGGCGGCCCTTAAAGACGCAGGTATCAACCCTGCTGACGTGGAGGGGTTCAGCTCCTACTCGGTGGACAAGGTGCCCGAGTATGAAATCGCCCGCCTGCTGGGCTGTAAAGACGTCAAGTTCTTCTCCCAGGTGCCCCACGGCGGTGGCGCGGCCTGCGCGCCCATCATGCACGCCGCCATGGCGGTGGCCACAGGTGTGGCCAAAGTCGTGGTGGTGTACCGCGCCATGAACGAGCGCTCGTGGTACCGGTTTGGCAGCGGCAGCTATGGCTTTGCCTCCACGCCGATCTTTGAAAACGTCAATTACGGCTGGTACATGCCCCACGGTCTGCACACGCCGGCATCGTGGGTGGGCATGTTTGCCCAACGTTATATGCACACCTACGGCGCCACCTCGGAAGATTTCGGCCGCGTGGCCGTGGCCGTGCGCGATTTTGCCGCCACCAACCCGGCCGCCTTCTTTTACGGCAAGCCGATCACGCTACAAGAGCATCAAGCGTCGCGCTGGATCTGCGAACCGTTGCACTTGCTCGATTGCTGCCAGGAATCCGATGGCGCCGTGGCCATGGTCATTACCTCGGCCGAGTACGCCAAGGACCTGCGCCAGAAGCCGGTGATGATCAAAGCGGGGTCCCAGGGCATCACCTCGGGGCAGCAGATCATGACCTCGTTTTACCGCGATGACATTACCGGGCTGCCGGAGATGGGCGTGGTCGCCAAAGAGCTGTATCGCCAGTCAGGGCTGGGGCCGGACGCGCTGCAAACCGCCATTATCTACGACCACTTCACGCCGTTTGTACTGCCGCAACTGGAAGAGTTCGGTTTGTGCGAGCGGGGCGAAGCCAAGGAATTCATCCGGGCCGGGCACCATGCCCGAGGTGGCAAGCTGCCGATCAACACCCACGGCGGCCAGTTGGGCGAAGCCTATATCCACGGCATGAACGGTGTAGCCGAGGCAGTGCGTCAAGTGCGCGGCACCTCGGTCAACCAGGTCGATGATGTGCACAACGTGCTGGTTACCGCCGGCACCGGCGTGCCTACCAGCGGTTTGATTCTCGGCGCAGCCTAAGGAGCTTTTATGTTCGTTGACCTTACGCCCGAACAACATGCCCTGCGCCATACCGTGCGCGATTACTTTCAACACTTGATGACACCGGCTTTGCGCGCACAGTTGCGCGGCAAGGAAGGCGGCGAGCTGTACCGCGACACCATCCGCCAGATGGGGCGCGATGGCTGGCTGGCGGTGGGATGGCCCAAGGAACATGGCGGTCAGGGGTACGGGCCGACCGAGCAGTTCATCTTCTTTGAAGAAGCCAACATTGCGGGTGCGCCCCTGCCGTTTGTGACTATCAGCACTGTCGGTCCCGCCTTGATGGCATACGGCACCGAGGCGCAGAAAGCCCAGTTTTTGCCGGGTATTGCAGCCGGGGAAATCATCTTTGCCATCGGCTATTCGGAACCGGAGGCAGGCAGTGACCTGGCGATGCTGAAAACCTCGGCGCGCCTGGAAGGCGATCACTTTGTGGTCAATGGCAACAAACTCTGGACCTCTGGCGCGGAATCGGCGGATTACATCTGGCTGGCCGCGCGAACCGACCCGGAGCGCCCTCGGCATAAAGGCGTGTCGATCCTGATTCTCGACACCCGGGTCGAGGGCTTTTCAACCACCGTCATCCCGACCACCAGCAACCCGACGGCCGCCACGTACTACGACAACGTCAAGGTGCCGCAGGGCATGCTGGTCGGTGAGTTACACGGCGGCTGGAAGCTCATCACCGCGCAGCTCAATCACGAGCGGCTCGGGTTGGGTGCGTGGTCGGACAAGGTGGTGGGGCTGTTCCGGCGTGTCTGGGCGTGGGCGCGTCAGCCTGACGAAAATGGTGTGCGCGCCATGGATACCGCGTGGGTACGTGCCGGGCTGGCCGAGTGCTATGCGCGTCTGGAAGCCATGCGCCTGATCAATCTGCGCATTGCCGCCGATCTGGAGCGTGATCGCATGGACGTGGCGCTGGCGTCCACCACCAAGGTGTACGGCTCGGAATCCGGGATCGAGATTTTGCGCCTGCTGAGCAACATCGTCGGTGCCAGCGGTTTGGTGCGCAGCGGGTCAGACGCCGCTGTGCTGCACGGTGACCTGGAGTACGAAGTGCGGGCCTCGGTGACCTTGACGTTTGGCGGTGGCACCAATGAAATCCAGCGCGAGCTGATCGCCCAATTCGGCCTGGGCATGCCACGCACCCAGCGTTAACCCGTTTCCCATGATCAACAGGTGAGTCACATGAGTGCGATTGATCAGTTCAGAGAACAAACCCGCAGTTGGCTTGAAGCCAATTGCCCGCCCTCGCAACGCAAGGCGATTCCTGAAGGGGAACTGGTGTGGGGTGGCCGTGACGTGGCGTTTGCGAGTGAAGACGCCCGCGTCTGGTTTGAACGCATGCGCGATAAAGGCTGGTTTTGCCCCGATTGGCCCGTCGAATACGGTGGCGGGGGCTTGAGCCCTGAATACAACGCGGTGCTGGAAAGCGAACTGCGGCGCCTGAAATGCCGTCCGCCACAGATCAACCTCGGCATCTGGATGCTCGGCCCGGTGTTGCTGGAGTTTGGCACCGAAGAACAGAAAAAAACGTTGTTGACCCCCATGACCCGCGGTGAAGTGCGCTGGTGTCAGGGGTTTTCGGAACCGAATGCGGGCTCCGACCTGGCCAGTCTCAAGACATCGGCCAAGGACGCGGGCGACCATTTTGTGGTGGATGGCAGCAAAATCTGGACCTCGTACGGCGACAAATCTGACTGGATGTACGCGTTGGTGCGTACCGATCCCGCGGCGAGCAAACACACGGGCATCAGCCTGATTGTGCTGGACATGAAAAGCCCCGGTGTCAGCGTCGCGCCAATTGATTTGATCAGCGGCAAATCCGCCTTCTGCCAAGTGTTTTTCGATGGCGTGAAGGTGCCCAAAAGCCAACTGATCGGCCCGCTCAATGGTGGCTGGAATCTGGCCAAACGCCTGTTACAGCACGAACGCAAGGCCATGTCCAAGTTCGGCGAGTTCAGTTTGCCGACGCATTTTCATTTGCTGTCGCTGGTGCAGGACTACCTGCCGAACCCGCAGGGACAGTCTGAACACGCGCTGGTGGCGCGGGCTGTCGCGTGCGCCATGGATGAGCAGGCTTACAACCTGACTGTCCAGCGCATGGGCGAAGAGGCTCGGGCCGGGCAAGACGTCAGCGGGCTGATGTCGATCATGAAACTGGTGCACACCGAACAGGAGCGCAACAAGTTTGAAGTGCTGCTGGAGGTCATGGGGTATCACGCGCTGGGTTGGGACAAGGACGCTTTCACCCCGCAGGAACAGGCCATCACCCGCGGCTGGTTGAACAGTTTCGCCCTGACGATCTCGGGCGGCGCTTCGGAAATCCAGCTCAATGTCATCGCCAAGCGGGTCCTCGGCCTGCCTGACGTGAAGTAAGGAACCCACCATGACTCTGCTTTATAGCGAAGAACAACGGCTACTGGCCGACAGCGCCCGCGAGTTTCTGGCAGCCCGCAGCCCGGTCGCACGGCAACGTGCACTGCGCGATGAGCACCGTGCACCCGGTTTTGACACGCAGGTGTGGCAGGACGCCGTGGCGCTGGGCTGGAGTGCGATTCCGTTCCCGGAAAGCCTCGGCGGGCTGGACTTTGGCTGCATGGGGTTGGGGCCGATTTTTGAATCCATCGGCCAAAACCTCAGCGCCACGCCGTTGCTGTCCAGCGTGGTACTCAGCGGCTCGCTGATGCACGTGCTGGGCAATGCGCAGCAGCAAGACGTGTGGTTGTCTTCGGTGATCAGCGGCGAGCGCCGTCTGGCCCTGGCCCTGGAGGAGCGTCCGCGTCACAGCCCGCAGTGCGTGAATTTGACCGCGCAAGCGGATGGCGACGGTTACGTCCTTGATGGCCACAAGTACTTTGTGGTCGACGGGGTCGGTGCCGATGCGTATCTGGTGGCGGCGCGTACCGCACACACATCGATTCCGGAGCAGGGCATCAGCCTGTTTCTGGTGCCTGCCAATGCACCGGGCCTGACGGTCAGCGCGTTGCCCCTGATTGACTCGCGCAACCATGCGCAAGTGCGCCTGGAACAGGTGCGACTTGGCGCCGATGCGCTGCTGGGCGATCCGGGCGCAGCGTGGCCTGCGCTGAACACGGCGCTGGACCGGGGCCGGGTGTGCCTGGCGGCTGAACTGTTGGGCATGGCCGAAAAACTGTTTGAAATGACCCTCGATTACCTCAAGACCCGGGTCCAGTTTGATGTCGCGATCGGTTCGTTTCAGTCGCTGCAACACCGGGCGGCGCAGTTATATGTCGAACTGTCACTGGCACGCAGTGCCGTGATGGCCGGGCTTGCCGCGCTGGACGACCCGGCGTTGGCTGAGGGCGAGCGTCAGCGGCTGGCCAGCCTGGCCAAGTGGAAGGCCGGTTCAATGGCCGTGCGCGTGGCCAATGAAGCCGTGCAAATGCACGGCGGTATCGGCGTGACCGACGAGCTGGATGTCGGGCTGTTTCTTAAACGCATCCGCGTTGCCCAAGCGTGTCTGGGGGATGCCGATTTCCACTGCGAGCGCTACGCCTCGCTGGCGTTCGCGCCCGCCTGAGTCGGTATAGGCGCTTAACGTCTGGAGAATAACAAGATGAAGCTTGAGCAATGGCAGGGCGCCTGGCAGCAACTGATTGGCCCGGGCTCGCCCTATGAAGTTCAGACCACAGCGGGCAGCGGCCTGAAGTACTTCCGCCACACCGCCGCCAACGTGTGGGCAGCCATCGACAGCGGTCGGGTACACGGGGACCGCGAATTTTTGGTGTGGGAACAGCAGCGGCTGACGTTCAGCCAATTTTTCGATCAGGTGGACCGTCTCGCCGGGCAACTGGTGCGGCGCTTTGGCGTGCGCCAGGGGGATCGTGTCGCCATTGCGATGCGCAATCAACCGGCGTGGCTGGTGGCGTTTGCCGCCGTCCAGCGCTGCGGTGCCGTGTGTGTGCCGCTCAATAGCTGGGGCCTGCGCGATGAGTTGTTTCATGGTTTGCAAGACAGCAATGCTCAGGTGCTGGTGTGCGATGCACCACGCTTGCAGCTGTTAGCCCGCGACCTGCGTGAGCAGGGGCTGGCGACCGTGGTGGTGGGCACGCCTGACGGCACGCCACTGGAAGAACATTGCCAGCGCCTTGACGACCTGCTCGCGGAGCCGCCCGTGCGTGTTCCGGCAGCGACTGTCAGTGCCGATGACCCGGCGCTGATTCTGTACACGTCGGGCACCACCAGTCTGGCCAAGGGCGTACTGTCGACGCACCGTGCGGTATGTCAGGCGCTGGTGGCGCTGGAGTTTCAGGGCGCATTTTGCGCGGTGAGTTCGCCCGAGCGCATCAGTGTGGTGATCAACAGTGGCTATGCGCCGACGACGCTGATGGCGGTGCCGTTGTTTCATGTCAGCGGTTTGCACGCGCAGTTTCTGCTGGCCTTGCGCAGCGGTCGACGCCTGCTGCTGATGTACAAGTGGGACGTTGAAACGGCCCTGGACCTGATTCGCGACGAGCAATGCACCCAGTTCAACGGCGCGCCGGTGATGATGCAGCAGCTGTTGACGTCACCGCGTTTCGGCACCGCTGACACCCGGAGCCTGTTCGGCCTCGGGCTGGGCGGTGCCGCTCCCTCCAGCAGCCTGCTGGCACATTTGACCCAGCGTAAACCTGAAGCCGTCGGCGGCAGTGGTTATGGCTTGACGGAAAGCAATGGCATCGGCGCTGCGATTGGCGGCGATCAGTTCGTTTATAAACCGGCTGCCGCCGGCTGGCCGCTGCCCATCGTGGATGTGCGCATCGGCGACAGCCCCGATAATCCGGTGCCTGCGGGTGTCAGCGGTGTGATCTGGCTGCGCTCGCCAACCTTGATGAGCGGCTACTGGAACCTGCCCGATGCCAGCGCGCAGACCTTGCAAAATGGCTGGCTGGACACCGGAGACATCGGAATGCTCGATGACGAAGGTTTCCTCTATATCACCGATCGCGCCAAAGACTTGATCAATCGCGGCGGCGAAAAAATCTCCGCCGCGGAAGTGGAGTCCTGCGCCTGTGAAATGCCTGGCGTAATCGAAGCGGCGGCTTTGGCCATGCCCGATGAGGCATTGGGCGAAGTGGTATTGCTGGTGGTCAGCGGCGAGGCGGGCCGGGCCCCGGACAGTGACGCACTCAAGGCCTTCATGGCGGCGCGGCTGGCCAGTTACAAAGTTCCGGCACGGATTCACGTGCAGCACACCCCGTTCGAACGCAACGCCTCGGGCAAAACCCTCAAGGGCGTGCTCAAGACGCTGCTACTCAGCGCCTGATTAGTCTTTGTGGACGATGTATACGGCTGCAGATGGCGAAGAATGGCACCACACCCCCAGCAAGCTTTATTCGCGTAGGAGGCAATACATGAAAATAACAAGAACAGGCGTCATGCTCGCAGCCACCCTGACCGTCAATGGACTGGCGATCAGTGCCGCAATGGCCCAGGTGTCCCCCGAAGAGGCGGCCAAATTGGGCAAGGAGCTGACCTGTGTCGGCGCCGAAAAGGCCGGTAACGCGGCGGGCACCATTCCGCCTTACACCGGTAAGTACCTGGGGGAGGTGCCGGGCTGGAAACACGTCAAATTCTCCGGAGACCACCCGGTCGACCCTTACGCTGACGAAAAGCCGATTTTGGTCATTACCGCGCAGAACATGGCGCAATACGCCGATCAACTGTCCGAGGGCCAGAAAGCGCTGCTCAAGCGCTACCCGGATACCTACAAGATGAACATCTACCCCGGCCACCGCGATTACCGTTACCCGGACTACGTGTGCCGCCGGGCCATGAGCAATGCGTTGAATGCCAAGCTGGTGGATGACGGCATGGGCATCGAAGGGCTGGGGCAAATTCCGTTCCCGATCCCGAAGAACGGCATGGAGCTGTTGTGGAACCACCAATTGCCGGCACGCGCCTGGACGGAAGATAAAACCAGCGACCTGGCGTCGGTATTGCCCAATGGCAGTATTGGTTGGGGCCGTGCCTACGGCAAAGGGCTGTCGCCTGCCAACTCACCGACCGTGGAGCCGCGCACCGAGGACAAGCTCCAGTCCTACACCAACAACACCACCCTCAAGCCCGCACGGGATAACGGGGTCATCAACATTGCCCACGAACCCTACAACTTCAAGACCGACCCGCGTCAGGCCTGGACCTACAGCCCTTCGACCCGCCGTGTGCGCCAGTTGCCGGGTTATGGTTATGACCAGCCGATGATTGGCACCAACGGCACCATGACCGTGGACGAAGACCGGTTGTACAACGGCTCGCCGGAGCGTTTTACCTGGAAGTTGATCGGCAAGCGTGAAATGTACATCCCGGGCAATGCCTACAAGGCAAATGCGGGCACGGCGAAATATGCTGACCTGTTGACTGTCAATCACCCGAACCCGGACTACATGCGCTATGAGTTGCGCCGTGTGTGGGTGCTCGAAGCCGACTTGAAGGAAGGCTACCGTCACGTCTATGGCAAGCGCGTGCTGTTCATTGACGAGGACACCTGGCATTCGGTGATGGCCGATAACTACGATTCCCGCGGGCAGTTGTGGAAGCACGCCATGATCAACTACTTCTACCACCCGGACATGAGCGCCTGGCAGGCAGGTTCGCAATTCTTCATGGACTTGAACTCGGGCCAGTACACCGGTTACGGGATGACGAACGAGTCCAAGAAAGGGGCGATTCTGAACGAAGGCAAATTCACCGCCGATCAGTACACCGCTGACGCAGCACGGGCCATGGGACGTTAATTAACCGTTGTAAAACGACACGCCGCCTGCCCCGGTGATGCCCTTGTAACAGGGCATCGCGGGGCAGGCGGCGCGTTTTTTTATCTGAAGTCTGCGTACGGAATCAGCGGCTCCACCGGTAATGGCAGGTTGCCTTGCCACGGATCGAAGGTATAGCGCAGGTACATCAACGCGCGGCTGGGCGCGTAATCGTCGCTGTGCTGGTAGAGCACACCTGCACCCAACACCAGGTTGTCGCTCAGCCTGCGTTCCACCAGCCCCTGCACTTTGTAGCCTATTCCATTGCTGGCACTGGACGCCGTCTTGCCCAACGGCTCGGCCAGTTCATAACCCGCCTGGTCCAGCGCCCCCAACAGTTTTGAGTTCAAGCCGTTGAGCGGGTAGAGGTCGTTGCCATCAGACTTGGAGTGGGACCAACTGACCGAGCTTTCCAGTGACACCGACCAGTTGGCGGTGCGAAAGGCGTAGTTGAGCGGCACACCGATCGAGTAGTACTGCTGCGGGCTGTAATACCCGCCCTGGCCCAAGGTGTATTCGCTCAAATCCTGATCGTAGCTCCAGTACATGAGGGTCAGGCCGGTGCGCATGCGCTCATCGGCACTGTCACGCAAACGGTAGTAGTAACCGGCCATGGCGGTGTTTTTATGGTTGTCGGCCACGTTTTTACCGCGCAGCCAGTGTTGCCCGAGGCTGGCCCAAACCCCGTCCACGCCGCCTTCGTCGTGGCTAAGCCCAAGTGTCACGCCGTTGGATGTCACGCCACCCCAGGTCACGCCAGTGTTGCGATCCGTCGCGCCGCTGTAGGACAGAATCGAGTTGCTCAGGGGCCGACGCGAGCCGGTCAGCGTCCAGCCCACCGATCCGATTTTGTTGCTGTACGACACGCCGCCCAGCCAGTTGGGCACCTTGAACGTGTCCGGGGTGCGGCCGACGTCGATTTCCCAGGTTTCATTCTTCCACCCGGTAGCCAGGGTCGTGCCGCGTGCCGATTGCGAGTGATTGTCACAGCCCGAGAACACCGGTTCTGAAGTTCCTTTTGCAACCACACCGACGGAGCACGTGCCGTAGTTTTCGCGCACCAAGCCGTCATCGTCGGTCTTGAACTTGCCCGCATCCATGTCCAGTTGCTCGGCCCGCAGCCAGCCTGTGCCGTCCACCACCGGCAGGTCGAGTTGCAGGATAGTGGTTTGGGTGTCGGTATCGGATGTGCCTTTCGAGGCGTTGTCCGAGCGCCAGCCGTAGTCGGTATACAGGTGCACCGTCGGGTTCTGGCGCTGGTACAGCTCATCGACGTCACTGCGCAGGCTGCCTGGCAGCCATTCGTCATTGTCCTTGGCCCGGCTGGCCAGGGTCATGGCGCGGTTATCGCGCGGGTTCGCTTGCTCAGGGGTGATCAACCCGGCACCTGCCATGCCCTTGGCGTAATAGTCCAGGGCCTGTTGCGGCGCCTTGGCCGCGATCAGGCGAGCCGCGTCGCGGTATACCACGGGCTCTGCCTGCGGGCTTTTGAGCAGTTCGGTGAACAGGGCGCTGGCTTTTTCCGGTTCCCCGACTTCTGACCAGGCATTGGCCAGCCGCCGTTGTTCAGAGGCACTCAGTTCGGTGCCTGCGGCCGGTGTAAATTGGGTCAATTGCTGGCGCGCCGCAGGCAATTGGCCGGCACTGATCAGCGTTTCAATCTGCCCCAACCGGGCGCTCGTGTTGCCCGGCTCTTGTTGCAGCACCTGGTTGTAGAGTGCGCCGGCCTGGAGGGTGTCGCCGCGCTCGCTCGCCCAACGGGCCACGGTCAGCACGTCGTCGGTGCTGGGCTTTTGCATCAGCAGTGCAATGGCTTCAGGTTCCTGACCGGCTTCACGCAGGCGTTCTGCACGGGCCACCAGCAGGTTGCGTTGCAGACGGGCGCCCAATTCGCGCATCGCATCCGTCCAGCGGGCGCCGGGCAGCTGTTCCAGCACACTCAGCGCGCTGGCATCGCGGTCGGTACTCGACAGGTAGAGCGCATAGGCATACAACGCTTCGGGATTTTGCCCCTGACGGCGCATCAATTGTTTGAAACTGTCGTCTGCGGCGCCGGGCTGGTTGATCTCCCGTTGCGCATTGACCAGCCGGTAGGTGAGCCAGGGCTCGTCCGGGGTCAGCGTGCGAATTTTGCTTAACAACGCCACCACCTGTGGCCAGTCTTTGCGGGCGCTAGCGGCATCGGCCTGCTGATTCAGTTCGTCCAGTTCAAAACCGCGACGCAGCCCGGCAAACTCTTGCTGGTTGGAGGCGGGCAAGCTGTTGAGGAATGCCTTGGCCTTATCCGCAGATTGCGCGCTGTACAACCTCACAAGGGCCCGAATGGCGCTGCCATTGCCGGGCTCCAGCTTGCGCGCCTGCAACAACAGGGCTTCGGCCTGGATGTCATTGAGCTCGCCACGTGCGGCCGCCGCCAACCCGATCAACGCGTCGGCATCGCGGGGTTTGGCCTTGCGCGCCTGTTCGAACGCGCGGCGTGCGGCAGCGTAGTCCTTGCGATCCAGTGCCTTGTCGCCCTGACTGAGCAGCATCAGGTAGTGGCTGGCATCCATCAGGTCTTGCCACTGACTCATGTAAGAGGTGTCTTGCTCCTTGTTGCGCGCCAGGATGAAGGTGGCATTGGCTTCTTCATAGCGGCTCTGGCGCAGCAACGCCAGGCCCAGCGCGCCATACAGGCTCGGATCGTCGGGGTAGCGTTTGATCGCCCGGCGCAACAGTCCTTCTGCCACCGCAGGCGAGCGCTGCTGCTCGATCATCTGCTTGCCTTGCGCACCGGCGACCCATGCCGGATCTGCCAGCAGGCGTTGCTGATTGAGCAGGATCTGATTGGCTTCAACCACAGCCTGTGACGCTGGATAGCGCTTCACAAACGCCTGCCAGGCCTGCACGGTCTTGTTCTCTACCGGCAAGCTCTTCAGGTATTCGTATTCACGATCGGCTGCCGCGTTGCTGGCTTGCGGGTCGCTGGAGAGTTGATCGAGCACCGCCAGTGCTTCGGCCGGGCGCTTTTCTCTGAACAGCAAATCGGCCAGTGTCTGTCGCAACCCTGCGTTACCGGGGTATTGGCTGTCGAGGGTGCGCAGTTGCTCAATCACTTTGGGACGCTGGCCGGGGATATTGCTGCGGATGCGCAGGTATTCGAGCGCTGTGGCGAAATCCGGTGGCGCATCGCCGAACAGGCGTTCAAAAACCGCACTGGACTCTTCAGGGCGTCCGGCGGCGGCCAGCAGACGCGCTTCTTGCAGTGCTTTCTGGTTCTGCGGGTCTTGCAGCTTCATCAGGCTTTGCGCCTGGCGCAGGGCTGCTGAGTCGGGTGCGACCTGTTGCAGGTGAGCCAGACGCTCACGGGCCAGGTCCGGTTTTTTCTCCAGCAGCGCCTGACGAATCGACGCCACCAATGCCTGCGGGTTATCCGGGGCAATCAGTTCCAGCCGCGCCAGGGAGTCACGCACCAGGTCTTCGCGGTACATGGCTTCGCCGATGCGCACTTGTTCCAGCAGCCATTGCTGCTGGTCCTGAACACTGGAGGGTTGCGCCATCACGGCGGTGGACAGGCCACTGAGCACAAAGGCCCATGTTTTTATTGTTCGCATGTGTCAATCCAGGCCGGTAATAACTGTCCATTCTTGTCGAAGCGGTAACGCTGTTCATCCCAGCCCTGACCAAACAAGGCCAGCGACTGGTTGTAGTACGCATCGGTGGCCAGCGGCTCTTGCTGCACACGCTGTTTTTGTACCGCGTAGGCAGGTGAGCCTGCGCTGGCCAGCAGGGGCAGCAACGCAGCGGAGAACCCTGTTGGCCCTTTCCCTTTGTAGGCGCCGGTCACGGCGTCCACTGTTTCGGGAGGATAGCCCAGTGTTTGGGTGAGGGAGACCATGGGCGCGAAATGCTGCTGCAAGGTGTGGCGGTTGGCGGCATCCTCCGCCAGCATGCCCACCCACAGGTAGACCCGGATCGCGTCGTAGTCACCGGCGCTGCCGTTCTGCGTATCGGGCGCCCAACCACTGCCGGATTTCCACATCAGCCAGTCCGGGGCAAACCCCTTCGGTGAGCCTTCCAGCAACATACGCTGCTGATTGTTCGCCACTTCAGCCCACACCGGCGACAACTGGGCAAAGCGCGCCATCAATTGTGGCGGCGTGTAGCTGGGGTTGAGGCGCCAGCCATCAGCCTTATCGAAGCCCACGTCACCGGGCAACATCATCAACCCCAGCTTGGGCAGTTTGCGCACACTTTGCGCTGCACTGCGCCAGAGCATGTTTTGCCCCAGCGTGCTGTACCTCGGCTCATCCCACAGGCGACCGGCTTCGAGCAGTGTGTAGGCGATCCACAGGTCCGAGTCAGTGGCGTTATTGGCGTCCAGCACTTGCCACTTGCCGTCCTTGGAACGCCCCCACAACCAGGCAGGCAGGTTGGCTTCCAGATTGCCACCTGCCAAATTGTTGCGGGTCCAGTCAAGGATGCGTTCAAAGCTGGCTTTGTCATTGGCCAACAGGGCAAAAAACAAACCGTAACTCTGGCCTTCGGAGGTGCTGATCAGTTGTTCGGTCGAGCGATCGATGATGCGCCCGTCAGGACTCATCATCGCCGCTTTGTAACTGTCCCAGGCGGGCCAGTCACAGGTGACCGCGACCGCTGAAGCGGGCAATCCGATGGACACGCTCAGGACGAGTGCCGCCAGTGTTTTCATGCCTTATTCATCCTTGTGCAGACGACGGTCCGCAGCCCAACGTAGGGCACGCCACAGCAGGAACGCTGTCAGCAAAATGCTGATGACGGCCAGGGCTGCCAGCAACACCGGGTGCTCCGACAACTGGTACCACAGCAGCAGCCACCAAGGCAGGCTGCCCACGTAGTAGGTATCACCCACCAACTGGCTGTACACGCCGCTGTTACGGATCAATGACACGGAACCGGCCACGGCGTTGAGCTTGCCCGAATCGCCCAGGGTTTCACGTATCAGGCTGTAATCGGCGTCGTCGTTGCCCAGCAGCGCGACGACACTGCGTTGGTTGTGGTGCGGCGACTGCATGCCCATGATCGCGGCAATCGGCGCCTGGGCGCTGACTTCAACCCGATTGGCAGGCTGGTTGCTGTCGATATCGGCCGGTCCGCGACGGTTGCTCTCTTTGATACCGCTGTTGTTATAAGGCTGTACCAGCATGTCGCGCTGGCGTTGCAACACCACATTCAAGTCCGGGTTGTCGCGCAGGTCTGGCGCCAGTTGCCCCAGCAGCAGCACGTCGGCGTCTTCTTTGGACGCACTGTTCCAGTCGTCGCTCAGGCGCAAGCCAAAGGCCGGGTAGCCGGAGCGTGCAGAAATGCCCGCCACCGCCTCCAGCAACGTGCTGACCAGTGTCGGGGTGGTGTGCTGGGGTACGACGACAATGGATTCGGACATGTCCGCCATGCGGCTGAACGGGAAACCACTGCGGGCAAACGCTTTGAGGTCCGGCATGTTGATGTAGTGGTGGTAGCCCGACAGGTCAATGGTGGAGTCTTCGTCAATGATTGCCTGGGTGTTGGCCGGCAAGATGGTCTGGCAACGGTCGCGTTGGGCGCTGCCGACGGTGCTGGCGAAGTTGAAGTCAAAGCGCAGGCGGTTACGGTCACCGATTTTCAGCGACGGAACGATGAGTTTGTCCGTGGCGTTGGCCGAGTCGTTGGCCAGCACAGCCAGGCGTAATTCTTCCAGGCTGCTGGTGCCTTTAGCCTGCAACGGCAGGCTGGTGATGAACTGGTCGTTGAGGCTGATGTTCAGGCGCGAATCATCGTTGGCCGACGGCGCGGTGTAACGGTATTGGGTGCGCAGCGGGATGCCCTGGTTGCGCCATACGAACAGGTCCGGTGGCAGGTTGACGTCCAGCGTGATTGGGCGCGGTTGCAGGCCACTGACTTGCAGTTGTTGCGGGTAGGTAATCAACTCGGCGAAGCGAACCGGGCGGTCCGTGCGCATCCAGGCCGGGGCATCGTACGGTTTGCGCGGCTGCAGGGTTTCGACCTTGTCGATGGTAGCCCGTTGCCCGCGCAGCAGGTGCCCGCCCAATGCCAACGCCTTGGCCGCGGTGGCGAGGTCTTCTTCATTACGGCCCATGACCAGCAGGATTTTGCTGTAAGGCGCCTCGGGGTGATCGATCAACTGCACCACCGGCGCTTGCACGGCCGGGAATTTCTCCAGATCGCTCATGAACGCGGGGCGGTGCTCATTGGTGGCGAACACGATGGAAGGCTGAGTGGCTTCCTTGCTTTGCACGCTGGGCAGCGTGTCAAAGAGGACCGGGAATTCGGCACCGCGCCAGTTGGACTGGCTGCCGAAATAAGACGCCAGGATGGCCGCCGCCTTTTGTTCGCCCAACGTCGGGTTCGCCGCGAACACAAAGGGCAGCACCAGCTTGTTGGAGTTGCGTGGGTCGAAAAACGGTAACGGGAAGAAGGCGAGGTCGTTTTTCAGGCTCAGCGCCTGTTCCTGCAAGGTGATGCTGCTGGCCCGGCTGATGTTGATCCACAGGGTGCTGTTGGCCGGGTCTTCACAGATGTCGGTGTAGTGGCCCACGAACTCAAGGCGCAGCCGGTTGAAGTCGGCGATCAGGCGCGGGTCGAGTGCCACCTGTTGAGTGGTTTGACGGCCCAACTGGTCTTTTTCAATCGGAACGACAGCCGCCAGCACATCGTTCAGATAAATGCGCAGATGGGAAATGGTCGGAATCAGCGACGGCGAAGGCGTGTATTGCAATTGCAGGCGGGCATCCGTGGCAATCCGGTCGCGGCGCAGGCTGAACTCGACCTGTTCGGCGTTGTTAATCCCCAGCAGCAAGGTATCGCTCAAACGCCCCAGTTGCTCAAACGTGCGCGTGACCGTCCAGCTTGGCAAGGCCTGTGCGGTAGGCTCGGGCGTTTGCGCCAGGGTCGCCGGGGCCGCGGCAGGTGCCGCCGGCAGGGCCAGGGTGGCGGCCACCAGCTGTGAAGTGAATGTCATCAGCGCGAGGCTGGCCAACAGGTTCTTTTTAGAGAAACGACTCATGATGTGCTCACTGGCCGGGAGTTAAGAGGGGTGGATGCTTTGGGCATGCGCGGCAAAAAGCTGCCCAGCCACTGAAGAATTCGCATGAACGGTCGTGCAATGTGTCGCACCCAGGCAGGCAGGTATTCGTAAAGGCGGTAATAGCCTTTGACGCCGAGCGCCAGAATTTCTCTGAGGCTCTGGATGGGTTTGTCGGCTTCAAATTCGCTGTTGTGGTCGAGCCAGGCATCCGCCCGGCCAAAGGTGCATTGAACGAACTCGACCCGCTGCTGTGGCGTCAGTTGCGACAGGCTCAACCCCATGAACAGCCCGCCGGAACGGGTCAGGGTGCCGGGGAACAGAAATTCCCGATTGCCACGCTGCACGATCAGCGACACTGGCGTGCCCACCGGCAGTTGCAGTGGCTCATTGAGTTGCAGCCCGGCGCCGCCATCGGAGTAGTCCACCAGTTCGCAGGGGTAGCTGTGCCCGTCGCTGAGTTTGATAGCGCCCGGCAATCGGGTTTGCACCCGGTGGGTCTGGCGGACCTGACGCACTTCCGCGGCAACAGCCACGGCAGCCCCGATAATCAACAGGTTGTAAATCACCCACAGCACACTGACAAAAATAGTGATGATTTCGTCTTTGGGCCCGGTAAAGATCCGCCATACCGCAAACCCCAGGCCCAGCATGTTGAGGGCTGACAGCACCAGGTAAGGCCGTGCGGTTCGCCAGTCGAACTGGTTTTCCTCCATGATGCCGCCCTTGGCCGTGACGTTGAACTTGCCCCGAGACGGACTGAACAGGGCGACGGTGGTCGGCCGTGCGATGTACCAGGCCAGCACTGTTTCGTAGACCTCGCCCCAGAAGGTCTGGCGGTAGGCCCCCTGCATTCTGGAGTTGGTCAGGCTGGCGTGAATCATGTGCGGCAACACGTACAGCAGGATCATCACGGCCGGGGCATAAATGATGTAGGCGTGCAGCAACAGAAACGCCAGCGGCGCGGTGAGGAACACCAGCCGAGGAAGGCCCACCAGAAAGTGCATCATGGCGTTGGCATAGCAGATTCGCTGGAACAGGCTAAGGCCCTTGCCCAGCAAAGGGTTGTCGGTGCGGAAGATCTGCACCATGCCTCGGGCCCAGCGAATACGCTGGCCGATATGCGCCGACAGGCTTTCAGTGGCCAGCCCGGCGGCTTGCGGGATGCGCAAGTACGCCGAGTTCCAGCCCTTGCGGTGCAGACGCAACGCCGTGTGGGCGTCTTCGGTGACGGTTTCGACGGCAAAACCGCCGATTTCCTCCAGTGCCGAGCGCCTCAGAATGGCGCAAGAGCCGCAGAAAAACGCCGCGTTCCACATGTCGTTGCCATCCTGAACCAGCCCGTAAAAGAGCTCTCCTTCGTTGGGACGGTTACGGAAGGTGCCGAGGTTGCGCTCAAACGGATCAGGCGAGAGGAAGTGGTGCGGGGTTTGCACCAGTGCCAGTTTGGGGTCGGCCATAAACCAGCCGACCGTCAATTGCATAAAGGAGCGCGCGGGCATGTGGTCGCAGTCAAAAATCGCCACCAGCTCGCCGTCGGTAAGCGTCAGCGCGTGGTTGAGGTTACCGGCTTTGGCATGGCGATTATCGGCACGGGCGATGTAGTTGATGCCCACTTCTTCAGCAAAGGCTTTGAAGCTTGGACGATTGCCGTCGTCGAGCAAGTGAATGCGCAGTTTGTCTTTGGGCCAGTCGATACCCATGGCCGCATAAACCGTGCCCCGGGTGATCGCCAGTTCTTCGTTGTACGTCGGGATCATCAGATCGATCACCGGCCATTCACGCGTGTCTGCAGGCAGGGGCGCAGGCTTGCGGTTGAGTGGCCAGGAGGTTTGCACATAACCCAGAATCAAAATCAGCCACGAATAAGTTTCGGCGGCCAGCAAGATCAGACCGCAGGTCAAGTCCAACCCGTCGTTCCAGTTCAGTGTGGAGGTGTAGCGCCACCACAGGTAGCGGCAGGAAACGATGATCGACAGCACGATCAGCAGCAGTGTCGGGAAACGCCCCGGCATCCTGCGCACCAGCATGGCGATGGCCCATAACAGGATCACGAACACCAATTGGGCCAGGTAATCGAACGGTTCGGTGACGCAGATCAGAATCAGCACCGAGGCCACGATCCCGATCGCGATGTACAGCACCTTGCGCGTTTTCCAGCGCATGGCGCTCCATTTGCGCGAGCCTTCATCCAACTGCGGGCTGATGGTCGAGGGCAGGCGCGCAAATGCATCGGACAGCGCATTCCAAGGGCGCTGCACGACTTTGAGGAGGTCGAAAAGGCGCGCTCGGAAGCGACGTCGCGCCCGTTGGCGGCGCTGATGGTTTTCGTCAATCGGGCGTACAAACAGCAACCACACGGTTTGAATCGCATACCGCAGCGGGTCGCCAATGGACGGGCGCTTGTTGGCCAGATGCGGGTACAAGCGTTTGTGTTGTGCCTGCAGTGCCTGCCAGTTGGGCGATTCCAGGCGCAAGAAGATCCAGCCCAGCGCTTGCAACAGCGCAAGGATAAAAGCGGTCACGCGCGTGCAGTTCTGATCGCGGCGCAGGCGGGTGTAAGGAAACCACTGATCGATCATTCCAGCCTCCGGCCACGCACCAGGCACCAACTGGCGAAGCTGATGATGTCTTGCGTGATCAAGCTGGCGGGCGCATAGCGGCCTACTGGCTGACGACAGGCCAGCGCCTCACCCATGGCTTCATCGCTGTGCAGGTTGATGGGGATCAATGAAGCGGTGTAGCGGTTTTGCCAAATCAGGGTCAGGTCGCGTTGCAATTGACTGCCGGGATCAAAACGGTTGACCAGCAGCCAGTTGCTGTCCTTGGGACGGGTTTGCAACAGCACATGGCAAGCGGCATCGGCGTTAATCACGCTGAAGGCGAAGTCGCACGGTGGATTGCTCGCATGGCCCGGCAAACGTTGCGGCAAGTCGAACAGCACCCAGTCAAATGCGTCACCCAACGCGGCCTGACGCTGGCGCCACAATTGAGGGTGTTGCAACAGCCACGCATCCAGCTGAACGTGTTCTGTTTCTGTGACGTGCCCGTAAGGCAGCACGTACAACCGGTCGCTGACACGCCAGGCTGATTCGTTCCAGGGCTGCTGATCCAGCGTGGCCCGCGCCCAACCGCCGTGAGGTGCAAGGTCCAGATTGAAGTGCAGGCCCAAGGTGTTCTCCGGGCACATGTCCACCACCAGCACTCTCTGCTCCATGGCATACAGCGCATACGCCAGGGCTGCCAGGCTGGCGCTGGTGCCCACGCCGCCACGAATACCGCGAAAGCTGGCGGCGATCATGGCTTTTTCTCCAAGCGTGTTTGCAGACCGAGCGATTCAGCGCCGGGCGTCGCCTTGTACTGTGCTTCCAGATGGGCCAGCAAGGGCCAGCGCTCCAACGACTGCATAAGCTCCATTTGTGCAGAGACGTCGACATAGCGCAGATCAGGCAAGTCCATCATCGACTTGAGCCGGGCGATGTCATCGGCACGCTCGTTGCGCGTGAGGATATCGGCACTTATTTGAAACGCTGTGGGTAGGGCAGCCATCCGCCGTTCTCCTTGATACGCACATAGGGCTTGCCGTTGTAATCCAGTACAACCGTCCCCGAGTTTTCAGACACTTTTGCTGTTTGCGGCAGATCGGCCAGCACCTTGGACCAGTCGATGCGCTGGCCTTCGCTCAGGGCCGGGTCGGCGTACAAGCGCGCAATGATCTCGGCAATTGCCAGGTAACTGCTGGGCTGGGTGACGTGCACGGGAGACGTCTGGTTATCGTCGCCCATGTTGATCAGCTTGATGCCCACCGGCACATGGGTGATCGAGTCGCTGGGAATTTCGCGCATGCCGGAAATCTGCATGCGGTCGCCGTGCAGGGCGGCACCGTGCTCGGGCACGATCATGACCACTACGCGGCGTCCGCTTTTTTTCAACTCATTGATAAAAGCGTCCAGATCATCGAGGAGCACTTGCGCCCGGCTGCTGTAATCAGCGCGTTGAGTGCCGCCATCAGCCGTGACCATACGGTTACCGTCGTGCAAGGTGGTGGTGTTGTAAAACAGCGCGGCGTGGGGGGTGTTCTGCTCCAGACGGTGTTTCCACCACTTGCTCAGTACATCGCGGTCGCGCCAGATCGGTGAGCCATCAAAGCTCACGTAAGCACGCGGCACACCGGGCGAGGTGCCCAGCGCAGGGGCGGGTAAATGACCCTGATCGCGGACTTCCTGCAAGAAACCGTCAAATTCCCCGGTGTGGTTAAGCATCAGCTCGTTGCTGAAGCCCAGCTTGCGCAGGTCTTCGAAGAGCAGGCACTGTTCGGGCGTGGCTTTATACAGCTGGGCATGGGAGACCTGACCGCAACTGGCGCGCAGCAAACGGATCGCCGCCGGGCCGCTGTAAGCGGTGGCCGAGTTGAAATTGTCAAAAATCACGTCCATCTGATTGAGCAGCGGGTTGTCACGCATACCCACTTCATCCAGGTCGTCCCAAGCCAGCGAGCAAATGTTCAGCACCAGCAGGTCAAACGGCGGTGGCTCGACGGCGGGCGTCTTGAAATCGACTTTGCGCAGGGTTTGGGGCAACAAGGCTTGTACGTTGCCCACACTCATCCAGCACAAACCGAGCAAGGTGAAGGTGGTCAAGCGCAGCCATTGGTTGAGGAAGGCATAGCCGATGATCAACAGCAACAGCAGGGCACAGACTTGCCAGTCGATGAAACGCCCGAGCAGCTCGACGATGTAATCCACCGAGAAGTCGAGCACGCCGGGTTGCGCCAGCAAGCGGCTGAAGGGTGGAAACCAGGTGTCCTGATACAGCAGCGCCACCGCCACCGGGATTGCAATGAGCGTGCGCACCCGGCGCAGGAGCGGATGGGCGAGGGGAATCAGCAACACCAGGGCAAATATCAGGTTAGGCATCACCTGAAGATTCAGGTGGCCCGTCCAGGCCAACAAAAACTTGGCCAGGAAATACAGGTTCCAAAGCCCCAGCCCTTTCCACTTTCCGGAGATTCTGGCGGGGGCGGGGGATGACTTAAACAGACTCATCGGGCGTTCTCGAAGACGAACTGGCAGGTGCACGGCGTCGTACGCCGCGAGATTTCAGGTAGCGGGGACGCTGGTACTGCTCAAAATAGATTTTCAGACGCAGGCGAAAACGGCGTGACAGCAGTGTCAGGACTACCGTGACGACACTGGTCAGCACAATGACTTCGAGCAACTCAAGAAAGGTCATGACGCAGGCTCACTCAGGGGCAACGCGACGCTTTGCGCAATTAACGGAGGGTGGATTTGAGCAACCTGCGGCGCCATCACGGCATGTTCAGTGGGGATCGACAGCCCTTCAGGTGTAACGGTGGCGTTCAAGAAGGCTTCTTCGGGCAAGTCGGTCATCCCCGAGAGCACGTGCCGCTGATTGAACAAGTCGCGCCAGGGCAGTCGGCAAATGTTGCCCAGCGCCGGGTCCAGACCATCAGCGCGGCAGGCGAACAGGAACAGGTAAAGCTCGCCATTGAGCAGGCAAGCCATGTCACCGAAGCGGCGCAGACACATTTGATTCAAAAACAGCTCGGGCGCCAAACCGGACACCGGCTGGAATTTGAGCAGTTGATGGGTGACTTCGCCGGAACTGTCGGTGTAGATCTGCTCCACGGTTTCGTAAAACTCCCGGGGGCTGACCAGTCCCCGGACCTGCGGCGGCCGCTGGCGCTCGAGCAGGGTTTCAAAGTCACTGTTCTGGCTGTATTGCCAGCGTTGGCCCTGAACACTCTCGATCATGCTCAAAAAGCGCGACAGCACAGTGCCTTCCGGGACAATCAAATTGGCGCCGCAGGCCAGCAGCAGGCGCTCGTCGCGATAGCGCACGGCCGGTTCCATCTCGCGAACCACGATTTTCAGTTCCGGGCCGCACTTTTCCCGCAAATCGTGCAGTTGCTGCGCCAGCTCCAGCAGTTGGTGGCTGTTATCGATGGCCACAATCACGGTTGCAGCACGGGCGGACAGGGCTTGCTCAAGCAATGTCTGGCGGTTCTCGAACAAGTACCAGTGTTTCGATAACGACGGCGAGCCCTCAAGCACAGCGCGTTCTGCGAGGTAGACGTGCTGATCGTCCGCCACCCGGGGCTGGGTATCGACGGTTGTCTGTGGAATCAGGGTGAAACATTGGTCAGCCACCGACAGTTTGAATTCTTGGCCGGCGCTGACCCCCAGCTGGTTGTGCCAAAAATGCAGTTGATAGCGGATTTCGCCATTGTGCCGATACAGGCGACAGAGCCCCGATAACGTTTCGTTGAACTGCAACAGTTCGCTGTGCAACGGTTGGGCGTCGCCATGGGCGATGACCAATAAGGTGGCCTGACGCTCGACCAGCCAGGCACGCAGGCGTTTGAGCCATTGGCCCAGACGATGCGCTGCGACCTTGTTGCCCCAACTGCTGGCGGGCGCCACCAGTACAATCTGGCAGGCAGGGCTGATGCCTGCGCGATTCAACTCACGGGTCAAGGTGGCCAGGGCCTGAGCGATGTCGTTTGGCGCAATCTCAAACAGCTTGAGCTTGGTCGGGCCGCGGTCGGGCGCCAGATCGCTGATGATGCTTTGCGGGGTGTTGGCGCTGGAAATCAACGATGAAGGGCTCTGGACTGGCAGCCCGGTTGGAATTGAGCGGGTAAAAAACCATGAGGCACAGGGTGTGAACTTGCGTCGTGCGCAGGAGCCCAATAGAGGCTTTCCCGCGTCAGGCGGTGTGCTGGGCCGGTTTGTCCTGGTTCAAGCGCAATGCCCCTAAGCAGAATGTCATCACGCGGCTTTCTGTGTGAGGCACAGCGTGCTATTGCTTAGAGGACATGAGAGCTGACGGGCAGGCTGATACAGTGAGCCTGCTTTCCTACTGCAACTTACATGAGGTACTGAGCTATGCCGGTTAAACATGATTTGTATCAAGACCTGGGACATACCAAAGAACAAGTGCAAAAGTTGCAGGCGCAAGACCCTCATCTTGCAGCGTTGATCAAAAAGTATGAGGAAGCCGATGTGCATGTGCTTGAGGCCGAAAAGAATGAGGCCATTGGCACTTCCGACGACACATTGATCCTGCTCAAAGATAAACGGCTTAAAGTGAAAGATAAAATCGTCGATGAACTAAAGCGGTTGAACCCCGCTCAGCACGCCCAATGAATTGACAGGAATCTGACATGTCCAATGCCATCAAAGTGGTTGCCATTCTGCTGGCCAAGCCAGGCAAGGGTGAAGCCCTGAAAAATGCGCTGCTGGCCTGCGTACCGGATTCACGCAACGAGCCAGGCTGCCTGTTCTATCACCTGCATGTCGACCGGGCAGATCCGCAACGGTTTGTGTTTATGGAGGGCTGGACGGATCAGGCCGCGATTGATTTTCACCAAAAAACTGATCATTACCAGAAAATGGCCGCCGCCGCGGCCGATTTGGTCGAGCACCGAGAGGTGCTTTACTTGGATGAAGTGAGCCTCTGAACCACTGACGGCGGCCTTGAACAGGCCGCCGTTTTTTTGGGTCAGAAACTGGCAGCGTCTAGCTCAAACAGAGGTTCGCTTCCCGCGCGTATCGATTGCTCCAGGCTTAAGATGCGCGGCAGCAAGCGGGTGAAGTAAAACCGTGCGGTTGCCTTTTTGGCACGGTAGAACGGTGGATCAGCGTCCATGGACGTTTGGGCCACGTCGGCCATGCGCGCCCACAGCCAGGCGTAGGCCACATAACCGAACAGGTGCAGATACTCCACCGACGCCGCCCCGATTTCGTTGGGGTTACTCGCGGCCCGAGTCAGAAGCCAATCGGTCACGTCTTCAAGGCGCTGCACCGCGTCGGTCAGTTCGGGGCCATAAGGCTTGCCGGGCTGGCTGGCGAACTGTCGAATCTGGCCAGTGAACAACCGCAAGGCTGCACCGCCGTTGGCGACCACTTTGCGCCCGAGCAAATCCAGCGCCTGAATGCCGTTGGTGCCTTCATAAATTTGTGCAATTCGCACATCACGCACTAACTGTTCCTGTCCCCATTCACGGATATAGCCGTGACCGCCGAACACTTGCTGGCCGAGTACGCAGCTGTCGAGCCCGGTGTCCGTGAAAAACGCTTTGGCGACGGGGGTGAGTAACGCCACCAATGTGCTGGCTTGCTCCTGTTCCTGTGGGTCATCCGAAAACTTGGACAGGTCCAGTTGCTGACCTACATAGCTGGCAAAAGCCCGGCCGCCCTCGGTCATGGCCTTCATGCTCAGCAGCATGCGCCGTACGTCCGGGTGGACGATAATCGGGTCGGCCACTTTGTCAGGCGCCGTTTTGCCAGTGGGAGCGCGACTTTGCAGGCGCTCACGGGCGTAAGTGCGGGCATTCTGATAAGACGTTTCGGCACAGCCGATGCCTTGAATGCCTATCGACAGGCGCTCGTAATTCATCATGGTGAACATCGCGGCCAGGCCTTTGTTGGCCTCACCGATCAACCAGCCCGTTGCGCCATCGAAGTTCATCACGCAGGTGGAAGAGGCTTTGATGCCCATCTTGTGTTCGATCGAGCCGCAAGTGACGGCGTTAGCATCCCCGAGGCTGCCATCGTCATTGACCCGTATTTTGGGCACCAGGAATAACGAGATTCCCTTGGGGCCCGGGGGCGCGTCCGGCAGCTTGGCCAGCACCAGGTGCACGATGTTTTCGGTCAGGTCCTGATCGCCGCCGGTGATGAAGATCTTGCTGCCGCTGATGAGGAAGCTGCCGTCGGGTTGTGGCTCGGCGCGGGTACGGATGATGCCTAAGTCAGTACCGGCATGGGCCTCGGTCAGGCACATGGAGCCCGCCCAGCGGCCTTCGTACATCGGCGGCAGGTAGATGTTTTTCAGGGATTGAGTGGCATGGGCGTCAATGGCCAGGCACGCGCCGGCGCTGAGCGCCGAGTACAGCGCAAAGCTGGAGTTGGCGGCGTAGAGCATTTCTTCAAATTGTACGGCGAGCATTTTTGGCATGCCCAGGCCGCCATATTCCGGGTTGCCGGACAACCCCACCCAGCCACCTTCTATGTACATGCTGTAGGCGGCTTTGAATCCGCTCGGTGTGGTGACGTTGCCAGCGTGCCATTGGGCGCCTTCTTCATCGCCGCTGCGATTGAGCGGCGCGATCAATTGGCCGGTGACTTTGGCGGCTTCTTCAAGAATCGCGTCCGCCGTGTCGGCATCGACGTGGTCAGCCAGCGCAGGCAAACGTGCCCATAGGGCAGGGGCGTCAAACACTTCGTGCAGTACAAAGCGCATGTCGCGCAGTGGAGCATTGAATTCAGGCATCACGAAACCTCGTTGCAGCTCATGGAATGGAAGCGATCTGCGCCTGACTAAAGGGCTTTGGCCATGTCACGCAGCACGTACTTCTGGACTTTACCCGTGGACGTCTTCGGCAACAGGGTGAAGATGACGGTACGCGGCACCTTGAACCCCGCCAGGTGTTCACGGCAAAAGCCCATAATGTCCGCTTCGCGCACATGGTCATGATCGGCCTTGAGGGTGATAAATGCACACGGGGTTTCCCCCCATTTCTCATCCGGGCGCGCCACCACGGCAGCTTCCATCACGCCGGGGTGGCGATACAACACGCCCTCGACTTCGATGGTGGAGATGTTTTCACCCCCGGAAATAATGATGTCCTTCAAGCGGTCCCGGATTTCAACATAGCCGTCCGGGTGGCACACCGCCAGGTCGCCGGTATGGAACCAGCCACCCTCAAAGGCTTCGGCTGTGGCGCTGGGGTTTTTCAGGTAGCCCTTCATGACGGTGTTGCCGCGCATGAAAATCTCGCCCATCGTTTCGCCATCGCGCGGTGTTGGCTCGAGGGTTTTCGGGTCGGCCACCATCAGCCCTTCGAGGGTCGGGTAACGCACCCCCTGGCGCGACTTGATTTGGGCACGCTCTGCCAGGGGCTGTTCATCCCACGTGTCATGCCAGGCGCAGATGGTCACCGGCCCATAGACTTCAGTCAGGCCGTACACGTGGGTGACTTTGATGCCCATTTCTTCGACGGCGCCGATCACTTTGGCAGGCGGCGCCGCACCGGCCACCAACGCGTGCACGGGGTGATCGATAGCCGCCTTGGCCGATTCCGGCATGTTCACCAATGCATTGAGCACAATGGGGGCGCCGCTGAGGTGGGTAACTTGGTGCTCGCGAATCAGGGTGAGGATTTTTTGCGGGTCCACCCGGCGCAGGAACACATGCACGCCCGCCAAAGCCGTAATGACCCACGGGTAGCACCAACCGTTGCAATGGAACATCGGCAAGGTCCACAAATACACGGGGTGGTTGCCCATAGCCCAGATCATCTGGTTGCCCAGCGAGCTCAAATACGCGCCGCGATGGTGATACACCACGCCCTTGGGATTGCCAGTGGTGCCGGAAGTGTAATTGAGGGCGATGGCGTCCCATTCGTTGTCGGGCCATTGCCAGGCGTAATCCGGGTCGCCCTCAGCCAGCAGCGCTTCGTAATCCAGCGCGCTGACCGGCTGGCCCTCGCCGTATTCCGGGTCATCGACATCAATGACCAGCGGCGGGTGATCGAGCATGGCCACAGCGGCATGCACCACGTCATGGAATTCCCGGTCGGCGATCAGTACCTTGGCTTCGCCATGGGCCAGCATGAAGGCGATGGCTTCCGCGTCAAGGCGTACATTCAGTGCATTGAGCACGGCGCCGATCATGGGCACGGCAAAGTGGGCTTCCAGCATCGCCGGAATATTGGGCAGCATCACGGCCACGGTATCGTTCTTGCCAATACCGCGCCCGGCCAATGCACAGGCCAGACGTCGGCAACGGCTGTACGTCTGCGACCAGGTACGACGAATCGAACCATGGATCACGGCAGGGTAGTGGGGGTAGACGCTGGCAGTGCGTTCGATGAAGCCGAGCGGGGAGAGGGCAGTATGATTGACAGCGGCAGGCCCGAGGCCTTGCTCAAAAATCGACATATGGGTCATTCCGGTGGCTGATTGTTAGCTCTATGGCTGCCCGCTCTGCCAGTGGCGAGTGGGTCAGTTTGATGTCCGGCACGATTTATAGCCCACTCCGGGTTTGATATGGAAGTAATACCTAAGCAATATAGTAGTTATTCTATATAGATGGTGTTCAGGGAATCCTATGCCTGTGTCGCTCATGCTGCATGATCCGCAACCTTCTGTGATCCTCGACGCAGAGGGCTCGCCGCTCACCGTCAACCCGGCGCTGGACGCCTTGCTGGCGGGTGCGCCACGGGAGCAGGTACGCGCCTGGCTGCCCAATAATCTGCCCGAGCTGGTGCGCGCGTGCCTGCAACAGCAGCGGGCGATTGAACACGTGGAAGCCCAATGCCAGGAACACGTATGGCTGTGGACGCTGATTCCGGACATGGCCAGCCACTGTGTGCTGGCGCGTGGTCGGGAGGCCAGTCAGGAATGGATGGCCGAACGGGAGGCCGCCAAAGCAAGGCGCTTGTACCGGTTGATCACTGAAAACACCACCGACCTGATTTCGCGTCATACCCCCGACGGGCGCTTTCTGGATGCCTCGCCAGCCTCGTGGACGCTGCTTGGTTATTGGCCCGAAGTCCTGCGCGGGACCCGGGCGCAACGCCTGTTTCACCCTGACGATTTGTCGGACGTGATTCATCAGGCACGGGATGCTTTGCACGCAGACGGTTACTACACCATGACCTACCGCATTCGCCATCAGGGCGGGCATTACCTGTGGTTTGAAACCGCGAGCCGGGCCATTCGTGAAACCTATACCGGTGCGGTGGTGGAAGTCGTCAGCGTGTCCCGTGATATCACCGCCAGGGTTCAGGCCGAAGAGAACAAGCGACGCCTGGCCGAGGTGGTTGAGGCCAATCCGGACCCTGTGCTGTTCATCGACCCGCAGGGCGGGGTGTCCTACCTCAACCCGGCGGCACGCCGAATTTTGGGGCTGGCGCCCTCGGCCGGGATGCCTGCGCTGAGTGCATTCTTGAGTCGGCAAGATGTGTTGCAGCTCGATGCTATGGGTTGGAGCCGCGCTGAGCAGGAGGGCCTGTGGAGCACTGAAACGCGTTTGCTGCCTTTGAATGACGACCCTTCCGTGCCGGTATCGCTGCTGTTACTGGCGCACCGCTCAACTGCCGGGGAGCGCTTCTTTTCATTGGTGGCGCGTGACATGCGCGAGCGTGAGTTGCGCGAAGCCCAGCAGCGTCAGCACCAAGAAGAAATGGCGCATACGGCACGCTTGGTGACACTGGGCGAGTTGGCGTCCGGCATCGCCCACGAGATCAATCAGCCGTTGGCCGCCGTGGTCAATTATGCGAGTGCCAGTCAGCGTTATTTGCACGCGTTGAACAGTAATCCGCAAGCCGCTGAACGGGTTGCGCAAGGGCTGGAGCGCATCACCCTGCATGCCAACCATGCTTGCGAAGTGATTAAGCGCTTGCGCAGTTTTTTGCGTAAAGGTCGACGTAACGTGCAGGCACTGGATGTCAGTGAGGTGATGCGCCGGGCTGTCAGCTTGTGTGCCTGGGAAGCCAGCGCCCGCAAGGTGACGATTGAGCAAGAAATACCGGCTGATTTGCCGCGGGTGTATGCCGACCAGGTTCTGCTGGAGCAAGTGCTGCTCAACCTGCTGCGTAATGCCATCGACGCCAATGGCGAGCGTCGTCCCACAGAGCCTTCGTGCATCCGCTTGCAGGCACAACCTTTAGGGGCCTTACGTTTGCAAATCAGCGTGCTTGATCAGGGGCCGGGGGTCAGTGAGGCGCAGTTGCAGCACTTATTTACCCCGTTTTACACCAGCAAGGCCGACGGCCTTGGCCTGGGCTTGTCCATGAGCCGCAGTATCATCGAGGGCTTGGGTGGGGAGCTTGAAGCGCATCCGCAACCTCACGGCCTGTTGATGTGTTGTAACTTACCGTTGATGGGGGCGGCCCAGCCACCCGAACAAAAACAAGAGAGTGACTGAGCAATGACAACTTCAATGCAGCCCAGGGTGTATGTGGTCGATGACGATCAGGGCATGCTCGATTCAACCGTCTGGTTGCTGGAATCGGTCGGCCTGCACGCGCTGCCATTCACCAGTGGACACGCGTTTTTGCAGGCCTGTGACCCGAGCCTGAACGCGTGCGTGTTGCTGGATGTGCGCATGCCGTCCATGGGCGGACTGCATGTGCAGCAAGCCCTCAGGGAGCGCGGCATCACGATGCCAGTGATTTTTGTCAGCGGGCATGCTGACGTGCCGATTGTGGTACGTGCGTTCAAGGCAGGTGCCCATGATTTCATCGAGAAACCCTACAACGAGCAGTTGCTACTCGATAGCGTGCAGCAAGCGTTGAATGCCCGTACCCCGCAACAGGTCGCCAGCCAGGAGCTGAGCGAGGTGCAAGCGCGCCTGAACAGCCTGACCCCCAGGGAGCGTGATGTGTTGATGCCGTTGGTCAAGGGCTATACGACCCGCGAAATAGCCGAGCTGCTGGCTGTGAGCGTCAAGACCATCGATCTGTATCGGTCGCGGGTGATGAAGCGCATGCAGGCGCACCATTTACCTGATCTGGTGGGCATGGCGATCGCTGCAGGGCTGGTCGATCCGCTCAAGCTGCGGTGAATAGCACCGAATGCACGGCGGTCATGACCTGCGGGTCGTCGGTATGGGCCACGTTGAAGCGCAGGCAGCGTGTCAGCTGCGGCCCATAGCCGAACAGCGTTCCTGGGGCGAGTACCAAGTCTTGCTTGAGCCCGGCCTGGGCGAGCCTTTCGGCATCCAGACCTGGCGGCAACGTGGCCCAGATAAACAGCCCGCCCGTGTAGGGCACACTCAGGCTCATTCCGACCTGTTGCAACCCTGCTGCAACCCGTGCACCGGCGCTCATTAGCCGGTGCACAACCCGCTTTCGGTGTTTGTGGTAACTGCCATCGGCGAGCATCGAATACAGCGTCTGTTCCACCATTTCGCAGGTAATACCGCCACACATCAACTTCATGTGCGTGAGGTTGGCAGCCATTTGCGGTGAGGTCACAACGAAACTGACTCGTAGATTGGCGCTGAGGGTTTTGGAGAAACCGCTGAGGTATGTCACGTGGTCTAACCCCGCCAATGTCGACAAGCGCGGCGGCGGCTCGGGATGCAAATCGCCATACAGATCATCCTCGATGATGTGGCAGTTGTAACGTTTGGTCAGTTCCAGCAGTTCGTAAGCCTGAGCGGGTGTAAACGAATGGCCGGTGGGGTTTTGCAATACGCTGGTGGTCAGGTAGACGCTTGGTCGGTGTGTCCCCAGCAGCGCTTCCAGTGCCTGCACATCCAACCCCTGAGCCGTGCGTTCCAGTGTGACAACACGAACCCCGTGTAACGCCAGATTGGCGTGGAAGTTGAAGTAGCAGGGCGTGTCCAACAACACGGTATCACCCGGCCGCAGGCGCAAGCGCAACACCATGTCGAGCGCCTGCACCGTATTACTGGTGGTGATGATCTGTTCAAGCGCAACGTCCAGCCCCTGTGCTGCCAGCTTTCGCTGCAACGCCTGGCGCAGTGGCAGATAACCCGCGAGGTCGCCGTAACCTGTTAACCGCAGCAGCGGGGAGCGGCTGACGGCGCGCAGACTGGCGCGCAGCGTGCTGGCCTCAAGCCATTGTTCAGGCAAGTGCCCGCCGCCGGGTCGCAAGGCTGCGCTGGCGCCGATCAGTGAGCGTCGCAGGACGCTGGTCAGATCGTTGGGTAACAGGTCAACAGGCGCCGTGGCGGCGGTCATCGGCCTGGATGCTACAAAATACCCTAGGCCCTGGCTGGAGGTGATGCGTGCTTGTCCGCGCAGGCGATCCAGCGCCTCGATCAGGGTGAATTTGCTGACGCCCAACACGAGTGTCATTTCGCGCACAGATGGCAACTTGCTACCGGGGCTTAGCAATCCTTCATCGATGGCCTGGGTCAGTGCGCTAACAATTTGCTGCACTTTGGAAGTGCCGGGTTGGAATTCGATACGGGAAATGGACATAACGGCCTCGAACTTAGCCGGTCATGCTACCAGTAAAGACCGGTAATGTTTGCCTCGGCTTTACCTGTCCTCAGCGCTGGCGATTGCACACACTGCCTGACCGCCCGCACACGTTCGGGCAATGTGTTTAAGGGTGAAAAACGCTGTATGGCTACTCAATTGACCTTGACTTCGTTTGCCTATTTTTTGGTTTTTTGCGCGACCATGACGTTCAGCCCCGGCCCCATGACCCTGTTGTTGATGGGGTTTGGCATGCAGGAGGGGCTCAAGCGCTCTATGCCAGTACAGTTGGGCGCGAGTGCCGCGTATCTGGTGTCGATGTTGATTTTCGCCGTGGGGTTTGCAGAACTGGTTAAGGGCAATGTGTTAATAACGCGTGCGATTCAATACATCGGCGTCGCTTATTTGCTGTATCTGGCGTATCGGCAATGGACCAGTCACGGGGTTTCACTGCACGACGCGCATGCACCATTGGCCAGCGGGTTTGCGGACCGTTTCGGCAAAGGCCTGCTGACCGGCTTTTCGAATCCGAAAACCATCGTCATGTTCAGTGCAGTATTTCCGCAATTTGCAGGGCAGGGGGGCGAAATTCGGGTGCTCGACGTGGCCGCACTCGGGTTAGCCTTCTTGTTGCTGCAATTCGCCAGCGGGTGCCTGTATTGCTATTTCGGACAGCGTATTCGTCAAGTCCTGCGAAGCCCGGAACGCCAGCGCATCGTACAGAGAGTCACTGCCATCCTGCTGCTGGGTGTGGCAACCCTGTTGGCGCGGGGATTTTAATCGGCGAGACACCGGGTCAGAAAAACGCTGTCGATGCGGTATATTGCGGGCTTGTTTCAAACCGTATCGAGATTGGTTTTGTCGACTTCCGAACCCGTAACACCGTTGGTTAACGTTAGCCCTCTACATGATGTTCAAGCACCCGTGGTGCTCTACCTTGAGCGCCTGGCACCGTCCAGCCGGCAAACCATGCGCTATGTGTTGCAAGATGCGGCGGACCGTTTGGGTGTTGAAGACGTCACCATTGACGAGTTCCCCTGGCACCATTTGCAGCCTGGGCATATCACCGCGCTCGTTGCTGCGCTGCGCGCCGATGGTTATGCGCCAAACACTTCTTCGCTGTACGTCAATGCTATCCGCGGGGTGATGAATCAGGCGTGGCAACAAAGCCTGATCACACAGGATCATCTGCTGAAAATCCGGGCAGTGAAGGCGGGCGGGGGCACACGCCTGAGTAAAGGGCGTAACTTGCGCCGTACGTTGATTCGCGAGTTGATGGACGTTTGTGCTGCCGATCCGCGCCCGCAAGGGTTACGCGATGCAGCGATCATTGCCATTTTGTACGGCTCCGGGATGCGCAAATCAGAGTCCGTGAACATGGACCTGAGCCAGATCAATGTGGCCGAGCGCAGCTTGCAAGTGATGGGCAAAGGTAACAAGGAGTTGATCAAATTCGCACCGGCCTGGGCGTTTGAAAAACTCGAAGCATGGTTGGCGTTTCGTCGCGCACATTTGCCGGAAGGCGTAAGTGACGACGACTTCCTGTTCAACCGCATTCGTCGCGGCAACCACATCACCCGCGAGCGCATTACCAAGCACGCGATCTACTACATTGCCAAACAGCGCGGCAAGCAAGTAGGGGTCAACATCATGCCCCACGACTTCCGTCGCTCCTTCATTACCCGTGTGATTGAGGAGTACGACGTATCCATTGCACAAAAACTGGCGCACCACGCCAACATCGCAACCACCGTCAGTTACGACATGCGTGATGACAACGAGCGCCGTAACGCCACAGATCGCTTCATCCTGTGAGCACACGCTCAACGTGAATTTAATGAACCCTCATGCGCATCAGCCGCCTAATGCACAACAACTTGGGAGGTTAAGCATGCAAATTGAATACATCTGGGTGGCATTGGCAGTCGTCGTTCTCCTGTTGGAGTTGTGGGCAATCAAGAGCGTCCTCAAGAGCGGTGCCAACGTGAACAGCCGTTGCATGTGGGTTGCAGTATTGATTTTCGTCCCGTTGCTGGGGTTACTGGCCTGGCTGATCGCGGGACCAAAGCAATTGACCAACGATGGATCTTCGCATTCTTGAGGCGTGCGGATAGCTAGGTTAGACGTATTGAGCGCTGCGTTGTGTGGCGTGTGTAAGGGTGGAGGAGGCAGTAAATTCCTCCGCCATATATATAACTAAACTAAACAGACATTTAGTTTAGTTATATTTTTAAGTTGTTTTCTCGGGCGAGGGAGAACTAAACGCTCCTTATACCTTTCGCGTCTGCGAAAATTCTTTCATATATAAGCATGAAGGCTACCAGCTGCGCCTGGTGATCTTTGCTTCTATGGATGAATAGTGTTTTCCGGACTCGTTAACTGTGACTTTGCCGCCAAGATTCAGGTTGCTCGTGTTTTGCCAAACATTCCATACCGGCGTGTTGTGCCCCCATAGCTCGATAGTATCGTCATTGTGCGGGTCGGCTTTGATGATGAACGTATCATCGGAAGTCTGGTAACCAGCGTAAGCCTTAGCTGTTCCTCCATTGAAATCACTGAGGCTTTGAGGTGCTGACTGAGCATCGATTTCCAATGTGTAGAAATCAGATTCCCGTGAATCATGGGCATTGGGATGCATGAATGTCAGGCTGTATTTCATGAGTAACTCACCCTTGTAATTGAAAGGTTTCGACGACCAAAGTTGAGCTGGACGTCTGAGGGTTATAAGCGTCGCACGGTTGATCGAAGGTTTGAAGCACTGCGATCTAGTAGGCTGCAAATTTTTCAACGGCCAGCGTGTCATCGTGAAGAAGACCATTTTATTAGCTTGATCATTGGGCAACCAGCGGCAGTGGATTGGCAGGCGAAAGTCCAACGTTGGTTTCCAGCACCTGAAATACTTATTTGCCTGTTCAAAAGCAGCCTCCACTGACCCTGACACCCCAATACTTAGGTTCGCATAATGTATATTATGTTAAACGACAGGTCATGTCATAGATGTTCATGAGCTGCCTAAGCTACTGATTCGACAAACCTGCTTCTGACGTCCACGCTCTCAACGGGCCATGTACTTCGTGTTCATGGTGAGACATTGAATGAGGTGGCTGCCGATGAAGCTGATTCAGTGCCGTTACTCATCCGGTCAGCGTGTACCGCTGCTCGTGCAGACCGGAGATGCGGCGCCATTGCCCATGCTTGTCCCGTTCATCTACGTTCAACTCAAGCTCAGATACCGCGCTTACAACACTGCGGCGGCACATCTGCGCGCGATCCAGGCTTTCTATACCTATGCCAATACCAGAGATCTGGATATCGATGAGGCCATCTTGGCCTGCCACTTTGAGGCGATTTTGGCTTTGCTAGATGGTTACGCCATCTGGCTCCAAAGCGGCCGTCACGCCGATAATCTGATCGCCCGAATCGGCACAGCTGCGACGGCACCTTTTCCGCAGATCGATCCGCGTACTCGTGACCAGTACCTACGATTGCTGAAGCAATACTTGTCCTGGTGTGTCACCCGTTACATCCCGCGTGCTCGTCAAAACTCAACCTCCCTAGCAAACATCGAGGCTGTATTTGCAGACGTTGCCGATGTCATTGAACGGCGCTTTGAGAGCCATATCATCAATGCACAGCCGGACCGCACTCGTTACCGCAGCCTGACAGATACGCAACTCCAGATCATTCGCACGCTGATTCGCCCGGGCACTACGGAAAATCCGTTTCCAGAACGATTGCAGTTGCGCAACTGGCTAATGATTGAATTGCTGTTGGAGACCGGTATCCGTCGCGGTGAGCTTCTGAAGCTCTACACCACGGATATCAATCAGGGTTCACATCATGCCTATGTCAGCGTCAATGATCGCGAACATGACCCAGGTGACCCGCGCGCTGAAGAGCCTGCGCTGAAAACCCACGGACGGACCGTAGGTATCTCCGCACAGTTGTATGAGGTCTACGAGCGCTATATCCAGAGCGATCGGCGCCCCATACGTAACGGCAGACCAATGAAATTGCTGTACCGCTATTTGTTCATCTCTGACCGAGGTCGCCCGCTGTCGATTCGCGCGTTGTCTAACGTCCTCGATCGGCTGTTTCTGACCATTGAACTGGCTCATCCGGGGTTGTTGCCTACACTTTCTGCGCATGACTTTCGCCACACCTTCGCCGACCGTTTCTTGGCTTACCTGGTCGAGAAGCGTGGGCATGACCTCGAGCGCGCCACGGACGAACTCCGACGAGTCTGCGGCTGGTCTGATACGTCGGCGATGCCACGCCGTTATGCAAGTCGTTATCTAGCCGAGTCGGCCAACCGCCATAACGCCCAGCGCGCCTCGGCAGCCTGGAGCCGACTTGACAGTTAAGGAGGTTCATCGTGACCAAATCAGCCGATCAAGAACAGGCTTCACCCTCCTCCTCTTTACCGGCTTACGTATTTGAGGGCCCGGCTCAGGTTGCTATTCGAACTCGCACTAATGACCAGCCAAGGTACGTCGATACCCGATTGAGCGTCTGGACGTGGTACGACGGCGGTCTTGCAATGAAAATTGATTGGACTGATCTTCGATTTAACTCTGAACTCATGGCAATTAGCAAAAATTTTATGGCTTATGCGCTTGAAAAATATGCACCAAGAACAGCGCATATGTTTGCAAATTCCCTTCAGGTTTTATCTAGGACTAAACTAGCAAATGGACTTCCTTGGGATAAAATCCTTCTAATAGCCGTTCTTGAGGACTTAAAAAAATCAAGACACGATCTTGTAGGGTTTCGTAGATTTTATCGTTGGGCGGTTGATAGAGGTATTAAAGGTTTTGATCTAAATACTTACCTTACAATAAAAGATACAAAGTCAGCCCGGGTGGATCCATATGCGCGAATTTTTCTTTCGCAGTCTGGTTTTGACCTTGATGAGGAAGTTCGGTTGCTCAAGCGTATTGAACGAGCACCTCCAACAGATCTTTGGGAGGACGCCCAGTTAAATTTGATGCTTCTCATGGGTTTTGAACTCGGACCGCGAGCTATTCAGTTCCATTCCCTTGATATTGCGGATTTTGAACTCATTGAAAGCACTAATCTTGAGAAGTACTACACTTTGTGGCTCCCCATGGCAAAAAAGGTTGGTCAACGCCGACCTGAGCGACGACCCCGCAAAGTAACCACGCGGTTGGGTGAAAAAATTTCCCGCCATGTTTCGGAAATTCAACGCCGTTTTGGCAGCAAATGCGAACCATTATTTGTCAATTCCAAAGGAAGGCGCCTCTCGGTAACCAAAATCTGTGCAGGCCTTAAACAGGAGCTGCGCGAAGCCGGGATAGACAAACCGAACCAGGTAACCATGTTACTGCGTCATCACCTCGGACAAGGTTTGGCGGACCAGGGAACTCCAGCAGGCATGATTGCCGAACTGCTCGGTCACAACAGCACGGTCGCGGCACGTGCCTATGTCACAGCAACCCCCAACATTGCCCGGATCAAAGAGAAAGCGCTCGGAAAGAGCCCTTCCTATCAGCGCATCATGCGCAGTTTATTAACCGGGGAAATCGTCCAGCGTCGAAATACAGTCGCAGAAAGAGCCATCCGCGGCGTCATCGATACGCAGTACATCGGGGACATCGGTGCCTGTGCCCTGCCAGTTCATACGCACTGCCCCTACAATCCCGTGTATGCCTGCTACACCTGCAAGAAGTTTCATCCCTTTGCTGACGGCCGCCATGAGCAGGTGAAAGAGGCGTTGCAACGAGAAGCCCAACGGTTCATTGATATGGCAGAACAAGCCGGTGACCTCATTCACAACCGGCCCCTCGCCCAGCATCAGACAACCATCCTGGCGGTAAGCGCTACCATCGAGCGCTGCCGGCAGCACACGGAGGATGCCGCAGATGACGCTGTCTAGGGCAAGGCAGAGCATCGAGGGCTTTATTACACAGGAACAAGCGATTTTTCAGTCGTTGCCAATTTCAACATCGTGGGCGTCATCGGTGTGGGACGTCGGAAGTTGGTTACCACAACGGGATAACCAACATGCTCTTACCTTCGAAACGCATCGGCAAGCCCTCGAGAAGACAGGCTATCCCGCCCCGCCTAAGGGGCCACTCCCCTTCACTTTCCAGGATTTTAGTAAGGCCTTGATTGTGTATCTGCAACGCACCCTGTAGTGGTCTAATGAAACCGGACACCCATTTAGGCGAGAATGCTCGCCAGATCGAGGTGTCAGATGACCAAACAACGCCGTTCCTTTTCTGCTGAATTCAAACGCGAGGCTTCCGACCTCGTGCTC